>DATLZT010000067.1:0-9263 GCA_035573835.1 Gemmatimonadales bacterium
GCCCCCGCCGGTTCCACCCCGACCACCCGGACCGACGGCTTGAGGGCGGCGATCGCCGTGGCGATCCCGCCGAGGAGCCCGCCGCCGCTGATCGGGACCAGGACCGTCTCGACCTCGGGGCACTGCTCGAGCAGCTCCAGCCCGATCGTTCCCTGCCCCGCCATCACGTCGGGGTGGTCGTAGGGCGGGATCATCACCAGCCCCTCCGCCCGGACCAGCGCCTCGGCCCGGGCGAGCTGCTCCGGCCCCCGGACGGCGCCGGCCAGGACCACTTCGCCGCCATGGCGCCGCACCCCCTCGACCTTCACCGCCGGGGTCGACTCGGGCATGACCACCACCGCGCGAATGCCGAGGCGTCGGGCGGCGTAGGCCACCGCCTGGCCGTGGTTCCCGCTCGATTGGGTGACCACGCCCCGCCGGCGCTCGGCCGCGGGGAGCCGGGCGAGGGCGGTGTAGGCGCCCCGGAGCTTGAAGGAGCCGACGGGCTGGAGCTGCTCGCACTTGAGCGCCACCCGCACGCCGAGGGCGCGGCCCAGCGCGGGCGCGTCGAGGAGCGGCGTGCGGGCCGCGACCCCCGCCAGGCGGACCGCGGCGTCACGGATCGCGTCGAGGGTGACGGGCGGCTGCGCGAGCGCCGTCTCGGTCACGGCGGATCTCCCGAGGGGGACCGGTTAGGTTAGGAACCGGCCCGGGGTTTGACAAGACGGGCGGACGCGCCCGCGGGATCAGTCCTGCTCGGCCGCGGGCACCGCCGCCTCGTCCGCCGCGCCGGCGCCCTCGCTCTCGTCGTCCTTCACCACCCGGGCCACGTCGACCACGGCGTCGCCCTGGTCGAGGTTCATCACCCGCACCCCCTGGGTGTTCCGGCCGATGACCCGGATGCCGTCCACCGGCACCCGGATGATCACCCCGTGCTTGGTGATCATCATCAGCTCGTCCGCGGGGATGACCTCCTTCATGGCCACGATGTGGCCGGTCTTGTCGGTGACGTTGAAGGTGATGATGCCCTTCCCGCCCCGCTTCTGCACCCGGTACTCGCCCAGCGGGGTGCGCTTGCCGTAGCCCTTCTCGCTCACGCAGAGCAGGGTCGCGTCGCGCCGCACCACCACCATGCCGATCACCGCGTCCCCGTCCTCCAGCTCGATCCCCTTGACGCCGGTGGTGGCCCGGCCCATCTCGCGCACGTCGCTCTGGTGGAAGCGGATGCTCATCCCGTTCCGGGTGGCCAGGATGACGTCGCTGTTCGCGTCGCACACCTGGACGTCGATGAGCTCGTCCCCCGTCTCGATGTTGATGGCGCAGATCCCGGTGCGCCGCACGTTGCCGTACTCCGAGAGGAGGGTCTTCTTGACCGTCCCCCGCCGGGTGGCGAAGAGCAGGCAGCGGTCGTCGCTGAACTCCCGCACGTTCACCACCGCGGCGATCTGCTCGTCGGGCTTGATGGCGATGCAATTCACCACCGGCTTGCCCCGCGCCGCCCGGCTCGCCTGCGGGATCTCGTGCACCTTGAGCCAGTATACCTGCCCCTGGTTGGTGAAGAACAGCAGGTACTCGTGGGTGCTGGCGATGAACAGGTGCTCGATCCAGTCGTTCTCCTTGAGGTCGGCGCCGGTCAGCCCCCGCCCGCCCCGGCGCTGTCGCCGGTACGAGGAGACCGGGATCCGCTTGATGTAGCCGGAGTGGGAGATGGTGATGACCATGTCCTCTTCGGCGATCAGGTCCTCGACCGTGAAGTCGCCCTGGTCGGCGACGATCTCGGTCCGGCGCTCGTCCCCGAAGGTCCGGGCCACCTCGGCCATTTCCTCCTTGAGGATCTGCATCCGCCGGGGCCGCGAGGCGAGGATCGCCTTGAGCTCCTTGATCGTGGCCCGGACCTCCTTGAGCTCGGCCTCCAGCTTCTCGATCTCGAGGCCGGTGAGCTTGGCGAGCCGCATGTTGAGGATCGCCTCGCTCTGCTTCTCGGAGAGCCCGAACCGCTTGCGCAACTTGGCGTCGGCGTCGGCGGTGTCCTCCGACTTCCGGATGATCTTGATCACCTCGTCGATGTTGTCGACGGCGATCTTGAGCCCCTCGAGGATGTGCTCCCGCGCCTCGGCGGCGGCCAGGTCGAACTGGGTCCGGCGGACGATCACGTCGTGCCGGTGCTCGACGAAGTGGTGCAGCAGCTCCTTCAGGTTCATCACCTTGGGCTGGCCGTTCACCAGCGCCAGCATGATGACCCCGAAGGTCGTCTGCATCTGGGTGTGCTTGTAGAGCTGGTTCAGCACCACGTTGGGGATCGCGTCGCGCTTGAGCTCCACCACCAGCCGGGTGCCCTCGCCGTCCGACTCGTTCCGGACGTCCGAGATCCCGTCGATCTTGCGCTCCACCGCCAGCGCGACGATCGCCTCCTTCAGCGCCTCCCGGTTCACCTGGTAGGGCAGCTCGGTGATGACGATCTGCGACCGCCCGGTCGACTCCTTCTCCTCGATCTGCGCCCGGGCCCGCATCACGATCCGGCCCCGGCCCGTCTCGTAGGCCTCCTTGATCCCGTCCCGGCCGTAGATGTAGCCGCCGGTCGGGAAGTCGGGCCCCTTGATCGCCTTGCGCAGCTCGGCCACGGTCACGTCCGGATTGTCGATCAGCAGCTCGACCGCCCGGGCCACCTCCCGCAGGTTGTGGGGCGGGATGTTCGTCGCCATCCCCACCGCGATCCCGCTCGACCCGTTCACCAGCAGGTTCGGCACCTTCGACGGGAGCACCGTCGGCTCCTGCAGCCGGTCGTCGAAGTTGGGCTGGAAGTTCACCGTGTTCTTGTCGATGTCCTCCAGCATCGCCACCGCGAACGGCGTGAGCCGCGCCTCGGTGTAGCGGTAGGCCGCCGCCGGATCGCCGTCCACCGAGCCGAAGTTCCCCTGGCCGTCCACCAGCGGGTAGCGCAGCGAGAAGTCCTGCACCATCCGCACCAGCGCGTCGTAGACCGACGCGTCGCCGTGCGGGTGGTACTTGCCCAGCACGTCGCCCACGACCGTCGCCGACTTCTTGTACGGCCGCCCCGGCAGGAGCCCCAACTCGTTCATGGCGTACAGGATCCGCCGGTGCACCGGCTTGAGCCCGTCCCGCACGTCGGGCAGCGCGCGCGAGACGATCACGCTCATCGAGTAGTTGATGAACGACTGCTGCAGCTCCTCCTCGATCAGCCGGGGGAGGATCCGTTCGCGGGAATTCGGAGCGGTCATGACTGCCTGGTATGGTTGGTTGCGAGCGCCGGGCGCCGGCTCGGGGAATCGGCGGAATATAACCGGACCGGACCCTCGACGGCAACTCCGGCGCCACTTGATAAAGCACTGAAAATCAACGACTTACCTTGGGGTCTGGCCCCGCTCGGCCCGCCCGCCGGGCCGGCGGCGGAACCGCCCCCCCACTTCCGGCGCAACCCTTCGTCGGCCCCGAGTGTCGAAGCGTCGTTCCCTGCCGGAACGGACAACCAGGAGCCGCCGATGCCCGACCGCCACCGCCATCCCCGTCCCCGCCCACCGCGCCTCGCGGCGGCGCTCGCCCTCATCGCCTCGGCGCCCCTCGCCGCCCAAACCCGATCCGCTCCACCTGCGCCGCCAGCCTCGGCGTGGAGCGCCCGGCTGGGACGCGAGCTCGCCCGGGTGGTGAGCCAGGGCGACAGCGCCGCGCTCGAGCGGTTCCTCGCCGCCCGGCTCGCCCCCTCCGCCCTCGGCGACCGACCCCTCGCCGCCCACCGCGAACTCTGGCGCACGATCCACCGCCAGAGCGGCGGCGAGCTGGCCGTGCGCGGCGTCCGCCCCCTCGGCCACGGCACGCTCCAGGTCCTCTGGGCCGGACGCATCGATCGCGGGATCGAGATCTTCCTCGAGCCGGACCCCGCCGACTCGCTCCGGATCCGGTGGCTCGCCGTCCTCGGGCCGGTGAGCCCCGCGGCGGAGATCCGGCTCCCCGACTCGGTCCCCGGCGGGGAGGGTGAGCTCCTGGCGGTCGTCGAGCGCGAGCTCGAGCGGCTCGCCGCCGCCGGCGAGTTCTCCGGGGTGGTGGGAATGGCGCGCCGGGGCAAGGTGCTCTTCCTGCGCGGGGTCGGATGGGCGAACCGGGAGGCGGGCATCCCGGTCGGCCCCCACACCCGGTTCCACCTCGCCTCGCTGGGCAAGAGCCTCACCGCGGTGGCGATCGGACAACTCGTGGAGCGGGGCCAGCTCCGGCTCGACGACAGCGTCGCCTCGCTCCTGCCGGAGCACGACTGGCACCCGGAGGCCCGGGGGATCACCGTCCGACACCTGCTCGAACACACCTCCGGGTTGGGCCAGGCCGACAGCGCGCCGGCGGGGATCGTCGCCGCGGTGGCCCGCGCCGGACCGGCCTTCGCCCCGGGCACCCGGTGGGCCTACAGCAACGACGGCTACGAGATGCTCGGCGCGATCATCGAGAAGGTCTCGGGCGAGCCCTACGCCGAGTACGTCGCCCGCCACGTCCTCGCGCCCGCGGGGATGCGTGACACCGACTTCTTCCCCGCCGACACCGCCCTGCCGAACCGGGCGATCGGCTACGCGAGGCGGGAGACCGACTACTTCGGCCGCGAGCCGCGGGAGCCCAACACGCCGCGGCTGCGGGGGAAGCGGGGGACCGCGGCCGGCGGCGCCTACGCGACCGTGCCCGACCTCCTCCGCTTCGCCGACGCGCTCCACCGCGGCGCCCTGCTCCGGCGGGCCACGCTCGACACGCTCACCACGCCGGGCTGGCCGCTGCCCGGCCCGATTCCCGGCGAGCGGTACGGCTACGGCTTCAGCGTGCGGGCGGTGGGCGGGACGCGCGGGTTCGGCAACGGCGGCGGAGGCGCCAACTGGGGGATCTGCAGCAGCCTGATCACGCTCGCGGACGGGAGCGCCACGGTGGCGGTGCTCAGCAACGGCGATCCGCCGGTCTGCATGCAGCTGGCGCACCGGCTCGCCGGGCTCCTGGCGCGGCTGCCGTGAGCCGGGGCGCCCGACGACCCGGGGCCGGCGCCTAACGAGGTTGCCCCCGCCGGGCCACCAGCAGCGCCGGCAGCACCAGCAGCGCGCCGAGGGTCCCGGCGACCGTCCCCCCCACGGTGGCGAGCGCGATGGCGCCGAAGAGCTGGTCCGAGTCCGTCCCCACCGCGAGCGGGAGCAGGCTCGCCAGCGCGGTGAGGGTCACCAGCGCGATCATCCCCGCCCGGTCGAGCGCCGCCCGGTACGCCGCGGCCACCGGGCCGGCGCCCCGGCGGATCCGGTCGAGCGCCCCGTCCACCAGCAGGATGCCCTGGTTCACCGCCAGCCCCACCACCAGGATCACCCCCACCGCCGCCTCCCGGCTGAACGCCGCCCCCGCGAACCAGAACGCCGCCGCCACCCCGGCCAGCGCGAGCGGGAGGCCCAGGAACACCATGCCGGTGGCCCACAGCGAGTCGAACACCGCCGCCGCGGCGAGCACCACCAGCGCCACGCCCACGGCGAAGACCAGCCAGAGCCCCCGGCCGCTGTCGTCCTGCGCCCAGAAGAAGTCGTCGTCGTCCACGCTGTAGCCCGGCGGCACCGCGATCGACCGCATGAACGCCCGGTGGGTGCGCTCGGCGAGCTTGGCGGGGCCGCGGAAGTCGTAGCTCACGATCCGCAGGTACTGCTGGTCCTCCCGGTTGATCGCGGCGAGCGCCTCCCGCTCCCCCACCCGCGCGAGGTCCGACACCTTGACCGGCGCCGCCGTCGACGTGGGGACGAGCGCCGCGCGGAGCTGGTCGAGGGTCCGGTCCCGGGCGCCGGCGGCCTTGAGACTCACCCGGATCTCCTCGCCCCCCACCTCGATGGTGTAGCCGCCGGCGACGCCGCGCACCTCGCGCGCCACCGCCCGGGCGAACTCGGCGGCGCTGAGCCCCGCGCGCGCCAGGGCGCCGCGGTCGGGCTCGAGCGCCACGGTGTACGCCCGGTCCCGCCGCCAGAAGCTCCCGGCGTTGGCGTCGACGTTCCGCACCCGCGGCATGAGCTCGAGCCGCCGCTTGAGGTCCAGGGCCAGTGCCTCGACGCCGGCGTAGGAATAGCCCAGCACCTTGATCCGGTACTGCGCGACCCCGACGGCCCCGCCGCTCGAGAACCCCGGCCCCCGCCCCGTCACCGACACCTGGGCGCCGCCGATCAGCACCGCCCGCTCGGTGAGGAGGTCCTGCAGCTCGTACGGCAGGGCGGTGGACCCGGCCTCGTCGGTGAAGACCACGCTCATGAACGCCTCCTCCGCCCCGCCCTGGGCCACGACCTGCTCCACTCCCGGCACCCCCACCACCAGCCGCTCGAACTCCCGCATCCCCCGGTCGAGCGCCGAGGGGTCGGAGCCCCGGGGAAAGGAGAGCCGGGCCATCAGCACGGTGCGCTGGCCGAGCCAGAAGCTGAGCGACGAGCGCGGCACCTTGGTGGCGAACGCCCAACCGAGCAAGCCGAGCACGGCGACGGTCGCGCCCAGGACGGCATGGCGCCGCCGGAGGATCGCCGCGACGATCCTGCCGTAGACCCGGAGCGCCCGGGGCCAGGGGTCCCGCGCGATGCCGTGTCCGGCGCCCAGCGCCGGGATCATGACCAGCGACGCCACCACCGACCAGCCGAGGGCGAGCGCGAAGGCGAGGGCGAAGGGGACGAACGCCGCCCGCGCGTTCCCCTGGAGGTAGAGGAAGGGGAAGAGCACCACCGCCGTGGTCAGGGTGGCGCCCAACACCGCCGGGGTGATCCGCCGGCCCGCCTCGGCCCGACCCTCGGGGGTATCCGGCGCCAACCGCAGCCGTTCCACCACCACCAGCCCGTTCTGCACCAGGATCCCGATGCCCATGCCCAGCCCCGCGAGCGTGAGGAGGTTGGCCGGGATCCCGAGCAGGTAGAGCCCGAGCGCGGTGCCGGCGATCGCCACCGCGGCGCTGCCCAACACCAGCAGGACCGACTTGGCGTTCCGGAGCGCCACCACCAGCACCAGCGTCACGGCGAGGAAGGCGACGGCGCCGCGGATCAGGAGCTCCCGGAGCGCGGCCGCGAGCCGGGTGCTCTCGTCGCTCTGGACCCGGAGCCGGATGCCGGGCGGGAGCCGGGACTCGAGGGCCGCGAGCGCCTGGCGCACCGCCGTCGCGGTGCGAATCGCGTCGGCGCCGGGCTGGCGCGAGACCACCACCGACACCGCGGACTCGCCGTCGAGCCGGAAGAACCGGTCGCGGGCGTCCTCCTCGAGCCGGATGGTGGCGAGCTCGCCCAGGCGGAAGATCCGACCCGCCGGGCCCACGACGGGCAGCGCCGCGAGATCCTCCACCGCGGCCGGCTGGTCGCGGAGCGACACCTGGCGCTCGACGGCGCCCCGCCGGTCGGTGCCCAAGGCCCGGATCAACCGGGCGCCCCGCAGCGCGCCGTCGAGCGCCGCGGGTCCGATGCCGAGCTGCCGGAGCCGCCCGGGATCGTAGCTCACCGAGACGCCGCGCACCGTCTGGCCGCTCGTCGCCACCCCGGCCACCCCGGGGATCGCGCTCACCCGGGGCTCGATCTCCTCCCGGCTCAGCTGGGAGAGGGTGCCCGCGGTGTAGGGGCCCGCGATGGTGTACCGGAGGAGCGGCTCCTCGTCCAGCTCCTCGGGGACGTAGTTCGCGACCACCGGCGCCTCGGCCCCGGCCGGCAGCTCGGGGCGAAGCAGCTCCAGCCGCTCCAGCACCGCCAGGCGGGTGAGCCGGACGTCGGCCCCCTCGGCGAGGTCGACGGTGAGCTCGGCGCGGCCGTCCAGCGATTCGCTGGCGATCCGCTCGACCCCGGCCACCCCCTGCACCGCGCCCTCGATCGGTGCGGTGAGATAGGCCTCCACCAGCTCCGCGGCGATCCCGGGCCACTCGGCGGTGATCGAGAGCCGCGGGAGCTCCACCGCCGGGCGGGTGGCGAGCGGCAGCCGGGCGAACGCCACCGCGCCCGCGAGCAGCAGCGCCGCGCTCGCCGACCAGACCACCGCGGGCCGCCGCGCCGCCCAGGCGATCACGTGTCCCTCGCCGCGCCCGGCCCGGCGCCCCGCCCGCTCGGGACGGCGCCGCTCCTCATCCGGCGCGCCGCTCCTTGCGCCGCTCCACCCAGGCATAGGCCGTGGGAAGGAGGAAGAACGTCACCAGGGTGGCGGTGATCGACCCGCCGATCACCCCGGCGGCGAGCGGCTGGTAGAGCTCGCCCCCGCTCCCCAGGCCGAGCACCAGCGGGACCACGCCCACGATCGTCGTGAGCGAGGTCATCGCGATGGCCCGGAGCCGCCGCCGCCCGCCCAGGATCACCGCCTCGTCCACCGAGTGCCCCTGGGCCCGGAACCGGCGGATCGCGTCGAGCTTCACCACGGCGTCGTTGTCGGCGATGCCGATCATGACCACCATGCCGATGAGCGAGACGGCGTTGAGGCTCTGCCCGGTGAGCCAGAGGACGAGGATCCCGCCCGCGCCCGCGAGCGGCACGGTGAGCATCACGAGAAGCGGCGTGGTGAACGAGGCGAACTCGCCGGCGAGCACCAGGTAGACCAGCGCCACGCTCAACGCCGCCACGACCAGCAGCTCCGACGCCGTGCGCCGCTCTTCCACGTCGGCCCCGGCCAGGCGCCAGCTGAGGCCGGGGGGAGCGGGGAGCGTCGCCAACGCTTGCCGCACGGCCGCGGCGGCCCGCGCCGTGCCCCCCTCGGTCACCATCGCCTCGATCACGCTCACCGGACGCTGGTCCACCCGCACCACCTCGAGCGGGGCGCGGACCTCCCGCACCGACACCAACCGGCCCACCGGCACGCCGCCCACCGGGGTGGCGAGCGCGGTGGCGAGGTCCTCCCCGGCGAGCCCGGCGTAGCGCACCGTGATCGGGGTGCGCCGCTCGGTCTCGCGCAACTCGCTCGCGCCCACTCCGCCCAACCCGCCGGCCAGCGCGTCCGCCACCGCCTCGGGGGTAAGCCCGTGCAGCGCGATCCGCCGCCGCTCGAGCGTGACCTCGACGGCGGGCTGGGTCGCGGCGTGGGCCTCGCGCACGTCGGCGAGCAGCGCGATCTCGCCGAGCCGCCGCCGCGCCGCCTCGGCCCACCGCTCGGCGTCGGCCGGGCGGGGCCCGCTCACCTCCACCTTCACCAGCCGCCCCTCGCGGCCGATCAGGCTCCCGAACTCCGACTGCCCCGCGAGGTCGAGCGCCAGCGCCCCCCGGGCGAGGTCGGGGAGTGCCGCACGGAGTCCGGCGGCCACGTCGCTCGCGTCCGCCCCCGGCGGCACCGGGACGAGC
>DATLZT010000068.1:0-2039 GCA_035573835.1 Gemmatimonadales bacterium
CCGCCCGGCGCGCGGGCGGGTGCGCGGGCCGTGGGTGTCCCGTCCTGCCTGGCCGACCCGGCGGCGCTTCGATCGCGATCGGCCCTGGCCCGCTGCGCGCTCGAGCGCAGGTGAGGCGGGCCCGAGCTCGACCCCGGCGCCGGCAACGGCGCCGTTCGCTTTTCGCGCCCCACCGCCGCGTTTCGGTCCCGACTCCCGGTCGGGCACGCGCTACCCTACGGCGACGCCTTCCCGGATCATCCCGTGCTCGCCCGGATCCGCTCCGCCGCCGTGCTCGGCATCGACGCCTACCCCGTCGACGTCGAGGTGGACATCACCAACGGGCTCCCCTCGTTCTCCACCGTGGGGCTCCCGCAGGGCGCGGTGCGGGAGGGGCGGGAGCGGGTGAGCGCGGCGCTGGTGAACAGCGGCTTCGGGTATCCGCTCAAGCGGGTGACCGTGAACCTGGCCCCGGCGGACGTGCCCAAGGCGGGATCGGCGTTCGACCTCCCGATCGCGCTCGGCCTCCTGGTGGCGAGCGGCCAGCTCCCCGGCGCGGCGCTGGCCGAGCAGGTCGTCCTGGGCGAGGTGGGGCTGGAGGGAGACCTGCGGCCCGTCCGCGGCGCGCTCTCCATGGCCATCGGCGCCCGGGCCGCGGGCGCGCGGGGCGTGCTCCTCCCCGAGGCCAACGTCCCCGAGGCGGCGGTGGTGGAGGGGATCGAGGTCCGCGGCGCCCGGACCCTGCTCGAGGTGGCGCACCACCTCACCGGCGAGCGCCCGATCGCGCCGGCGCGGGTCGATCTGCAGCGCCTCATGCGGGAGCGGGCGGAGGACACGGTCGACTTCTCCGAGATCCGGAGCCAGGCGGCGGCCAAGCGGGCGCTCGAGGTGGCCGCCGCGGGCGGGCACAACGTCCTGCTCATCGGTCCGCCGGGAGCGGGGAAGACGATGCTCGCCCGCCGGCTCCCCACCATCCTGCCGAGCATGGGTCTCGAGGAAGCGCTCGAGACCACCAAGATCCACAGCGTGGCCGGCACCCTGGGCCCGGGGCAGTCGCTCTGCACCACCCGGCCGTTCCGCGCCCCGCACCACACCATCAGCGACGCCGGGCTCATCGGCGGCGGCTCGTATCCGCGGCCGGGCGAGGTGAGCCTGGCGCACGGCGGGGTGCTCTTCCTCGACGAGCTCCCCGAGTTCCGGAAGAACGTGCTCGAGGTGCTGCGCCAGCCGATGGAGGACGGCGTGGTGACGCTGAGCCGGGCGGCGATGAGCCTCACCTATCCCGCGCGCTTCATGCTCGTGGCCGCGATGAACCCCTGTCCCTGCGGCCACCACGGCGATCCCTCCCGCGAGTGCCACTGCGGTCCGATGCTGGTGGAGCGCTACCGGGCCCGGATCTCGGGGCCGCTCCTCGACCGGATCGACATCCACCTCGCGGTGCCGCCGGTGGCCTACGCCGACCTCGCGGGCGACCAGCCCGCCGAGCCCAGCGCGGCGATCCGCGCCCGGGTAGAGCGGGCGCGGGAGCTACAGCGGGCCCGGTTCCGGGGCCAGCCGGGGATCTTCGCCAACGCGCACATGAGCGCGCGGGAGGTGCGGCGGCACTGCCGGGTGGCGCCGCCGGTCGAGGCCCTCCTCCGTGCCGCCATCACCCGGCTCGGCCTCTCGGCGCGGGCGTACCACCGGGTGCTCAAGATCGCGCGGACGATCGCCGACCTGGCCGGCGCCGACGAGCTCGCCCCGGCCCACGTGAGCGAGGCGATACAGTACCGGAGCCTGGATCGGGGGAGGGTAGGGGTGGGATAGCGGGGAGCTGGCGCCTCCTGCGTCATGGCGAGGGCGCGGAGGACGCAGCCCGGGGCGCCCGAAGCAATCCGGTGGCGTCGGGCGGCGGGATTGCGTCATCGCCGGCTCCGCCGGCTCCTCGCAATGACCGCGGCAGTTGTCCTTCCTGCGTCATTGCGAGGGCGCGGAGGGCGCAGCCCGGGGCGCCCGAAGCAATCCGGTGGCGTCGGGCGGCGGGATTGCGTCGTCGCCGGCTCCGCCGGCTCCTCGCAATG
>DATLZT010000069.1:0-18971 GCA_035573835.1 Gemmatimonadales bacterium
CGGCTCGCCAGGAGGGTCGATGCTGGGGACCAACCGTGCGTAGGGGGGCGCTCTGCGCCGGCGACGTCGCCGGGATGGAGGCGGCGCTCCGGCTCGCCCGGGCCGCCGCGGTGCGGGAGGAGATCCCGGTCGGCGCGGTGATCATGCAGGACGGCGAGATCCTGGGCGAGGCCCACAACGAGACGATCATCCGCAACGATCCCACCGCCCACGCCGAGGTCCTGGCGATCCACCAGGCGCTCCGCCGGGCCGGCCAGGACCGGCTGGTCGACGCCACCATCTACATCACCCTCGAGCCCTGCGCCCAGTGCGCCGGCGCCATCGTCCTCTCCAAGATCGGCCGGGTCGTCTTCGGCGCCTATGACGCCCGGACCGGGATGGCCGGCTCGGTGGGCGACATCCTCCGCCACCCCAGGCTCAACCACCGGCCCGAGGTGATCGGCGGGGTGATGGCGGAGCAGTGCGGCGAGCTGCTCAAGCGTTTCTTCCTCGCCCGCCGGTAGCTTGACCCTCGCCGCGCCCCCCTCCACCGCCGCGCCGACCGATCCGGGGCCGGAGCTCCGGCGCATCCTCGACCTCCAGCGCGCCGCCTTCCACCGCGACGGCCCCCCCGACGTCGAGCTCCGGCGGGATCGGCTCCGCCGGCTGCGCCGGGCCATCGGCGACCGTCGTGACGAGATCGTCGCCGCGGTGGCCGCCGACTTCGGCCGCCGCTCCCGCTACGAGACGCTGATCGGCGACCTGATGCCCACGGTGCAGGGGATCGACCACGCCATCCGCAACCTCCCGCGCTGGATGCGCCCCGAGCGCCGCGGGGTGGCACCCTACTTCCGGCCCGGCCGCGCCCGGGTGATCCACCAGCCGCTCGGCGTGGTGGGGATCATCGCCTCCTGGAACTATCCCGTCTTCCTCGCCCTCTCGCCGCTGGTCTCGGCGCTCGCCGCCGGCAACCGGGCCATGCTCAAGCCGTCGGAGCTCACGCCCGCGACGTCGGCCCTCCTCGCCGGGATCATCCGGGCCGCGTTCGCGCCGGAGGAAGTGGCGGTGGTGCCCGGCGGGATCGAGACCGGCAAGGCGTTCGCCCGGCTCCCGTTCGACCATCTGGTGTTCACCGGGAGCACCTCGGTCGGGCGGGAGGTGATGCGGGCGGCGAGCGAGCACCTGGTGCCGGTGACGCTGGAGCTGGGCGGGAAGTCGCCCGCGATCGTGGGCCCGGGATACCCGCTCGAGCAGGCCGCCCCCCGGATCGCGGTCGGCAAACTCTTCAACGCGGGGCAGACCTGCATCGCCCCCGATTACGCCCTGGTGCCGGCGACCCGGGTGGAGGCGTTCGCCGAACGGTTCGCCGCAGCGGCGGCCCGGTGCTTCCCCCGGCTCGGCGGGAGCTCCGACTACAGCCCGGTCCTGAACGACCGGCACTACGAGCGGCTCCTGGGCCTGGTGGCGGACGCGCGGGCGCGCGGCGCCCGGGTGATCGAGGTGGATCCGGCCGGGGAGGGCCCGGCGCTGCGGGACGCGCGAGTCGTCCCGCCCACCCTGATCCTCGACCCGCCCGAGGAGGCGCTCGCGATGCGGGACGAGATCTTCGGCCCGGTGCTGCCGGTGAAGGGGTATCACGATCTCGAGGAGGCGATCGCCTACGTGAACGCCCGGCCCCGGCCGCTCGCGCTCTACGTCTTCGGCGACCGCCGCACCACCCGCGAGGTGCTCCGCCGCACGACCTCGGGCGGGGTGACGGTGAACCACACCATGCTCCACATCCTGCAGGACGACCTCCCGTTCGGCGGTGTGGGGCCGAGCGGCACCGGGGCGTACCACGGGCGGGATGGGTTCCGGCGGCTGAGCCATGCGAAGGCGGTGTTCGAGGCGCGGCTCCTCGACCCGAGCCGGCCCCTCTGGCCGCCCTACGGGCGGCTGGCCGACCGGGTGCTGGGGTGGCTGGTCAAGTAGGGCATGTCCTTCCGCCCTGATCCGTCATCGCGAGTCGGGGGCGGCGACGCGATCCGCTCGCGCTACCGCCGTCATTGCGAGGGCGCGAAGCGCCCGAAGCAATCCCGCCGCCCCCAGCACCGTCATTGCGAGGCGGGCGCGGAGCGCCCGACGAAGCAATCCCGCTGCGTCCCGGACGTCATTGCGAGGAGCCGGCGGAGCCGGCGACGAAGCAATCCCGTTGCCTGAGGCCACCGGCTTGCTTCGGCTCCTGCGGGCTACGCCCTCCGGGCCCTCGCAATGACGACCGCGGCGGCCCTCCCCGCGTCATTGCGAGGAGCCGGCGGAGCCGGCGACGAAGCAATCCCGCCGCGTCCCGGACGTCATTGCGAGGAGCCGGCGCAGCCGGCGACGAAGCAATCCCCTTCCCGAGGAGGAGACCCATGGGCGGTGCACAGGAGCTCTCCGGACCCGATCTCGAGGCGGGCGTTCCCCTCGCCTCGCTGCGCGAGGGCGTGCCGCTCGTGGGCCGCGCCGCCGGCGAGGCGGTGCTGCTCACGCGGCTCGGGAACGAGGTCTGCGCCATTGGCGCCACTTGCACCCACTACGGCGGGCCGCTGGGCGAGGGGCTCGTGACCGGCGACGTGGTCCGCTGCCCCTGGCACCACGCCTGTTTCAGCCTCCGCAGCGGCGAGGCGTTGGCGGCGCCGGCGCTCAACCCGGTGGCCTGCTGGCGCACCGAGGTACGGGGCGGTGCGGTGTACGTCAAGGAGAAGATCCAGGCGGAGCCGCTCGATCCGCGGGGCCGCAGCGCCGTGGGGCCGGCGTCGGTGGTGATCGTGGGGGCGGGCGCCGCGGGGAGCGCCGCCGCCGAGCGGCTCCGCGTACTGGGGTACGGCGGGCGGATCGTGCTGGTGGACCCCGACCCCGACGCACCTTACGACCGGCCGAACCTCTCCAAGGACTACCTGGCCGGGACCGCGCCGGAGGAGTGGATCCCGCTCCGGCCCGAGGGCTTCTACCGGGAGCACGGGATCGAGCGGATCGTGGCGGCGGCCACCGGGATCGACCCGCGGGGGAAGCGCGTCACGCTCTCCGACGGCCGCGCGCTCGAGTACGGCGCGCTCCTCCTCGCCACCGGCGCCAGCGCGATCCGGCTCCCGATCCCCGGCGCCGAGCTCCCGCAGGTGCGGCTGCTCCGCTCGCTCGCCGACTCCCGGGCGCTCATCGCCGCGGCGGAGGGGGCGCGGCGGGCGGTGATCGCCGGGGCGAGCTTCATCGGGATGGAGGCCGCGGCCTCGCTCCGCGCGCGGAGCGTCGAGGTCGAGGTGGTGGCGCCGGAGGAGGTGCCGTTCGCCCGGACGCTGGGCCCCGAGCTCGGTGCCGTGCTCCGCCGGCGGCACGAGGAGGCTGGGGTGCGGTTCCATCTGGGCCGCACGATCCGGGAGATCCGCCCCGGGGCGGTGACACTGGACGACGGCACCGAGCTGCCGGCCGAGCTCGTGCTCCTGGGCGTGGGGGTGAAGCCGCTGGTCGAGCTGGCGGAGCGGGCGGGGCTCGAGGTCGAGAACGGCGTGGTCGTGAACGAATATCTCGAGACCGGCGCGCCCGGCGTCTATGCTGCCGGGGACATCGCCCGCTTCCCCGATCCCCGGAGCGGCCAGCGGATCCGGGTGGAGCACTGGGTGGTGGCGCAGCGCCAGGGCCAGACCGCGGCGGAGAACATCCTGGGTGGGCGGAGGCGCTACGACTCGGTGCCGTTCTTCTGGACCCGGCAGTACGACGTGGGCATCGACTACGTGGGCCACGCGGGGCGCTGGGATCGCATCGAGGTGGACGGCGACCCCTCGGCGCACGACTGCCGGGTGTCGTTCGTCCAGGGGGGCCGGGTGCTCGCGGTGGCCACGGTGGGGAGGGATCGGGAGGCGTTGGAGGCCGAAGTGGAGCTCGAGCGGGGAGGGGCGCGGTGGGGCGGCGGGGAAGGCGCCGCGCCCCTCCGTTACTGCGAGCCGCCGCAGGCGGCGACGTGATGTCGTGGCCTCGAGCGCCGTCATTGCGAGGGCGCAAAGCGCCCGAAGCAATCCCGCCGCCCCCAGCACCGTCATTGCGAGCAGCCGGCGGAGCCGGCGACGAAGCAATCCCGCTGCGTCCCGGACGTCATTGCGAGGAGCCGGCGCAGCCGGCGACGAAGCAATCCCGTTCCCAGGCCGCCGGATTGCTTCGTCGCGCACTGCGTGCGCTCCTCGCAATGACGCACCAGGCGGGCCCTCGCAATGAGCCGTTCCCAGGCCGCCGGATTGCTTCGGCCCCTGCGGGCCAGGCCCTCCGGGGCCTCGCAATGACGACCGCGGCAGCCCTCCCCGCGTCATTGCGAGGAGCCCGCGGCGCCGCCTCGCAAGCTGGAGCGGGCGCGTTCGGTTCCCTACGCCGTCCGCGGACTCGCCGCCGCGGCGCGGGGGACCGCCTGCAGGAAGTAGCCATACCCCAGCGACAAGAGCGCGTAGATCGCCACCGTCGACCAGCCCAGCGGCCCGATGAGCCGGGCGAGTTGGGCCCAGAGCGCCACCGCGAGCCCGGTGAGCGTGCCGGCGGTGCCGGCCATGAGGATGGCCCGGAGCGCGTCGCGGTCCACCACCGTGCGGGCGAGGAGGGCGAGGAGGCCGAGCTGGACGAGGGCGGCGCCGAAGAAGCGGCTCATCACGATCACGCCGGGATCGGCGGTGGCGATGCCGTAGGGCGCCAGCGTCGCGGCCGGGGCGAGGAGGAACGCGAGCCCGAAACCGATCGCCAACGCGCCCGCGATGGTGAGGAAGGTACGGAGCCGCATGGACACCTCCTGTGGGGGAGTGGGGCGCCGGGGTACCCCGGGGTGGGCGGATCTACGATGGGGAAGGAGGCGGGAGGGGGCAAGAGGAGCGGCGAGGACGAGCGGTCCTGCGCCCCGGGATCGCTTCGGGCGCCGCGCCTCCTCGCGATGACGAAGGGGGACGAGTCACCGAGACTCGTCCCCCCTTGTTCGTCACGGACAGGGTGGGATTCGAACCCACGAGGCGGGGTTGCCGCCTACCGGTTTTCGAGACCGGCTCCTTCAGCCACTCGGACACCTGTCCTCGGGAACGCTCAAGTGGTTCCGGGGGCAAAACCTACATGGGTGAGGGGGAGATTTCCAGTAGGGGGCGATGAGGCGGGGCCCCGCGCCACGTCATTGCGAGGGCGCAAAGCGCCCGAAGCAATCCCGCTGCGTCCCGGACGTCATTGCGAGGAGCCGGCGGAGCCGGCGACGAAGCAATCCCGCCGCCCGAGGCCACCGGATTGCTTCGGCCCCTCCGGGGCCTCGCAATGACGACCGCGGCGGCCCTCCCCGCGTCATTGCGAGGAGCCGGCGGAGCCGGCGACGAAGCAATCCCGCTGCCTGAGGCCACCGGATTGCTTCGGGCCCTCCGGGCTAAGCCCTGCGGGCTACGCCCTCCGGGCCCTCGCAATGACGCGTGCCCAGGCCACCGGATTGCTTCGGCCCCTCCGGGGCCTCGCAATGACGACCGCGGCAGCCCTCCCCGCGTCGTTGCGAGGAGCCGGCGGCGCCGCCTCGCAATGACGAAAGAGCGGGCCACCTCGGCGACCCGCTCCCTCGTCCGCCCGCGTTCCCGTCACGCCGCCGACTCGAGCGTCCCCTGACCCCCGCCTTCGGGGCCCTGGTCTGCCGGTGGCGCGGGCGTCTCGCGGGCCCGCCGGACCACGTCCTTGGCGCTCCGCCACTGCGCCAGCTTCTCCGGCTCGTTCCGGAACCGCCGCCGGTTCACCGCGTCAAGCAGCTTCACCAGCGCCCGGACCTCGGCGGCCACCGAGTGGAGGTCGGCGCTCGCGCCCACGTGCGCGGCGAGGCCCGCGTTCTTCTCGTCGATGGCCGTCTGGTAGCGGTCGAGCAGCGTCGAGAGCTCCTCGAGGAAGGCGGGCGGCATGCCGTACTTCACCAGCACCTCGCGGTGCTCCTCGGCCTCCGTCACCACCACGCGGGAGCCGGCGAGGAACTCCTGCTGGCTGCTGTGCGGGCGGGGGAGGGAGAGACGTACCACGATCTCCGGCTCCTCCCGGGTGACGCTCGCCGCGATCCGCGCGAGCATCACCAGCGCCTCCTGGATCGCGCGGCGAAGCTCCCGCTTCGTCACCACCGCCGCCCGGACCGCGATACGGCCGGACTTTTCCTGCGCCACGAGCGCCTGCATCCGCGCCGCGCGCTCCTCGAGCCGGGACAGGGTGGTCGCGTGTCCGGGATCGTCGGACGGGTTCGCCCGGCTGAACATCAGGACCCGGAGCAGCATGTCGATGACACGACGGATCTGGGTGGTCATACGGTCCTCCTCGCTCGGACTGCGGGTCCGCGCCGTCGGTCGAGGCGCCGGGCGGGCCGGTTCACGGGATGATGGATCGGGAGCCAGGCTCGACCCCTCCCGACCGGCGGCCGCTACAGGGATTTCCCGTGCCAGCGTGCCGGAGCGGCGGCCGTGAGCGCCGGAGCGGCGGTCGTGCGCGGTGGAGCATCGGTCGTGGCCCTCGGATCGCGCGACGAATTTCTTGACGGCGCGATCGCCGCGGCTCCGGCGGCGGGTCCGGAACAGGGAACGGCGATCCGCGCGGGAAGACCGCCGGTCTGCCGGGATCGACTCCCGGTCTCCCGGCCGGAGCCGCCGCCGGCGCCGCCGGACCACCGACCCTCGAGTCGGGAGCGGGCGCCTTACGAGCGGTTCATCCCTTTGCGAATCGCGCGGTTCCGGCTCGCGCCGTCGGAGCGCCGACCCGGCCGCGGAGACCGGCGATCGGGCCGGCCCGACCGGCGATCCGCGCGCAGGGAGCGGTGGTCTCGTGCGCGCGATCACGGGTCCCGCGAGGCCGACTTCCGATCCGTGCGGCGGGAGCCGCGACCCGCGCCGGGGGAGCGGGCGCCGGCGCGAAGTGACCAGCTTCCTGACACCGTGATCGGGCGCCTCACGAGGCGGACTTCCGATCGTGAGGCACGGACCTCCGACCCGCGGGCCGTGACCTCCGGCCGGTGCGGCTGGACCTCCGGATGGACGGATATGTCCACTGGTGGGGACAGGGGGAAATTCCAGGTGTGGGGTGGGTTGGTCGGTGGGAGGCGGCCCGCCCGGCCTCCGACCGGCGGTGCGCGGCGTCGAGGCAACGCTCGATGGCTTTCGACGCCGGTGCCGAGCCGCCGGTGGATGGGGGGCGAGGCGTCGATCAGTCCGCAGGCTGCCCGGGTGTCGACGATACCGCAGCAGGCGTGTCGCCGGGCCGTCTCCCAGGCCAACATCGTGCCAATCACCCTGGGTGACCATCTGCTCGTTCTTCGACGAATCCGGCAAGCTGGATTTCTCGGGCAATGGGACGAAGCACTACCCGGTCGGAATGGGACGAAGCACTACCCGGTCGGGGCGTTAGCGACGCGGCACCCCGAGTGCCTGTCTGGCCCTCGTTCCACTCTCCACTACAGGCTCCTGGGCCAGGGGGTCGAGCTCGAGTGCTTTCATGCAGCGGCAAGCGGAAAAAGGAAGCGGTCGAGAAGGCGTTCAAGACCCACATCAGGCAGCGCCTGGGCGAGCGGCCGTTCAACATCCTGCACCATAGCTCTGCGGGACACCCGTGTCTCCGGGCAGCCGACCACTGCTCCTGGGCCGTCCATCGACAATGGCAGGAGGGCGACCTCCGGTCCTGTCAGCCCATCCAGCGCTTCTTGCATCCAGCGCTTCTTGAGGAGCGAGTTCGAGATCTTCCGTGGCGGGAACTGCTACCCACTATGTACGAGGTGGGTGGGGTGGCGGGCGGATGAGCCAGAAAAGACAGACCCCCCAGCTATCCTCGCGGAAGAGCCCCATGGGCTCTTGTCACTGGCGGGGTACCGTTGCCTGCGCGTCGGGCATCAGCCTGGACTCTGCAGGCTACGCTACCTACGACGGTTGACGCGGTCAACGGTTAACGGTGCATCATCCCAGACTTGCCGAATGCTGTAACGGGTCGTCTGCACAATGACTCAGTCGGGGCTGGCCGTGGGGTGATTCGGACGGTGGGCCGGGTGCGGAGGTAGTGCCGGGTGCGCTCGACCAGGCTGGGGGAGACGGTCTCGAGGGTGTAGCCCGGCTGCCAGCGAAGCGGCGGGGCGCGCTGGAGCTCCGGCGTGCGATTGGCGAACGCCGCGCTCCCGCCCTTGAGCAGCTGGACGAGCCGCGGCCACTGGGTGGCGGGATGGCCGGCAATGAGCAGATGCAGGTGGGTGCTCACCATCCCGACTTGGAGCACCCGTGCCCGCTCATCCATCGCCACGGCGCGGGGGAAGCCGCACAGGAAGCGCGCGAGCCGGGCGTCGGTCAGCGGCGCGCGGTCGAGGGTGGTCCAGGCGAGGTGGAAATGGAGGCGCTGCCGCACCGGGGCCGGGATTCGCGGCGTCGCCTGGCGCATGTACCCAGCGCGACGCGCCGGGCGGCGATCCTACGCGGGGGCTCGGCACCCGGCCGGTGGCTCGTGAATCCGGCCCCGAGAGGGGCCACCCGGCGTCGCCGTCCGGCAGGCGCGTGCTCAAGGACGCCGGCCCGCGCACTCGCTACCCGCAGCGGTCACGGGGGCCGCGCTGCAGCAGTACGAGGGTCCCTTCAGGACCCGCCTGCCGAGCGGCGGCTTGAGCCGCCGGACCGCTCCCGGACTGCTCTACTCCTCTAGGTTGGCTCGCGCTCGCACCGCGCGGCTGGCGGTCGCTGGACGGTTGCTGGTCGGCCCGTGAGTCCAGCCCCAAAGGCGCCACTCAGCAGGGCCGCTTGGGGGGTGGGGCCCGAACGACCCTCGTGCCCGGGATGCGGCGAGTCAGTGACCGCCGAGCGCGGCCGGATGGGCCGGCCGGCGCCAGGCGCTCGAGTTCGCGATCCCGGGGCTCGATTGGACAGCGCAGCTCCCGGCCCCTAGGTTCCTGGGGGCTCGACGCCACGGGGCGGCACGCGGCCGGGACGGTGGGCTCCTCACCAGTCGTCGGGGACACGTTCCCCGCGCCGGCTCGCAACCACCCCCTCCACTCCACCTCCGCACCCATGTCCTACGTGGACCAGCACCTCATGCCCGGCGAGCGGGTGGTCTACCGGGCCCGCCAGCACTGGATCATCTTCGCCTGGCCCGGCGGGCTCCTCGTCCTCGCGCTGGGCTGGATGATCGCGGCCGGGCAGATCCCGGCCATCGAGCGCTACTGGCCGCTCGCCGCCTTCCCGGGCGCGCTGGGACTCTTCCTCGGCGTCGCACCGCTGGTCAAGTACCTCACCTCGGAGTACGCCGTCACCGACCGGCGGGTGATCATCAAGGTCGGGCTCCTCCAGCGCCGCTCGCTCGAGACGCTGCTCGGGAAGATCGAGGCGATCGGGGTGGAGCAGGGGCTCCTCGACCGGCTGATCGACCGGGGGACGATCACGATCACCGGCACCGGCGGCACCCGGGAGGCGTTCGCCAACGTCTCCAACCCGCTCGAGTTCCGCCGTCAGGTGCAGGCACGGATCGCGGCGCTGGAGCGGGGCGGGGCGGCGTCGCCCGCGCTGGTGGCGACGGGTGCGGGATACGCCGCCGAGCCGCGGCAGGAGCGGGAGTGCCCCTGGTGCGCGGAGCGGATCCTGGTGCGGGCGAGGATCTGCCGGTTCTGCGGGCGGGACGTGACGGTCACGGGCGAGATGTGAGGGGGTCCCCACCCGTCGTCGCGAGGAGCGCGCGCAGTGCGCGACGAAGCGATCCGGCGGCCCCGCCTGGTCATTGCGAGGAGGCGCCGCAGGCGCCGAGCAAGCGATCCCGGCGCCCACGCCGCGGGGCGGACGGCTCCTTGCCATGCGCCGCGGGATTGCGTCGCCGCCTTCGGCGGCTCGCAATGACCCAGGGAGCGCGGGGGGATCGCTTCGGGCGCGTGGCGCGCTCGCAATGACGTGCGGGGCGCGACGGGCTTGCGCCGTCGCCCGCCCCGCCGGCTCCCCGCCATGACGCACGGGGTGTCACGGGACCGCTCCGCCGCCTTCGGAGGCTCCCGACGCCCCACGGGGGAAAGCTCCCGATGAACCCGACTCCCGACTCCCTCACCGGCTGCCTCCTGGGCCTCGCCCTGGGCGACGCAGTGGGCGCCCTGGTGGAGGCGGCGCCCGCGGAGGAAGCGGAGCGCTACGTGCGGGAAGGGCTGCGCCGGAGCCGGCGGCCCGCGGAGTGGCCGGTGGACCGGGCGGCGGAGCGGTTCGGCCAGTACACCGACGACACCCAACTCGCCCGCGAGCTGGTGGCCACCTGGGCCGAAGGCCGGGGATTCGACCCGGCGGCGTTCGCGCGGCGGCTGGCGGGGTTGGTGGAGCGGCGCGCACTGGTGGGCGCGGGGCCCGGCTCGACGGCGGCGGGGCGGAGGTTGCTCGAGGGCGCGCCCTGGTGGGAGGCGGGCGCCGCACCGGAATACCACGGGAACGGGAGCGCCATGCGGGCCGCGCCGCTCGGCCTCCTCGCGGACGACCCCGACGAGTTGGTGCGGATCGTGGCGGAACAGAGCCTGGTGACCCACCGCTCCCGCCGGAGCGCCGCGGCGGCGGTGGCGATCGCCGGCGCGGCACGGCTCGCGGCCGCGGAGGCGCGAATCGACCCGGCCGCGCTGGTGGCCCAGGCCCAGGAGCTCGCCGGCCGGGTGGATGAGGGGATCGCCACGGTGCTCGGCCTGGTGCCCGGGCTGCTGCCGCTCCCGACCGCCGAGGCGGCGCGGCGGCTCCTCCAGGCGAGGATCGATCCCCGGTATCCGGCGGCGGGCTCGGGCCGATGGATCGGGGTCACCTCGGACGCCGCCCTGAGCGTGGTCTGGAGCCTCTTCGCCTTCCTCGGCGCGCCGGAGGATCCCTGGGAGGCGATCTGTCGCGCGATCGAGGGCGGCGGCGACACCGACAGCACCGCCGCCATGGCGGGCGCGCTGGCGGGGGCGAGGCACGGGGTGGCGAAGCTGCCCCGGGAGCTGCTCGAGCGGATCCACGACGATGGGGCGTGGCGGGCCCCGGAGCTGGAGCGGTTGGCGAGGGAGGCCCTCGAGGCGAGGTGACGCTCCGTTCGTCATTGCGAGCGGCCGCCGCCGGCGGCCCCTCTTGGTCATTGCGAGGCGGCGCCGCAGGCGCCGACGGAGCAATCCGGTGGCCGGGAGCGGCGAAATCGCGTCGGGCGCTTCGCGCCCTCGCGATGACGCACGAAGCGCGGCAGGCGCTGGCGCCCCGCAGCCGCTCCCGCGCGGCACCCGACTAGATTCCGTTCGTTCCCACACCCACTCTCTTCGGAGTCCCGCATGCGTGCTTTCGCCCGACCGCACTCGCTCGTGCTGGCGCTCGCCGCGCTCGGGGGCGCGGCCCTGCCGGCGGCGCAGGCCCAGCAGCCCTCGGCCGCCCCGGCGCGTCCCGCGGCCCCGCCGGCGATCGAGATCCCCTACCGGAAGTTCGTGCTCGAGAACGGGCTCACCCTGCTGGTGCACGAGGACCGCAAGGCGCCGATCGTGGCGGTGAACGTCTGGTACCACGTCGGCTCGAAGAACGAGCGGCCGGGGCGCACCGGGTTCGCCCACCTCTTCGAGCACCTGATGTTCAACGGGAGCGAGCACTTCAACGACGACTACTTCAAGACCCTCGAGGCGATCGGGGCGACCGACCTCAACGGGACGACCAACGAAGACCGGACCAACTATTTCCAGAACGTGCCCACCAGCGCGCTCGACGCGGTGCTCTGGATGGAGTCGGACCGGATGGGGCACCTCCTGGGCGCGGTGGACCAGGCCAAGCTGGACGAGCAGCGGGGGGTGGTGCAGAACGAGAAGCGCCAGGGGGAGAACCAGCCCTACGGCAGGGTCTGGGACTTCCTCACCCCCAAGCTCTTCCCGGCCAACCACCCGTACAGTTGGACCGTGATCGGGTCGATGGAGGACCTGGGGGCGGCCAGGCTCGAGGACGTGCGGCAGTGGTTCCAGGACTACTACGGCGCCGCGAACGCGGTGATCGTGCTCGCGGGCGACATCGACGCCGAGACCGCCCGCCGGAAGGTGGAGCGGTACTTCGGTGACATCCCCTCGGGGCCGCCGGTGGCGAAGCAGGAGGTGAACATCGCCAAGCGGACCGGCTCCCAGCGGGGCGTGATGCAGGACCGGGTGCCGCAGGCGCGGATCTACAAGGTGTGGAACATCCCCCAGTGGGGGAGCCGGGACGGCGAGCTGCTCAACCTGGTGTCCGACGTGCTCGCCAGCGGGAAGACCTCGCGGCTCTATCGCCGGCTGGTCTACGACGACCAGACCGCCACCAACGTGTCGGCCTACGTGGACCTGCGGGAGATCGCCGGGCTCTTCGTGATCGAGGCGACGGTGAAGCCGGGCGGGGACCCGGCCGAGGTGGAGCGGGCGATCGACCAGGAGCTCGAGCGGCTGCTCCGGACCGGACCCACCCCGACGGAGGTCCGGCGGGTGAAGACGCAGTACCGGGCGTCGTTCCTCCGGGGGATCGAGCGGATCGGCGGCTTCGGCGGGAAGTCCGACGTGCTGGCGGCGGGCCAGGTGTACCTGGGCCGGCCCGACCACTACAAGCAGCTCCTCGCCTGGGTCGAGGGCGCCACCGCGGCCGACCTCCAGCGGGTGGCGCGCGAATGGCTCTCGGACGGGGTCTATACCCTCGAGGTCCATCCGTTCCCCGAATACCGGACGGTGGCGAGCACGGTGGACCGTTCCAAGGTGCCGGAGCCGGGCCCGCCGCCCGACGCGAGGTTCCCCGCGGTGGTGCGGGACACCCTCTCGAACGGGCTCGCGGTGGTGCTGGCGGAGCGCCAGGCGATCCCGCAGGTGAACTTCACCCTGCTGGTGGACGCGGGCTACGCGGCGGACCAGGGGACGCTGCCGGGCACCGCCAGCATGGCGATGGCGATGCTGGACGAGGGGACCCGGACCCGGAACGCGCTCCAGATCAGCGAGGAGCTGGCGCTCCTGGGGGCCCAGCTCGCCACCTCCTCCGGGCTCGACATGTCGAGCGTCTATCTCTCCGCGCTCAAGGAGAACCTCGACGCGTCGCTGGCGCTGTACGCCGACGTGATCCTCAACCCGTCGTTCCCCTCGGCGGAGCTGGAGCGGCAGCGGAGGCAGCGGATCGCGCAGATCCAGCGGGAGAAGGTGCAACCGGTGCAGATGGCGCTCCGGGTCTTCCCCAAGCTGCTCTACGGGGAAGGGCACGCGTACAGCAACCCGCTCACCGGCTCGGGCACCGAGGAGTCGGTGGCGAAGATGACCCGGCAACACCTGGTCGACTTCCACCGGACCTGGTTCAGGCCCAACAACGCCACGTTGGTGGTGGTGGGCGCCACGACGATGGCCGAACTCAAGCCGAAGCTGGAGCGGCTCTTCGCCGGGTGGCGGCCGGGCGAGGTGCCCGCGAAGAACGTGGGGCCGGTGGAGCCGCAGGCCGCGTCGACGGTCTACCTCCTGGACCGGCCCGGCGCGCTCCAGACGGTGATCTTCGCCGGGAACGTCGCGCCGCCCAAGGCCAATCCCGACGAGACCACGATCGAGGTGATGAACGCGATCCTGGGCGGGAACTTCACCTCCCGGGTGAACATGAACCTGCGGGAGGACAAGCACTGGTCGTACGGGGCGTTCACCTTCCTGTGGGATGCCCGGGGGCAGCGGCCGTTCGTGGCCTACGCGCCGGTGCAGACCGACAAGACCAAGGAGTCGATCGCCGAGCTGGCGAAGGAGCTCCGGCAGATCATCCAGGGGCGGCCGGTGGAGCCGGCGGAGCTCTCGCTGGCGCAGAACTCGCTCACGCTCACGCTGCCCGGGTCGTGGGAGACGATGGACGCGGTGGGCGCGTCGCTCGCCAACATCGTGACCTACGGGCTCGACGACCGGTTCTACGACACCTACGCCGAGAAGGTGAAGGCGGTCACCGCGCCGGAGGTGCAGCGGGTGGCGGCGCAGGTGATCCATCCCGACCGGCTGGTCTGGGTGGTGGTGGGCGACCGCTCCAAGATCGAGTCGGGGATCCGGGAGCTGGGGCTGGGCGAGATCCGGTTCCTGGACGCCGACGGCCGGCCGCTCGCCACGACCACGCCCTGAGGGCCGCACGGCAGGCGCACGATGGGTGCGGGGCGGGAACGAGCCCCCGGCGCCGGTCGATTGACCGGGGCGCTCCGGGGCGCTAGGTTGCCGTCCCGCAAGACCATCGGGACAGGTGGCCGAGTGGTTTAAGGCGCACGCCTGGAGAGCGTGTGGGGGCCACAAGCCCCTCGTGGGTTCGAATCCCACCCTGTCCGTGAAGAAGGGGGTGAGCCGCGATGCGGCTCACCCCCTTTCGGCACTCGGCGCGCCCTTTCCCGCCGGGGCCGTCACCGCAACCGGATGATGTCCACCCGGTCCAGCGCGATGAAGGGCACCGCCACCCGCATGCGCTTGGTGTCGAGCCCGATGTCGGCGGGGGCGCCGTCGGTGCGGGCCACGCGCCGGGCCCGTCCCGCCGTCACGACGTAGAGGCTCGAGTCGGCCTGGCTCGTCACCACGATCCGCCCGTCCCCCAGCACCTCGACCCCGTCGTAGCGCCCGCCGGGCGGCGCGGCCGCCTCCTCGGGTCGGCGATCGCCGGGGCGCCAGCCGAGGAGCGCCCGCTTCCCGCCGAACGGGACCACGAGGAACCGGTTGGCCGAGCGGTCCCAGGCGATCCCGTTGGGGCGGCCGAGGGCGCTATCCTCGAGCGCCACCGTGGGTTTCCCGCCGGCGATCCGGTAGATCCGGTTCTTCGGCGTGTCGGTGACGTACAGCGCGCCGTCGGGCCCGCGGGCGATGTCGTTGAGGAAACCGGGCTCGAGGGCGGAGAAGTCGATCGTGGCGAGCGGCCGACCGGTGCGGCGGTGGAAGCCGCGGACCGCGCCCAGGTCGACGGCCCAGAGGGTGTCGCCCGCGATGAACATGCCGCGGGGGGCGTGGAGGGTGACCCCGTTGGCGCCGCCCGCGATGAAGCGGAGGCGGTCCACCGTGCCGTCGGGCCGCACCCGGCTGATGAAGCCGTTGTTGTCGGCCGCGGTGGGATCGCCGTCGAAGTTGGCGACGAAGTAGACGTCCTGGTCGGGATCGTAGCGGACCGCCTCGGGGCCGCGGAGGCCGTTCACGGTGGCCACCACCGGGCCCTGGCCCTGGCGAGCCCGTCGCCGCTCCGACCGCCCGGCCCGGTCGGCCCGGGCGGAGCGGGCCGCCTGGGTGACGCTGGCGAGGGGCGTGAGCCGCAGGAGCTCGCCCTCGGGCCCGTCGGTGAGGACCAGGACCGCGCCGTCCGGCGCCTCGATCACGTCGCGGATCCGCTTGCCCACGTGGATCCGCTCCTCGTTGGCCGGCCGGCCCTCGCGGAAGGTGAGCCGGATGAGCGACTCCGACGAGAGCCCGCCCAGGAGCATGCCGCCGCGCCAGCCGGGGAAGAGGTGTCCGGTGTAGAAGGCGAGCCCCGAGGGGGAGACGACCGGGGTCCAGCCGTGGAGCGGGAGGGCGAACTCCTTGCTCGTCCCGTGATCCGGGATCGGGGAGCCGTCGTAGTTGTCGCCGTTGCTCACCACCGGCCAGCCGTAGTTGCCGCCGGGCTGGAGGAGGTTCACCTCATCGCCGCCCAGGGGACCCATCTCGTGGATCCAGAGCCGCCCGGTGCCGGGCTCGAAGGCGATGCCGAGCGGGTTCCGGTGGCCCAGGGTCCAGATGTCGCCGCGGACGCCGGCGCGGCCGGCGAACGGGTTGTCGGACGGGATGCTGCCGTCGGGATCGATCCGCACCACCTTGCCGAGGTTGCCGGCGCGGTCCTGGGCGGGATCGAAGCGCATCCGGTCGCCGGAGGTGATGTAGAGCTTGCCGTCGGGGCCGAACGCGAGGCGGCCGCCGTAGTGGCCCCGGCCGACCGTCTTGGGCACCTGGCGCCAGATCACCCGCAACCCGGTGAGGCGCTCCCCATCGAGCCGGGCCCGCGCCACCGCGGCGCCCCGCACCAGGACGTCGGTGGTGTCGAGGAACCCGGCGAAGCGCGGATCCCCCGTCTCCCGGGCGTCCGGCGGCTGCGGCTCGGCCGCCTCGGCGTAGGAGAGATACACGTAGCGGTTCCGCTCGAAGTCGGGATCGACCGCCACGTCGAGGAGCCCGCCCTGGCCGCGGAATACCACCTCCGGCACGCCGGCGACCGGCGGGGAGAGCTTCCCGTCGCCGAAGAGGCGGAGCCGGCCCGGCTTCTCGGTGACGAGGAGCCGGCCGTCGGGGAGGTATGCCATCCCCCAGGGGTGCTCGAGGCTCGCGAGCCGCTCGACCGCGACGGGCCCGGTCTGGGTCTCGAGCCGGGTGGGCGTCTCGCGTTTCGGGGTTTGCCCCGCGAGCGGGGACGGGACGAACGGCCAACCCAGGGCGGCGAGGACGGCGATCACTCTCAGGGAACGGTGCATGACGGTCTCCGGGGCTTGGAGGATCCAACTGCTATTACACCCAGCCTCCTTGGCATGCGCCGGGGGATCGCGTCGCCGCCTCTGGCGGCTCGCGATGACGCGTGGAGGGGCGCGGGAGCATTGCCGCGCCCGAAGCGATCCGGTCGCCTGCAGCCGCCGGGTCGTTTCGGGGCGCCGTGGGCTCTCGCGATGCCGGGCCCCCCTCCTCGCCATCCCGGGAACCGTTTTCTCCCGGCCGTCGTATCCTTCATGGGGATCCCCCAGCCATCCCGACGGCGCGAGAGGGCCGACCCATGCTGATCAGGCGCGCTCCCGACATCCGCTCCTCCGAGATCACCGACGAGGCGCTCTACCGCGGCTTCACCCGGCGCGAGTTCGTGGCCACGGCGGGCGCGGCCGGGCTCGCGGTGGTGGGCGGCGGTATGGCGCCGCGCCCCGTCCGGCGGTGGGCGAGCCGAGCCGGGGCGGGGGACGACGAGCCCACCTCCTACGAGGCGATCACCGGCTACAACAACTACTACGAGTTCGGGACCGGGAAGGACGATCCCAAGAAGAACGCCCGGCGGCTCGTGACCCGGCCCTGGACCGTGGCGATCGAGGGCGAGGTGGCGAAGCCGGGGAGGTACGACCTCGACGACCTGATCCGGCCCCACCGGCTCGAGGAGCGGATCTACCGGATGCGCTGCGTCGAGGGGTGGTCGATGGTGATCCCCTGGCTCGGCTTCCCGCTGGGGGACCTGATCCGCCGGCTCGAGCCGACCTCGCGGGCCAAGTTCGTCGAGTTCACCACGCTGCACGACCCGGCGCAAATGCCGGGGCAGCGGAGCGACATCCTCCCCTGGCCCTACGTGGAGGGGCTCCGGATGGATGAGGCGCTCCACCCGCTCACGATCCTCGCCACCGGGCTCTACGGCAAGCCGCTGCCCAACCAGAACGGCGCGCCCCTCCGATTGGTGGTGCCCTGGAAGTACGGCTTCAAGGGAGCGAAGGCGATCGTCCGGATCCGCTTCCTCGAGCGGCAGCCCGCCACCACCTGGAACCTGGCCGCGCCGCACGAATACGGCTTCTACGCCAACGTGAATCCCGAGGTGGACCACCCCCGCTGGAGCCAGGCCCGGGAGCGCCGGGTGGGCGAGTTCTTCAAGCGGAAGACGCTGATGTTCAACGGCTACGCCGACCAGGTGGCGCACCTCTACGCGGGAATGGACCTGAGGACGCACTTCTGACCCGCGCCAGACTCGTCTCCCGCGTCGGCAAGCCGATCGTCTGGATGGGCGCGCTGGCGCCGCTCGCCTGGCTGGTCCACGGGACCCTCACCGCGAACCTGGGCCCCGAGCCGGTGGACACGATCCAGCGCCTCACCGGGAAGCCGGCGCTGGTCCTCCTCTTCGCCACGCTCGCCGTGACCCCGCTCCGGCGAATCACCGGGTTGGGCGAGCTGATCCGACTCCGGCGGCTCCTGGGCCTCTTCGCCTTCTTCTACGCGGTCCTCCACGCCGCGAGCTACTTCGTGTTCGACCAGTCCCTTTCGGTCGAGCTCATCGCCGAGGACGTGGCGGAGCATCCGTGGGTGACGGTGGGGTTCCTGGCGCTGATGACGATGGTGCCGCTCGCCGCCACCTCGAGCGCCGGCATGATCCGCCGCCTCGGCGGCAAGCGGTGGCAGCGGCTCCACCGGCTGGTGTACCTGAGCGCGGTGGCGGCGTCGCTGCACTATCTCTGGCTGGTGAAGCGGGACGTGCGGGAGCCGCTGGTGTTCCTGGGGATACTGGGGGCGCTGCTGGGGTGGAGGGTGTGGGCGAGGGCGGCCGGGGCGAGGTGAAGCGGACGCTCGGTGACGGCAGGGGTGCGCCCCCGAGCTACCGGAGATCCCGCTTTCATTGTAGCTTAGGCCCCATGCTAGCGTGGCTCCGTCGGTCGCGGGCGCTGGCCCTGGTGCTCCTGTCGCTCACCCCGGGACTCGCCGGGGTGGGGCTCCAGGCCGTGCATCCTTGTCCGGTGGACCTCCCCTGGGCGGAGGGTGGGGCGGCGCCTCACGACGCCGTCCACGGCGACGCCGCGGGCCACCAGGGCGATCACGGCGCCGGCGAGCACTGCCACTGCATCGGCGGCTGCCTTGGCGGTTCGGCGGCCACGCTCCCGCTCGCCCTGGCGATCGTCACGCTCGCCGTCGAGCCCGGCGCGCCCGCGCCGGCTCCCGCGTCGGCGCTCGAGCGGCCGACCGACCGTCCCACCGACCGACTTCCGTTCTCCACCCCTCCCCCCATCGCCTGAGGCAACCCCGCAGGCAGTAGGGTTGGCTCGCCGCGCGCCCGCACCAGGCATCCGAACGGCCCGCGCGGCGGCGTGGACGCTCTCCCCGGGAGGGGATGGTGGTTTCGTCGATTCGAGGCACGCGACTCGTCGCGCTCCTGTTGTTGGCGCTGGCTCCCGGACTCTCCGGGAGCCTGGTGCGGGCGCTGCATCCCTGTCTCACCGAGGCGGGGGCGGCACCGCACGGCGGCGGGGCGGCGCATGAGCCGGCGCGGCACGACGCGCGGCACGACGCGCCGCACGACGGGCGGCACGAGGGGGACGATCCG
>DATLZT010000070.1:0-34990 GCA_035573835.1 Gemmatimonadales bacterium
CGGGGAGGCGGAGGCCCGAACCCTCGGGGCGCCGATCTTCCAGCTCTTCAACAGCTATCTCGCCTACGAGACGCCCGAGGGCGTGGTGTTCATCGACCAGCACTCGGCCCACGAGCGGGTGCTCTACGAGACGGTCATGGCCCAACTCCAGGGCGAGGGGGCGCCGGCGCAGCGCCTGCTCATCCCCGTCACCATGGATCTCACCGACGAAGAGCTCGACGCGGTCGAGGCGCACCGCGAGGTGCTGGAGCGGGTGGGCTACGAGGTCGAGGCCTTCGGGGGGCGGACGGTGTTGATCCGCACGGCGCCCAACCCCCATCCGCGCTTCGACGCGGCACGCTGCTTCCGGGAGATGGTGGCGGACCTGGCCCGGGGGCGTTTCGGCGGCTGGGCCAACCGGCTGGAGCGGTTCGCCGCCACGTACGCCTGCCGGGCCGCGATCAAGGCGGGCGAGAAGCTGGCGGAGCGGGAGATGCGCGAGCTGGTGCTGCGACTCCTCGCCACCACGCTCGCCCCGCACGACGTCCACGGCCGGGCGACGGTCGTGCAGCTGCCACGCGAAGAACTGGAGCGCCGCTTTGGCCGCCGCTAGCGTCCCGGTGATCGTCGGGCCCACCGGCATCGGCAAGACGGCGGTGGCGCTGGCGCTCGCGGAGCACTGGCCGATCGAGGTCGTCTCGGCCGACTCGCGCCAGGTCTATCGCCGCCTCGACATCGCCACCGCGAAACCGAGCGCGGAGGAGCGACGTCGGGTGCCTCACCACGGGCTGGACCAGGTCGATCCGGGGGAGCGCTACAGCGCGGGGCGATTCGCGAAGGACGCGCCGCGCTGGCTGGCCGAGATCCGGACCCGTGGTCGCCTGGGGGTGGTGGTGGGGGGAACCGGGCTCTACATTCGGGCGCTCGTCGACGGATTGTTCCGGGAGCCGCCCCTCGATCCGGCGCGGCGGGCGGCGCTCGCGGCCTGGACCGCCCGGCTGGAGTCCCGCGAGCTCCTCCGGTGGGCCGCCCGGCTCGATCCCGGCTTCCAGGGCGGCGGACGGCAGCGCGCCAGCCGGACGATCGAGATCGCGCTGCTCACGGGACGACCGCTGAGCCACTGGCAGCGGACGGCGCGGGACGAAGGCGCGATCCGGCCCTGGACGGTGGTGCTCACCGCGCCTCGGCAGGTGCTGTACCAACGGATCCGGGCCCGGGCCGAGGCGATGCTCGCCGCCGGGCTGCTGGACGAGGTGGCCGCGGTGCTGCGCGACGGGGTGGACCCGGGCGCGCCGGGGCTCGACGGCATCGGGGTCCGGGAGGCGGTGCTGCATCTCGGCGGCGCCCTGCCGCGGGCGTCGCTGGCGGAGGCGATCGCCGTCGCCACCCGGCAGTACGCGAAGCGGCAGGAGACCTGGTTCCGGCACCAGCTGACGGGGCCGGTGCTCACGCTGGACGCGGTGCGACCCCCGGACGAGCTGGCGCGGGCGATCGCCCGGGCGTGGGACGCCTACCGCGCGACACCGAACGCGCAGGGACCGACACGATGAAGATCGGGATCACCTGTTACCCGACCTATGGCGGCTCCGGGGCGGTCGCCACCGAGCTGGGGCTCGAGCTGGCGCGCCGGGGGCACGAGGTGCATTTCATCACTTACGCGTCGCCGTTCCGGCTCCGGGGCTACGTGGAGCGGGTCTACTTCCACGAGGTGGAGACCCGCATGAGCCGGTATCCGCTCTTCGAGTACTATCCATACACGCTCGCCCTCGCCTCGAAACAGCACGAGGTGGCGCTGCAGGAGAAGCTCGACATCCTCCACGTGCACTACGCCATTCCCCACGCCACGACCGCCTGGCTGGCGCGGGAGATGCTGGGCGACGAGCTGCCGCTCCGGGTCATCACCACGCTCCACGGCACCGACATCACGCTGGTGGGCCAGGAGTCGAGCTTCTACGCCATCACCAAGTTCTCGATCGAGAAATCGGACGAGGTGACGGCGGTCTCGACCTATCTCCGGGACGAGACCTACCGGGCGTTCGGCTGCGTGAGCTGCAACATCCGGGTGATCCCGAACTTCGTGAACCTGGCGGAGTACCGCCCGGGCGGGGGGACGGACCGCGACGGGCTCGCGCCGGCGGGGCACAAGCTCATCGCCCACGTCTCCAACTTCCGCGAGGTGAAGCGGGTGAAGGACGTGATCCGGGTCTTCGCCCGGATCCGCCGCGCGATGCCGGCCACGATGCTCATGATCGGCGACGGCCCCGACCGGACCGAGGCGCAGCATGAGGCCCGGGAGCTCGGGGTGGCCGAGGACGTCAAGTTCCTCGGCCGGCTGGACAACGTGGCCGACCTGCTCCGCGCCAGCGATCTCTTCCTGCTGCCGTCGCAGACGGAGTCGTTCGGGCTCGCGGCGCTCGAGGCGATGGCCTGCGGCGCACCGGTCGTCGCGACCCGGGCGGGCGGGCTCCCCGAGGTGATCGACGACGGGGTCAACGGGATCCTCGAGCCGGTGGGCTCGGTGGAGGCCATGGGGCGGCGGGCCGTGGAGCTCCTCCGCAATCCCGAGCGCCACCGGGCCATGCGCGAGGCCGCCATCGAGCGGGCCCGCCAGTTCTCCGCCGACCGGGTTATCCCGATGTACGAGGCGTTGTACGACGAAGTGCTCGCCGCGCGATGACGCTCCTCGCCCTGCTCCAGGCGGTCGTGCTCGGGCTGGTCGAGGGCGCGACCGAGTTCATCCCGGTCTCGTCGACCGGCCACCTGATCGTGGTGGGCGACTGGCTCGGCTTCGTGGGCGAGCGGGCCAAGACCTTCGAGATCTTCATCCAACTGGGCGCCATCCTGGCGGTGGTCTGGGTCTACCGCGCCCGGCTGTGGCGGCTGGCGGGCGGGCTCGGCGCCGATCCCAAGAGCCGGCGGTTCGCCGCGCACCTGCTGATCGCGTTCACGCCGGCGGCGGCGGTCGGGTTCCTCACCCACGACTGGATCAAGGCGACGCTCTTCAACCCGCTCACCGTGGCCGTGGCGCTGGTACTGGGCGGGGTGGCGATCTTCCTGGTTGAGCGCTGGCGCCCCCGCACCACGGTGGAGCGGATCGAGGACCTCACCCCCCGGACGGCGCTGGGGATCGGGCTGGCGCAGGTCCTCGCGTTGATCCCCGGGACCTCGCGCTCCGGCGCCACGATCATGGGGGCCTACGCGCTGGGGCTCTCGCGCACCGCGGCCACGGAGTTCTCCTTCTTCCTGGCGATCCCGGTGATGCTCGCCGCCACCGTGTTCGACCTGGTCGACAGCCTCGGCGTGCTCACCCGGGCCGACGTGCCGGTGTTCGCGAGCGGGTTCGTCGTCGCGTTCGTGTCGGCCATGGTGATCGTGCGGGCGTTCCTGGGCTACGTGGCGCGCCACAGCTTCACCGTCTTCGCCTGGTACCGGATCGCGTTCGGGCTGCTGCTCCTCGGCTACTACGGCCTGGTGCGGGGATGAGCGTCGACGCCGCCCCGGTGGTGCGCCTCGCCAGCGTGGGGAGCACGCTCGACGTGCTGCACGAGCTGGCCCAGCGGGGGGCGCCGCACGGCACCCTGGTGGTGGCCGAGGAGCAGTTGCAGGGCAGGGGGCGCCGGGGAGCGCACTGGCATTCGCCCCGGGGCGGGCTCTGGCTGAGCCTGCTCCACCGGCCGCTCGCCCAACCGACCGCCGAGGTGCTGAGCCTCCGGGTGGGGATGGCGGTGGCCGAGGGCCTCGACCGATTGGGCCTGGCCCCCCCGCTCCGCCTCAAGTGGCCCAACGACCTGATCCTGGCCGACCGGAAGCTGGGCGGCGTGCTGTGCGAGGGCCGCTGGCACGGCGCTACTCTCGGCTGGATCGCCATCGGTCTCGGCATCAACGTGCGCAATCCGATCCCGCCGGAGGTCGCCGATCGGGCGGGGCGCCTGGCCGACCTCGCGCCGGGGATCGAGCTCGAGGCGGTGCTCGACGCGGTGCGCGAGGCCCTCGCCGGCCTGCCGGCCGCGGGAGGGGAGCGGCTGACCGAGGCGGAGCTCACCCGCTTCGCCGGGCGGGACTGGCTCCGGGGCCGTCGCATCCGGGAGCCGGAGGCCGGCGTCGCGGACGGCATCGACCGGGACGGCGCGCTCCGGGTCCGGCGGGCGGACGGCAGTATCGTCCCCGTGCGGGCCGGCCGGGTGGAGATCGCGGAGTGACCTGAGATGCTCCTCACCCTCGACATCGGCAACACCGAGATCACGGTCGGGCTCTTCCAGGGCCCGTCGCTGGCGGCCACCTGGCGCCTCACGACGAACCCCGATCGCACCCCGGACGAGTGGGGGATCGCGCTGGGCGGGTTCCTGGACCAGGCGGGGTACTCCCCCAACGAGGTCCGCTCGATCTGCCTCGCCTCGGTGGCGCCCGGCGTCACCCAGAATCTCCAGGCGGGCGTGGAGCGGATCACCGGCCGGCGAGGGCACCAGATCGACGCCCGGTCGCCGCTGCCGATCGCCCTGGACGTGGACGAGCCCCTCAGCGTGGGCGCCGACCGGATCGTCAACACCCTGGGCGCGCTGGAGCGCTACCACACCGACACCATCGTGGTCGATTTCGGCACCGCCACCACCTTCGACTGCATCACCGCCGACTGCCGGTTCATCGGGGGGGTCATCATGCCCGGGCTGCGCACCTCGGCCGACCAGCTCGTCCGGCGCACCGCCAAGCTGCCGGCCACCGAGCTCCAGGCGCCCGAGCGGGTGATCGGTCGGCGCACGGAGGAGTGCATCCGGGCGGGCGTGCTCTTCGGGACGGCCGATGCGGTCGACGGCATCGTCGACCGGATCCGGCGCGAATGGCCTGGGGGGCGGACGCCGAAGGTGGTGGCCACCGGGGGGCTGGCGCCGCTGGTGGCGCCGCTCACCCGGACGATCGAGGAGGTGGATCCCGAGCTCACCCTCCATGGGATCCGGATCGCGGCCCGGCACATCGGACTGACCTGGTGACGCGCCCGGGCGATCGAGAGGCCATCTCCGCGATCTCTCCCGCCCGGCGGCTCGGCTACCGGCTGTTGGGCCGGCGGTTCGACTACGTCCTCCATACCCGGCCCGCCGAGTGGCCGATCATGGCGGCCCATACCGCGCTGGGATATTTCCTCGCCGTGGGGCTCGAGGGGGCGGCCCGGGGCGAGCGACTCGGCGAGGGGGTGCTGGGACTCGCGCTCTGGGTGCTCGGGCTCAACGCGGGGACCCTGGCGATCAACTCGGCCTTCGACCGGGATGAGGGCGACATCGGGTATCTCCGGTCCCCGCCGCCGCCGCCGCCGCATCTCGCCGCCTTCGGGTTCGGGCTGATGGCGGCGGGGCAGCTCGTCGCGCTGGTGCTTCCGCCGGCCTACGCCCTGGCGTACGGCGTCTGCTTCGTCTTGTCGCTCCTCTACTCGGTGCCGCCGTTCCGGCTCAAGGCCGTGGCCGGCGCGGACTGGGCGATCAACATGTGGGGCTTCGGGACCCTCACGCCGTACGCCACCTGGGCCGCGACCGGCCGGCCGATCGACACCGCCGGCGCGCTGGTGCTCCTCGCGTTCTGCCCGCTGTTCGCCGCGCTCTATCCGCTCACCCAACTCTACCAGTTCGACGAGGACCGCCGTCGGGGTGACCGGACCCTGGCGCTCCGGCTCGGGATGCGACGGAGCCTGGTCGTGGCCGTGAGCGCGGTGGCGATCGCGTTCGGTCTCTTCCTCGCGGCGGGGGTGCGGGCGGGATGGGGAGCCTCCGGCGCGGACGCGCCCCGATGGGCGGGGCTCGCCCTGTCGCTCGGCGCGTGGCTGGCGGTACTGGTCCCCTGGCTCGCACGGCACGAGGGGATGAACCCGGCGCAGCACGAGCGCGGCATGTACCGGGCCCTCGGCGCCTGGGCGGTCACCGACGCGGCGGTCCTGCTCGCCTGGGGCGCCTGAGGCCGGCCGGGCGTAGGGCGGCCGGCGACGCGGGCGGGGCTTGGCCGGACGCTCGGGGCGCGGCTATACTTGGTCGCACCTACAGCCAGGGGAAACGGGATGGGTTCGGCAGTGGCAGCCCGGGAGCATTGGGATCAGACCGACCTGGCCCGCATCGTCCGCGCGTCGGCGACGCTGGGCCTCATCGAGACCGCGCTCGTGGCGGTGTTCGCGGTCGTCTCGAAGTTCCTCGAGGGGCCGATCGAGCTGGCGCTCGAGGCGGCCATCGTCGCGGCTGGGCTCGCGGCGGTGACCGTCCTGCCGGGCCGCTGGACCAACGCGCGCACCATCGAGGGGATCGCCGGCGCCGCCGGGATCGGCCTCGGCGCAGCCACCGTGTTCCTGCTCCTGGACGTGGCGCTGCTCCAGCCGCTGGGCGCCTACGGCAACCGGTGGTGGCAGATCGGCGGGGGGAGCAACTGGTGGTACCACCCGGTCTGGTGGATGGTCGGCACCTTCCTCCCCTGGATGGGCGCCCAGGTCTTCGCCAGCCAGGTTCGCCGCGGCGGCACCGTCTCGGTCGGCAGGCTGCTGGTCCTCGCGGCGATCCTCACCGTGCTCTGCGGGGTCGCCGGCGTGGTGATCGGCGTCCCCTACGCCGGCTGGACGCTCGGGACCTTCGCCGTCGCCTATCTCCCGGGCCTCGCCCTCACCGCCCTGATCACCGCGCTCGGAGGCCGTCGCGCCTGAGCGATGCGCTTGCTGCGCCTGCTGCTCCGCGCGCTCGGGTGGCTGCTCACGCCGTTCGTGGCGTGGGCAGCTTCGTTTTTCGGGGCGGTCGGGGGCGCCGAGCTCTCGGGCCGGATCGACAACCCGATCCAGGGGCTCGTGATCACCGCTGTGGGCGGGGCCGTGGCGGGATTCGCCGCCCTGGTCGTCTGGCTCCGCTTCCTCCGCCGCTCGCCCGAGGTCCGGCAGGCGCTCGGTGTGAACCCGGAGGGCGCCCCCGACACCCTCCTGCCGGACGAGGAGGCGCTGCCGGATACGAAGGAACCGACCCGATGACCCCCCGACCGCTCCTCGCCTTCCTCGCCATGCCGACGCTCGCCGCGTTCCCGGGCTGCGGTGGTGACCGCCGAGCCGCGGTGCCCCCGGGAGGTGAAACGACGCCGCACCCGGCCTCTGCGCGCGGCGCCGCGCCGGCCGACAGCCTGGTGCTCACCACTCCGGACGGCGCCACCGTATGGTTCACCGCCGCCCGGACCGGCCGCGACGGCGCCGGGCGACCCTGTCTCGAGCGGGGCCTGGAGATCCGGCGGCACGGCCGGCGGATCCCGGTGCCGCTCCTCTACACCGGCCGGGCGCCGGTGCTGGTGGACGATTCCACGCTCGAGGCAGAGCTCTGGCTGGGATGCCGGCCCATCGATCGATACTCGGTGAGCCTCGTCACCGGGCAACCCACGCGACTCCGGCCATGAGGGGCGGGCGGACGTTGGGTCGCATCGCGCTCGGACTGCTGGCGTTGGGCGCGTCCACCGACCAGCTGCCGGCGCAGGGGGTCGGGGTGGAGCTCGGCTGGCTCTTCGCGGAGTCGCGCTGGACGGTCTACCGGGTGGCGTACGAGCAGCGGATCCTCGGTCCGCTGGGGGGAACGCTCTTCGGCACGGGCCTCTCGGCGGCCGGCTCCACGGGCGACCTCTACGGGCTTGGCGGCGACCTCAGCCTCTTCCGGGGCGGTCGGGGCGGCCCGTATCTGGTGGGCGGCGCGGCCGGCGGCTTCGGGGCGGGTCGCGCGCCGGACACGTGGAGCTCCTGGTCGGCCGGGATCGGCTACGAGCTGTTCCCGCTGCGCTTCCTCTCGCTGTCGGCCGAGGCGAGGTGGCGGGAGCTCGCCCCGGTGGATGAGCGCGGGGTGCAATTGTCGCTGCGGCTCGATGTCGTGCCCGGCCCCCGCTCCCGGTCGCCCACGCCGCGGTACCCGGCAGTGTCGCCGATCACCGGTGCGGCCGCGGTGGATTCGGCCGCGCTCGCCGGTGTGGCCGAGCGGGGCGGCCTCCCACGGGACCGGGCCGCGCTCGCGGTCGCGGTGGTCCGGACCGCCACCGAGGCGATGGGGACCCCGTACGAGTGGGGCGGTACGGGGGAATACGGCGAAGGGTTCGACTGCTCCGGGCTCATCCAGTACGCGTTCGGCCGCCACGGCATCGCGCTGCCGCGGCGCAGCCTGGACCAGGCCCGGCAGGGGGAGGAAGTACCCAAGGCGCTGGACGCCCTCCTCCCGGGCGACATCCTCACGTTCTCCAACACCGGCGGGCCGGTGACGCACGTGGGCCTCTACGTCGGCGACGGGGAGTTCATCCACAGCGCGTCGAAGGGGGTCCAGCGGAGCCGGCTGAGTCCCGACGACGTCCACGGTCGATGGTGGTGGAGGCGATGGGTGGGCGTCCGCCGGGTCCTGTAGCGGAGCGAGGACGGGGGCGGGTGTTCGCCCGCCCCCGTGTGCCGGGGAGACCCGGTCACTCCTGATGCTGGTGCTGGTCGTGCTGGTGCTCCGCCCGCTGCGGTTCCCCGTGGCCCGAGTGGTCGCCCTCGGCCCGGCCGCGCACCTCCAGTGACGCCAGGTCACGCTGGATCGACGGATCGTTCAGGTCGAGCGCGGGCCAGCGGGCCAGATCGTCCGGCACGAAGAGGCCCACCATGTGCGCCATCGCTCCCCGGATGCGGGTCTGGCCGGTGGTGTTGTCGTATTCGCCCACCACCCGGTAGGGACGGTTGGCCTTGAGCTTGAGCCCGTCGCCCCGGACGCCGAAGAGCTGGCGCTCGATCCCCGTGACCTTGCCGTCGGGCCGGCGCTTCGCCTTGACCCGGGCCAGGACCGCGCCGGTCTCCGCGTCCTCCAGGCGAACGGCGGTGCCGTAGTCGTGCAGGTGCCCGCTCACGCCGAGGAGCCGCCCACCCACCGGGAGCGTGAACTCGTACGCCTTGGTGGACCTGCCGGGGGGCAGGTCGTAGGTGTTGCTCCCGCCCACCGTCAGGTTCACGTCCATGTAGATGGGCAGGGCGTTGAGCGGCTGCGGAACCTGGTTCTTGGGGGTCCAGAGCAGGGTCAGCTTGAGGTAGACGCCGTCGAGGTCCCGGCCGGTATCGTTGTGCCAGGCCACGTACATGCCGAGCCGGGTGCCGGGCCCGAGCGGCACGCCGATCGACTTGGGGACCGAGGCGTCGTCGGTTTCCTGTCCGGCGCCCAGGAGCCGCTCGAAGGCGGGGTAGAGGAGCTGCCGCCGGTCGAAGTTGACCATGATCATGTGATGCATCAGGTGCCGCGGGAGCGGCTTGCCCTGGGCGTCGCGCAGCTCGATCCGGAAGCCGCGGAACCAGCCGTCCACCGGCCATTCGAAGCGATGGACCGGCGTGTCGTGGCTCTCGCCGTGGTCCATCATCGCGTGGTCTTCCATCGGCGGCATGTTGGGCAGGAAGAACGGCCCCGCCGTGACCACCAGCTCCTTCCGGGCCGAGTCGACCTTGACCTCGACGGCGGGCTCCGGGCCGCGTGGGGGGGCCGGGGGCGCGAGGCGTGGGGTGGCGGCGGGGAGGCTGATGGCCGCGACGAACAGCGAGAGCAACATGAGGTGACTCCGGTCCGGTTGAGCTGCGGGTCGGGGGACGCGCGCCGTCGGGCGGCCGGCCGCCCGATTGCGCCGGCCCTCCGCCCCGGGCGATCTTCATCGGGCCGAACATTCCCCACCGGGGATCGCATTGTCAAGCGACGCCTCACGACGCATGCCGTGATTCTGACTGCTCGAGCCGCCCTCCGCGCGCTCCTGTCCGGGGCCGCCCTCCTGCTCGGCCTCGTTTGGGAGCCAGAGCTCGCCGCCCAGACGCGCCTCTTCCCGGACGTGCCCAGCTTCGAGCTGCCGCAGGCCTCACCGCGGGTGACCGGCTTCACCGGCCGCCTGCTGGCGGTGGGCCGGGGGGACAGCCGATTCGGTTCGGGGACGGAGGGCGAGGCCGCCGTGGCCGAGGACTTTCCACTCCTCGCGCTCCGGCGCGGGCCCCGCCCGGTCACCCTGAGCTTCGGGGTCGGCGTCTACGGGCGGTTCAGCCTGGACGATCCCAAGAGCTCGCTGATCAGCAACGACTGGACCGTCGGCTTCACGGCCTACGCCCTCCGACCCCGGTGGGAGGCGGCGCTCCAGCTCTACCACGAGAGCAGCCACCTGGGCGACGAGTATGCCGAGACCTTCGACGCGCCCCGGCTGGACTGGACCCGAGAGGTCGCGGCCGCATGGGTGGCCTACCGGACGGGCCCGTGGCGGGCGTCGGCGGGGGTAAGCCAGGTGCTCGTGGACGAGCTACGGTTACCGGGGGCCGGGGCGAGTCTCGCCCTGGATTTCCGGGGATCGGCGGCTCGGGTGGTCGGGGAGGGGATCCGACCGATCGCCGGGGTGTACTGGGACGCCTACGCGGCGACCGATTGGACGATCAGCACCTCGGTGAAGGTGGGGGTGGCGCTCGCCGGAGGGCGGCAGGGGCGGGAGCTCCGGCTGTCGCTTATCGGGCATTCCGGGTTGTCGACCCAGCGGCAGTTCTTCCGGGCGCGGAATCGCTATCTGGGAGCCGAGGTCCAGTTCGAGTTGTGAGGCGGGAGGACGACCGGTGCCGGCTGCCATCTTGTCGGCCGGCGAGGCGCCGGTCTGCAGTTTCGGGCGGAGGGTGTGGCGTGGATGGGGGCGGGGGCTGCCAAAAGGGCCGTAAGCTGGTGGCATTGGGGTTGCTGGGCGGGCGGGGTGCTCGCGCTTGACAAGCCGCCGGTGCGGCTTAACTTTGGCCCTGGCTTTAGCACTCTTTGTTGTCGAGTGCTAACCTCTTGTCTGTCATGTTGTTATCAATTCATCAGTCCTTGCGGAGGTAGGACATGTCCACTGCTACCAAGGCCAAGGCGAAGCTCAAGATCCAGCCGCTGGAGGATCGCGTCGTCATCCGTCCGGCCGACGAGACCGAGACGATGCGGGGCGGCCTCTACATCCCCGACACCGCCAAGGAGAAGCCGACCCAGGGTGAGGTGGTGGCGGTCGGTCCCGGCCGGATCGAGAAGGGGGAGCGGGTGAAGATCGACCTGGAGGTGGGCGACCAGGTGATCTACGGGAAGTACAGTGGCACCCCGTACACCATCGACGGCGAAGAGTACATCATCATCAAGGCCTCGGACGTCCTCGCCAAGCTCGGCTGAGGCGGTCCCTACCCAGTTCAGGAGAGATCAACGATGGCTGCGAAGGAGCTGCTCTTTAACGCCGACGCCCGGGCCCGGCTCAAGAAGGGGGTCGATGCCCTGGCCGACGCGGTCAAGGTGACGCTCGGGCCCAAGGGGCGGAACGTCGTGATCGACAAGAAGTTCGGGTCGCCCACCGTGACCAAGGATGGGGTGACGGTGGCCAAGGAGGTCGAGCTCACCGACCCGATCGAGAACATGGGGGCGCAGATGGTGAAGGAGGTCGCCACCAAGACCTCCGACCTCGCCGGCGACGGCACCACCACCGCGACGGTGCTGGCCCAGGCCATCTTCCGCGAGGGTCTCAAGAACGTCACCGCCGGCGCCAACCCGATGGAGCTCAAGCGGGGCATCGACAAGGCGGTCGACGCGGTGATCGCCGAGCTCAAGAACATCTCGATCCCGACCCCGGGCAAGAAGGAGATCGCGCAGGTCGGCACCATCTCCGCCAACAACGACAAGGAGATCGGGAACCTCATCGCCGAGGCGATGGAGAAGGTGGGCAAGGACGGGGTGATCACCGTCGAGGAGGCGAAGGGCCTCGAGACCACCCTGGAGACGGTCGACGGGATGCAGTTCGACCGCGGCTATCTCTCGCCCTACTTCGTGACCGATCCGGAGAAGATGGAGGCGGTCCTGGATGACGCCTACATCCTGATCCACGACAAGAAGATCAGCGCGATGAAGGAGCTCCTGCCCATCCTCGAGAAGGTGGCGCAGAGCGGCAAGCCGTTGCTGATCATCGCCGAGGACGTGGAGGGCGAGGCGCTGGCCACCCTGGTCGTCAACAAGCTGCGCGGCACGCTCAAGGTCTGCGCGGTCAAGGCGCCGGGCTTCGGTGATCGCCGGAAGGAGATGCTCCGCGACATCGCCATCCTGAGCGGCGGCGAGGTGATCTCGGAGGAGGTCGGGTTCAAGCTGGAGAACGCGACCCTCAACCAGCTCGGCCGGGCCAAGCGGGTGGTGGTGGACAAGGACAACACCACGATCGTCGACGGCCGGGGCAAGACCGAGGCGATCCAGGGCCGGATCGGCGAGATCAAGGCCGCGATCGAGAAGAGCACCAGCGACTACGATCGCGAGAAGCTGCAGGAGCGGCTCGCGAAGCTCTCCGGCGGCGTGGCCGTGATCAACGTCGGCGCCGCGACCGAGACCGAGATGAAGGAGAAGAAGGCCCGGGTGGAGGACGCGCTGCACGCCACCCGCGCCGCGGTCGAGGAGGGCATCGTGCCGGGCGGTGGCGTGGCCCTGCTCCGGTGCCAGCACGTCCTCGACAAGGTGAAGGGCACCGATGACGAGCGGATCGGGGTCGACATCGTCCGCCGGGCGCTCGAGGAGCCCATCCGCATGATCGCGCAGAACGCGGGCATGGAGGGCTCGATCGTCGTGGCCAAGGTCAAGGAGTCGAAGGAGCGGAACTTCGGCTACAACGCCGCGACCGACACCTACGAGGACCTGGTCAAGGCCGGCGTCATCGACCCGACCAAGGTCACCCGCACCGCGCTGCAGAACGCGGCCTCGATCGCCGGGCTCCTGCTCACCACCGAGTGCGTGGTGGTGGAGAAGAAGGAGGAGAAGCCGGCGGCGCCGGCCGGTGCCGGCGCGGGCATGGGCGGGATGTACTGAGCCGTCCAGCGGTCCAATGGCACGACGCCCCGGGAGCGATCCCGGGGCGTTTCGTTTCCGGGCCCCGCGACCCGGCCGGGGGCCCACCGTGGCCCCCCTCGGCCGGCGCCTGTCGGGATTCCGCTCGCCGTTCCGATTGTCCGGTCGCGCAGGTCAGCGGCGCGAGCCAACCAGGGCCTTCGACGAGGATGGTGGATTCGATGGCGAAACGTGTACGCGCCCGCTCCGGAGCGTGGGCCTGATCACGCTGCTGGGCCTGGGGTGCGGCGGCTCGGACGGGGTCGGCCCGTCGGGGCCGGGCGCCCCGGTGGCCCCGGTCGAGGTCACGCCGAGCCCCGCCGGCGTGCCGGTGGGACGGGCCCTCCAGCCCATGGTGACGACGAGGGCCGCCGACGGCCGGGTCCTCACCCCCCGCAGCGTGGTCTGGATCTCCAGCGACGCCGCCGTCGCGGCGGTGAACGGCACCGGGATGGTGACCGGGGTGAGCGTCGGCACGGCCCTCGTCATGGCGCGGAGCGAGACGGTGGCGGACACCGTGACGGTGACCGTTTCGCCGGCGGCCGGCGGGGAGCGGCTTCGCACCTGGACCGGGGCGTCCGCGCCGGTGCCCGGGGGAGCCGACTGGTCGGCCCCGGGCAACTGGGATCCGGTCGGCGCGCCGGCCCCGGGGGGCACGGTGGTGGTCGTCTCCCGGGCGAATGCCGCGGCGCTGACCGCCCCGGCGACGATCGCCGGGGGCGTGATCAGGGGGGCACGCTGTCGGTCAGGGGTCAGGCGTCGAACATCGAACAGTGGAGAGAGAGGAGAGCTTCATGACGTGGATCTTGCGCCGCTCGGCGGTGTCCCTGTTCGTCGCCGTACTCGCGATCGGGGACGTGGGTGACGCCGCGCTGGCCCAGACGTCCCCAGCCCCGCTGCTGCTGGGGCAGGAGGCCTCCGGCGACACGGTTCACGAGCTGACCGACCGCCGCCTCACGGTGTCGGCCGGGCCGACGTGCGACGGTGGGCTCCTCTGGCTGCGGGACCCGGCGGCCCTCCCGGCCGGCGGGAGCAGCTCGACCTGGAACGACGCCGGTAGCGGCGTCCGCTCGGTGGCGTTCGGCGAACAGACCACCGCGGACGGCGCCGCTCCGTTCGCGTGGGGATTCCTGACCCAAGCTACCGGCGAGCTGTCCACGGCCTGGGGAACCAGCACGAGGGCCGCTGGCGGGGAGGCCACCGGCGCGGGGGCCACCGCCTGGGGCAATGGAGTGGTCGCCAGCGGCCTCGCCAGCACCGCGATGGGCATCAGCACCCAGGCCGTCGGGATAGGCGCCGTGGCGATGGGCTCGTTCGCGGCGGCGGAGGCTCCCGGCAGCTTCGCCTTCGGCGATCACAGCGGCGGTCCGGGGGATCTCGTCCGCGCCGGCGCGAACCAGTTCAGCGCCCGTGCCGCAGGCGGCTTCGGGCTCATCTCGGGCCGCGCCCCGAACGGGAGCGACATCGGCTGTGACCTGCTGGCTAAGAGCGGCGCCTGGTCCTGCACCTCGAGCCGGCTCGCCAAGGAGGGCTTCGAGGAGATGGAGGGCGATGAGGTGCTGGCGCGGCTCGCCGCGACGTCGATCCGGCGCTGGCGCCACATCGGCGACGCCGAGCTGCACGTGGGGCTGGCCGCGGAGTTGCAGGCGCTTCCCGGCCTCGAGGAATCGGCCGGCCGACCGCCGCGGCTTCCTGGCCGAGCCGCTCGCGGCGGGCCTCGCAGGCGTCCGGGTCGGCGCCTGCAGGCTGGAGCGGGCGCTGGGGCAGGGCGGGATGGGCAGCGTCTGGCTCGCCCGTCGGACCGACGGCCGGTTCGAGGGCCGGGCGGCGGTGAGGTTCCCCAACCTGGCGCTCCTGAGCCCGGCGGGGCGCGAGCGGTTCCGGCGGGAGGGCTCGGCGCTTGCCCGACTCGGGCACCCCGGTATCGCCCGGCTGCTCGACGCCGGCGTGGGGCCGGCCGGCCAGCCTTACCTGATCCTCGAATATGTCGACGGGCAGCGGATCGACGCCTTCGTCGCGGAACGACGGCTCTCGCTCGCCCAGCGCATCGAGCTGTTCCTCCAGGTGCTCGGGGCGGTGGGGCACGCGCACGCCAACCTCATCGTCCAGCGCGACCTCAAGCCGTCCAACATCTTCGTCGCGGCCGACGGTTCCGTGAAGCTGCTGGACTTCGGCATCCCGAAGCTGCTCGACGCCGAGGCGGGAGACGAGCGGACCGCGCCCACCCTCGAGGAGCAGGCGCTCACGTCTGAGTACGCGGCGCCCGAGCAGGTGCGCGGACGGGTGCCGCTCCCCGGCGGAGACGATCCGCGCCGTGACCGAGGCCGAGGGCGAGCCGGCCCGAAGTCGGCGACGAGCACCCCGCGACCCGGGAGGCACGGGCGCTCGCCGTGGCGATCCGGGGTGGCTGAGCTCGGGGTCCTCCGCCGTGGGTTCCCCGATTATCTTTGGCGCCCGTCAGCCCGCAACCCACGCACCGCCACGGAGTGTCGCGTGTCCCGCTTCGCCGTCGTCTCCCTGTCCCTGCTCGTCCTGGCGACGCCGGCCGCCGCCCAGGCCCCGGCCATCGTCGGCACCTGGAAGTTCGACCTGAAGCAGCGCGCCAAGGAAGGGCCAAGGACGGTGGTGGTGCGTGCCGACAGCAGCGCGAGCTACGGCACCGAGACCGTCCGCTGGCGGCTCCGCGGGAAGCAGCTCTGGCTGGCGTTGGGTGGCGAGTGGGTGGCCTACGACTTCAAGCTGAAGGGCAACCGGCTCACGCTCTCGGGCGGCGATCTCACCGAGCCGATCCAGTTCGACCGGGTCGGCCCGGCCACCCCGCGGCCCGACTCGGTGCCCCTCCCTCCCGATCCCGATCTCGTCGCGGAGTAGGCGCCTCGCCTCCCGTCAGGGCGCCGCGCCCACGGCTCGCGGCGCCGCGGCGCGCTCGAGCCGGATCCGGAGCGGCGCGTCCTGGAGCGCCACGTGGAGCTCGCCACGGAACCCGGCCGCGCGGAGCGCGGGCTCGACCGCGCCCCGCGCCTCCGCTGCCGTGTTGCACCGCTCGCTGAGATGGGCCAGGACCACGTGGGCGAGGCCGGGATGCACCAGCTCCCGGGCCAGCTCCGCGGCGGCGCGATTGGAGAGATGGCCCCCCGAGCCCATGATCCGTCGGCGCACCGCCGGAGGGTAGTCGCTGGTCCGGAGCAGCACGTCGTCGTGATTGGCCTCGAGTACCAGGGCGGCAAGGTCGCGAAGGAGGTAGCGCACGGCCGCGGTCGGGCGTCCGAGGTCGTAGGCCACGCCGATCCGGCCCGAACCGCACCTCACCGCCACTGCCACCGGTTCGGCGGCGTCGTGGCTGGTCCGGCAGGCCTCGATCTCGAAGGGACCCACCCGGAGCGGGGCGGAGAGCGCGAGCGGGACATGGGTCGCGTCGGGTAGCCGGGGCCGGAGCCGCTCCCAGGTGCCGTACGTCGCGAGGATGGGAGCCCGGAGCCGCCGGGCGAGCCGGGCGGCGCCGCAGCTGTGGTCGCCGTGCTCGTGGGTGATGACGATGCCCGACACCCGGCCGAGGTCCACTGCCGCCGCCTCGGCCCGACGCTCGATTTCCCGGGCGCTGAACCCCGCGTCGATCAGGAGCACCTCGCCCTCGGCGCACATCGCGACGCAGTTCCCCTTCGACCCGGACCCCAGGACCACCAGCGCGCTCATCGGACCAGTCGCCGATAGGTGGCCCGGAGCGATGCCCGCCGCTCGGGGGTGACCGCCACGTCGCGCCGCGGCATGACCCGCTCGGCGATTTGCAGGAACCCGTCCTCGCTCATCCGCTCCCGACCGTCGCTCCCCCAGGCGAACGGCGGCACGTACTTGGGGGGCGATCCCCCGAAGACGTTCGCCCCGGCGCCGATCACGCTGCCGGTCGGGAGCATGGTGCCGATGGCCGTCTTGGCATGATCGCCGATGAGGCTCCCGAGGAACATCCGGCCGGTCTCGATCCGGGCGCCGGCCACCTCGAGTCGCACCGGTCCGTAGGTGTTCTTCAGGTTGGAGGTCGTCGTCCCGGCGCCGAGGTTGACCCAGTGGCCGATCACCGAATGACCCACGAAGCCGTCGTGGCTCTTGTTGGCGTAGCCGAGGAAGATCGCGTGGGATACCTCGCCCCGGACGCTGGAGCGGGGGCCGAAGACCGAGGCGCGAAGGTGGTGTCCCAGGAGCCGGCTCCCCGCGCCCGCGAAGAGCGGCCCCTCCAGCCGGGTCCCGCTCCGCACCTCGCACCCCTCTTCGAGCACCACCGCGCCGTGGCGGACGTCGAACACCACGCCCGGCTCCACCAGCGCCCCCCGCACCACCACGGCGCCCGGGTCGCCCAGGACGATGCTGCCCGCCGGTACGCCGTCTCCCGAGCCGACGAACCGGGCGCAATCCTTGGCCAGCAGGAGCTCGAGGGCGTCGAGGAGCTGGAATGCGCCCCGGAGGGCCATGCCGTCCACCGGGATGGCGGGCCCGTCGTCGCCGGGGCCGCTCCACCGTGCGCCGGCGGGCACCAACCAGCCCACCGTGAGCTCGCCGGCGGTAAGCCGGCGCAGTCCCGACTCGAGCAGGCGGGGAACCGGCTCGACCGGTCCCGTCCCCAGGGGCACGAAGTCGCTCCGGACCACCACCGCCGGCCCGGCAACCGGCTCCGGCTCACGGCACGGTGGCTCGTCGAGCTCCCGGAAGCCGGCCACGTGGGCGCCGAGGATGAGCGCGGCGTCCAGGTCCAGGGCCGCCTCCCAGCGCTCTCGGATGCGCCACACTCCCGCCCGCAGCTCCGCGACCGGGCGCACGCCGGCGAAGGGTGCCCACGCCGGGGACGGCTCGGGCTCGAGCAGGATCAGCGGGATCGGCATGGCGAACGTCGGAGGAGTCGGCATCCGGCGCGGGACCGGCTCATCGGACCTCACGGACCCGCTCGGGGAGGCGGTCGAGCACCTGCTTGAGGTCGGCGGCGCGGCGCCGGTCGAGCACCAGGATACGCCCGTTCGCCCGGACCACCACGAGGCCGTGGACGCCGCTCAGCACGATCGGATCGCCATCGGACCAGACCACGCAGTCCTCGGCGTCGTGGAGGTGGACCGGCCCCACGGCGACGTTGCCGCGCGGGTCCCGCTGCCGCACCCGGGCCAGCGCGTCCCAGGTCCCCACGTCGTCCCACGGAAACGCCCCCCGCACCACGATCACCGACTCGCTCCGCTCCAGCAGCCCCACGTCGATCGAGACCGGCGTGACCTGCTCGAAGAACTCGGCCACCCGTCCCTCCCGGAGCGCAGCCAGCCGGGGCGCGATCTCCGGCGTATGCCGCTCGATCTGGGCGAGGAGCGTGCCGGCGGTCCAGGCGAAGAGCCCGCTGTTCCACAGCGCGCCCGCCGCGATCAGGTCGAGCGCCCGGGCGGCGTCCGGCTTCTCGGTGAAACGGTGGACCCGCGCGGTGTCGCCGTCCAGTGCCTCGCCCGGCACGATGTAGCCGTAGCCGGTCTCCGGCCGGGAGGGGACGATGCCCACGGTCACCAGCGCGCCGTGGGCCCGCGCCGCGTCGAGCGCCCGCGCCGCCGTCCGACGGAAGGCGGCGTCGTCGCCCACGGCCCAATCGGCGTGGAGCGAAAGCACCTCGGCCTCGGGGTCGCGGCGGAGCGCCTCCCAGGTGGCCCAGACCAGCGCCGGCGCGGTCGAGGCGGCCCGCGGTTCCACCAGGAAATTCCCGGCGGGGAGGTCCAGCGCTCGCCGGAGCGGCTCGACCAAGGCGCGGCCGGTCACCACCAGCACCCGCTCGCGGGGCACCAGCCCCTCCAGGCGAGCCACGGCCTGCTCGGCCGTGGAGCGGTCGCCGGCGAGGGGAAGGAGCTGCTTGGGCCGGTCGGGGGTGCTCAGGGGCCAGAACCGCGTGCCCGACCCGCCGGCGAGGATGACGGCCCACCTCATCCCTGGTCTCCGCGATGGACGTCGGGTCTAGAGCAGTCGGGCAACGGCGGGGCGATGCCGGCGGAGGTCGTAGAGCAGGGCGCCGAGGTTGGTCTCCGGCGCCACGACCAGGACGAGATGGTGGTCCCGACCCAGGGGAGCGAGCACGGCGAATCCGCCCTGGAACTCGAGGACCCCGGTCACCACGTCGCCGCAGCCGGCCACGCCGCCCAGCCGCGCCGCCTGGCGGGCGATCGGGGGCACGAGGGCGGCCACGGCGTCGGGATCGAAGCCGTCCCGGGCCGCCGAGTCGATCGGCAGCCCGTCGTCGCTGACCACGACCACCGCGCGGACGCCCTCGCGGCGCGACAACCCTTGCACGACGTCTCGCAGCCCGGGCATGGCTCCTCGCGTCGGAGGTGAGGCGGAGGATCGGCGCCGCGCCGGGAGGGCGCAGCGTGGGGGATGGGCCGCCGGCGCGACCGCGCTCGACGCCGAGGCTGAACGTAGAGATCGCGGCGGGTGAAGTCAAGCAACGACGCCGGGTTGACCCGCCTCCGGGCGGTTCTTAGGATTCCGCCTATGCCCTCCGCGCACCGCCGTTCCGCCCTCGCGATCACCGTGCGCGCGCTCGCCGCGGTGCTCGCCGCCGGCTGCAGCGACCCCGACGAGCTTCCCGACGCCACGATCCCCAACCGGGTGGACACGGTCACCCTGGGGGCGCTCACCGGCACGCCGGTGACCACGCCGAGCGGGTTCTCGGCCAGCCGCGGGGCGATACGGACCGACCAGGAGTCGGGCTTCGAGTTCGCGTTCAACATCGACGCGGCGGGGACCCCGGTGTTCCTCCCGCTCCGGGTCCTCGGGCTCGTGAGCGACGACGACTTCAAGCCGGGCCTCAAGCGGACCGAGCTGGGGTTCGCCGCGATCCGGACGGCGGAGCGGAACGACTTCATCACCGACGACGCGGTTCCGCTCGCCGTGGGCGACCGCTTCTTCCTCCGCTCCCGGTTGCTCTGCTCCTCGTTGGGCGTCCCCTACTACGGGAAGCTCGAGGTGCTCGGCATCGACCCGGCGGCCCGGAGCGTCACGTTCCAGGTGCTGGTGAACCACAACTGCGGCTACATCGGGCTCGAGCCCGGCATTCCGTCCGAGTAGGTCCCCGTGATCGACATCAAGCGCCTGCGGCAGGATCCGGAAGGGGTGCGCGCCGCCCTGGCGCGCCGCCTCGATCCGGGCATCGATGCGGCGCTCGAGGAGGCCCTGCGGCTCGACCGCCGGCGGCGCGAGATCCTCGTCCGGGTCGAGGCGCTCAAGGCGGAGCGTAATGCGGCGAGCGACGAGGTGGCGCGTCGCAAGAAGGCGAAGGAGCCGGTCGATGACCTCCTGGCCCGGCTCAAGGCCTCCGGCGACGACGTCAAGGCGCTCGACGCCGAGGTGCGGGAGGTGGAGCAGCGGCTGGACGGGCTCCTGCTCATGCTGCCGAACCTGCCGCTGGAGGACGTGCCCGACGGCGACGCCGCGGCCAACCGCTGCCTGCGCTCCTGGGGCTCGCCGCCCGAGTTCCCCGGTTTCACCCCGAAGCCGCACTGGGAGCTGGGGCAGGCGCTCGGCCTCTTCGACCTTCCCCGGGGGGCCAAGCTCGCCGGCTCGGGCTTCCCGGTGTTCACCGGCCTCGGCGCCCGGCTGGTGCGGGGACTGATCAACTTCATGCTCGACCTCCACACCCGGGAACACGGCTACGTGGAGGTGGCGCCGCCGCTGCTGGTGAACCGGGCGACCCTGACCGGCACCGGGCAGCTGCCGAAGTTCGAGGAGGAGGTCTACTCGGTGCCCGCGGACGGGTTCTTCCTCATCCCGACGGCGGAGGTGCCGGTCACCAACCTCCACCGGGACGAGATCCTCGAGGCGGCCGACCTCCCGCGGGGCTACGTCGCCTACACCCCCTGCTTCCGGCGCGAGGCCGGCGCCCACGGCCGGGACACCCGGGGCCTCATCCGGATCCACCAGTTCGACAAGGTCGAGCTGGTGCGACTCTGCCGACCGGAGGATGCCGCGGCGGAGCACGAGCGGATGACGGGGCACGCCGAGGCGGTGCTCCGGCGGCTCGGGATCCCCTATCGGGTGGTGTTGCTCGCCGCGGGCGACACCGGCTTCGCCAGCGCCAAGACCTACGACCTCGAGGTGTGGGCCGCCGGCGTGGGGACCTGGCTCGAGGCGTCGAGTTCCAGCACCTTCACCGACTACCAGGCTCGCCGGGCCAACATCCGCTACCGTCCGGCGCCCGGGGCCAGGCCCGAGTTCGTCCACACCCTCAACGCCTCGGGGGTGGCGTTCCCCCGCACGATCATCGCGCTGCTGGAGAACAACCAGGAGCCGGATGGCTCGGTGCGGTTGCCGGAGGCGCTCGTGCCGTACGTGGGGATCGAGCGCCTGACCCCCCGTGCGTAAGGACCGGCTGCGCCGGCTCGCGCCGGCGTTCGTGCTCCTGCTGGTCGCGCTCCTCGCCGGGCTCCACGTCGGGACCAGCCTGCTTGTCGCCCGCCACCTCCAGGCCGACGCCACCGCGATCAGCCGGCTCTTCAGCGGCGTCTTCGCCGGACTGAACGACGCCCGTCCCGGCGCCGAGGTGGAGGCGCTCCTCCGGCTCGGGGAGCAGGTGAAGCGGCTGGGGATCCCGCTGGTGGTGACCGACCCCAACGGCCAGGTGACGGCGGCCGAGAACCTGCCGTTCAGCGCGCCGCTGGACGACCCCCGGGTGAAGGCCTTCGCGCTGCGGCTCGCCCGGGAGAACCCGCCGATCGTGGAGCCGGGCTTCGGCACCGTGCATTACGGGACGCTGCCGGCGACGCGGGTGCTCACCGCGCTGGCGGTGCTCCAGGCGCTCACGATCGCCGTCATGGTGGGGGTGGGTTGGTTCGCCTACCGGAGCGCGATGTCGGCCCAGCGGGACCGGCTCTGGGTGGCGATGGCCCGGGAGGCGGCGCACCAGATGGGCACGCCGCTCACCAGCCTGCAGGGATGGATCGAGGCGGTGCGCTCGCGCCCGACGCCGCCGCCGGGGCTGGCCGACTATCTTGCGGCCGATGCGGAGCGGCTCGACCGGGTGGCGCAGCGCTTCGAGCGGATCGGGCACCCGGCCCGGCGGGACCCGATCCCGCTCGGGGCGCTGGTCGAGAAGGTCGCGGGGTACTTCCGCCCCCGCCTCCCGCGCCACGCCAACCGGATCGAGCTCCGGGTCGAGGCGGAGGGGATCGGACCCACCATCCTGGGCGACGCGATCCTGCTCGAATGGGCCCTGGAGTCGCTGGTGAAGAACGCCATCGACGCGCTCCAGGGCCGGGGCGGGACCATCACGCTCCAGGTCGGGGCCCACGACGGCCACGCCGTCGTCCGGGTGGTGGACGACGGCCCCGGCGTGGCCAAGGACATCCGGCGCACGCTGTTCGATCCGGGGATCAGCACCAAGCAGGAGGGATGGGGCATCGGGCTCGCGCTCTCGCGCCGCGTGGTCGAGGATGCCCACCAGGGCGAGCTGGTCCTGGAGCACACGGAACGGGGCGCGAGCTTCCTGATACGGATACCGATGCATGAGCGGTGAGCGCGCCATCGAGCGGTCGATCGCCAGCCTGAACCCGGCGCAGCGGGAGGCGGTGGAGCACGTGCACGGGCCGCTGCTGGTCCTGGCCGGCGCCGGCTCCGGCAAGACCCGGGTGCTCACGGTGCGGATCGCGCGGCTGATCGAGCAGCTCGGCGTCCCGCCGGAGCGGATCTTCGCCGTCACCTTCACCAACAAGGCGGCGGCGGAGATGAAGCACCGGGTGGGGGCGCTCCTCGGTCGCGACCCGTCGGGGCTCTGGATCGGGACCTTCCATTCGCTCTGCGCCCGGCTCCTCCGGCGGGAAGCCGAGTACCTCGGCTTCACCAGCCAGTTCAGCATCTACGACGAGGACGACCAGCTCGGCGTGATCAAGCGGCTCATGGAGCAGCGGGGGCATTCGACCAAGCACTTCACCCCGCGGGCCGTGCAGGCGATCATTTCCGGGGCCAAGAACCGGATGCTGGCGCCGGACGCCCTGGCCCAGGGCGCCTCGCCGTTCGATCGGCTGGTGCAGGTGGCCGCCGACGTCTACGGCGCCCTGGGACCGGCGCTCAAGCAGGCGAACGCGATGGATTTCGACGACCTGCTGCTCCATCCGCTCGCGCTCTTCGACCAGCGCCCGGATCGCCTGGCGGCCTACCAGGAGCGGTTCGCGTTCATCCTGGTGGACGAGTTCCAGGACACCAACGCAGCCCAGTACCAGCTGGTGCGCCGCCTCGGGGTCCACGGCAACGTCTGCATCGTGGGCGACGACGACCAGTCGATCTACGCCTGGCGGGGGGCCGACGTCCGCAACATGCTCCAGTTCCAGAGCGACTTCCCCGCAACCCGCCTGGTCCGGCTGGAGGAGAACTACCGCTCGACCCAGATCGTGCTCGACGCCGCCAACGCCGTCATCGCGGAGAACACGAGCCGCCTGGGGAAGACGCTCCGGACCCGCCGTCGGGGCGGGGAGCAGGTCACGGTGCTCGCGGCGGCGGACGAGCGCGACGAGGCCGAGTGGGTGGTGCGGACCCTCCAAACCCGCGCCACCCGGGGGGATAACGCGTTCCGCGACATGGCCGTGCTGTACCGCACCAACGCCCAGTCCCGCGCCTTCGAGGAGGCGCTCCGGCGGGCCGGGGTCCCCTACCGGTTGGTCGGGGCCACCAGCTTCTACGAACGGCGCGAGGTCAAGGACCTCCTGGCCTATCTCCGGCTGGTGGCGAACCCGGCCGACGACGAGGCCTTCCTCCGGGCCGTGGGGGTACCGAGACGCGGCGTCGGCGACGCGAGCCTGGCGGTGCTCCAGCAGGCGGCGGCGCAGTGGCGCAAGCCGCTGCTCGAGACCGCGCTCGTGGCCGACCGGGTGGCCGAGCTGCGCCCCAACGTGCGCGAAGCCTTCCGCGCCTTCGCCCGGTTCGTCGCCGACGTCCGGGGCCGGGCGGGTCACCTCCCCCCGGCCGAGATCCTGGAGCAGGTCATCCAGGGGATCGGCTACGAGTCGGCGCTTGCCGCCGAGGGGCCGGAGGGCGTCGAGCGCTGGGAGAACGTGCGGGAGCTCGTGGCGAGCGCGGCGGAGTGGTCCGAGGTGGTGGAGCCGGGCGCCGAGGCCGAGGGGACGCCGCTGGAGCGATTCCTCGCGGAGGCGGCGCTCCTCTCCTCCCACGACAGCATCGCCGGGGACGAGGACGGCGTCACGCTCATGACCCTCCATACCGCCAAGGGGCTCGAATGGCCGGTCGTGGTGCTCGCCGGGATGGAGGACGGACTCTTCCCCCTGGCGCGGGCGGAGGAGCAGGACGGCGGCATCGAGGAGGAGCGGCGGCTCTGCTACGTCGGGATCACCCGCGCCAAGGACAAGCTGTACATCACCTGGGCCCGCGCCCGGCGTCGGGGGGGCGAGCTGCGTCCGGGACGCCCCTCCCGCTTCCTGCGGGCGCTCCCGCCCGGGGTGGTGGAGGAGCAGCGCACCACGTCGCTCTGGAGCCTGCCGAGCTGGGACTATGTCGGCCCGTCCGAACGGCGGGTCGGCGCCGGCGTCCGGCGGGGCGGGGATGGGGTGGTCGCGCCCCGCAGCCCGGTCGCGCCCCGCAGTGCAATTGCGCCGGCCGAGGAGGCATCCCAGGACGCGCCGCGGTACGTGAAGGGCGAGCGGGTCCGCCATCGCCGCTTCGGCAGCGGGACGATCCAGGGGCTCATCGGCAGCGGGCGCGACCTCAAGGTCGCCGTCCGCTTCGACGACGAGGAGATCGGGGTCAAGCAACTGCTCGTGGCCTACGCCGGCCTCGAGCGCGCCTGGGAGGACGAATGACGATCGGTCGGGAACAGGTGCTCCACGTGGCCCGGCTCGCCGAGCTCGCGGTGCGCGACGACGAGCTGCCCGCGCTGGTGGAGCAGATGGGGCGCATTGTCGACTACGTGGCCCAGCTTCGTGAGGCCCCGGTGCCCGAGGGAGTGGCGGGGGAGTACGTGGCCGGGCCGGACCGGGTGGCGCTGCGCGAGGACGAGGTCGCCCCCGTGCCGCTCGCGCGTCCCCCGGCCGCGCTCGCCCCGGCGTTCGTCGATGGGTTCTTCGTGGTGCCGAAGCTCGGCGCCATGGAGGAGGCATGAGCGTCCGCGACACGGCCCGGGACGTGATCGGCCGGCTCCGCGCGGCCGACGCCCGGGGCCTCAACGCGACGCTGCACTGGTCGCCCGAGCTGATCGAGGCCGAGGGCCGGCGGGTCGACGGGCTCGGCGGCGGCCGGCTGCCGCTGCGAGGGATGCCGATCGCCGTCAAGGACAACATCGTCACGGTGGAACAGCCCACCACCTGCGGGTCACGGATCCTCGAGGGGTACGTCTCGCCCTATGACGCGACCGTGATCCGGCGGCTCCGCCGGGCCGGCGCGATGATCGTGGCGAAGACCAACCTCGACGAGTTCGCCATGGGCTCCTCCACCGAGCATTCGGCGTTCGGGCGGGTCCGCCATCCCCTCGATCCCGATCGCGTGCCCGGCGGCTCCTCGGGCGGCTCGGCGGCGCTGGTGGCCGCCGGCGTGGTCCCCGCCGCGCTCGGCTCGGAGACCGGCGGCTCGGTGCGCCAGCCGGCCAGCTTCTGCGGGATCGTCGGCGTGAAGCCCAGCTACGGCCGGGTGAGTCGCTACGGCCTCGTGGCGTTTGGCTCCTCGCTCGACTGCGTCTCGGTGTTCGGCCGCACCGTGGACGACGCTGCCCGGGTCCTAGCCGCCATGAGCGGCCACGACCCGCTCGACGCCACGACCGCGGCCCTCCCGCCGATCGAGCTCGAGGCGCCGCGCCGCGACCTCCGCGGCATCCGGATCGGGCTGCCACGGGAGTACCTCCCCGCCGATCTCCACCCGGGGGTGCGCGCGGCCGTCGACCGGGCGGTGACGGTCCTCCGGGACCTGGGCGCCGAGGTGCGGGAGGTGTCGCTCGGCTATTCCCGGTACGCCGTCCCCACGTACTATGTCGTGGCCCCGGCGGAGGCCGCGGCCAACCTCGCCCGCTACGACGGGGTCCGCTACGGCCCACGCCGCGGCGCGGGCGACGGCGACGTGCGGGCCCTCTACCGCGCCACCCGGGGCGAGGGGTTCGGCCCCGAGGTGCGCCGCCGCATCCTGGTCGGCACCTACGTGCTGAGCGCGGGTTACTATGACGCCTACTACCGCCGGGCCCAGCGGGTCCGCGCGCTCATCGCCGAGGACTTCCGCCGGGCCTTCGCCGACGGGGTCGACTTCCTCTTCACCCCGACCACGCCGACCCCGGCGTTCCGGGCCGGGGAGAAGACCGCCGATCCGGTGGCCATGTACCTGGCCGACGTCTTCGTCTGCCCGGTGAATCTCGCGGGGCTGCCGGCGCTGAGCCTGCCGATCGGCCGCTCGGAGGGGCTGCCGGTGGGGGGGCAGCTCATCGCGCCGATGCACCAGGACGCCCGGATGCTGAGCGTGGCCGCGGCGGTCGAGGCCGCGATGCCGGCCACCGAGGAGGTGCGCCGATGACGTGGGAGACGGTGATCGGGCTCGAGGTGCACGTCCAGCTCCGTACCCGGAGCAAGATGTTCTGTGGCTGCTCGACGGCGTTCGGCGACCCGCCCAACACCAACGTCTGTCCGGTCTGCCTGGGGCTCCCGGGCGCGCTCCCGGTGCCGAACGCGGAGGCGATCCGCCTGGCGGTGCGCGCCGCACTCGCGCTGGGCTGCACGGTGCACGAGCGGAGCGTCTTCGCCCGGAAGAACTACTTCTATCCCGACCTGCCGAAGGGCTACCAGATCTCGCAGTTCGACCGCCCCCTCGCCACCGACGGCGCCGTGGTCTTCGAGTCGGCCGAACGGGGGCGGGTCGAGGTCCACCTGCAGCGGCTCCACGTGGAGGAGGACGCAGGGAAGCTGCTGCACGACCGAGTGCCCGGGAAGACCGCGGTGGATCTCAACCGGGCCGGGGTGCCGCTCGTCGAGATCGTGAGCGGGCCCGACATCCGCTCGCCGGCCGAGGCGCGCGCGTACCTCACCACGCTGCGCCAGCTCCTGGTCTACGCCGGCGTGAGCGAGTGCAGCATGGAGAAGGGGAGCCTCCGGGTGGACGCCAACATCTCCATCCGGCGGCGGGGGGAGACCGCCCTCGGCACCAAGACGGAGGTGAAGAACCTCAACAGCTTCGCCAACGTCGAGCGGGCGCTCGAGGCGGAGCGGGCACGGCAGCTCGCGCTGCTCGAGGGAGGGCAGCCGGTCCGGCAGGTCACCCTCCTCTTCAACGCCGCCAGCGGCGAGGTGAAGGTCCGTCGGGCCAAGGAGGAGAGCCACGACTACCGCTACTTCCCCGATCCGGATCTCCCGCCGCTGGTGCTCTCGCCGGACTTCGTCGCCGACCAGCGGCGGGCCCTCCCCGAACTCCCCGAGGCGAAGCGCGAGCGGTTCGCCTCGGCGTACGGGCTCTCCGCGTACCACGCGGGGCAGCTCACCGCCGAGCGGGAGGTGGCCGACTATTTCGAGGCCGTGGTCGGGCTCGGCGCGGAGCCCAAGGCGGCCGCCGGCTGGGTGCTCGAGGTCGTGATGAGCAGCTCGGGCGAGACCGGCCGCATCCCGGTGGAGCCGGCGCGGCTCGCCGAGCTGATCCGCCTCGTGAAGGAGGAGAAGGTGAGCCAACAGGCGGCCAAGCGGGTCTATGCCGAGATCGCCAGCAGCGGCGAGGCGCCCCAGGCCGCGGCCGAGCGGCTCGGGCTGATGCAGGTCTCCGACGCCGACGCGCTGACCCGCTGGGTGGACGAGGTGCTCCAGGCCCATCCCGCCGAGGTCCAGCGCTACCAGGCGGGCGAGACCAAGCTGATGGGCTTCTTCGTGGGGCAGGTGATCAAGCGGAGCCAGGGGAAGGCGAACCCCAAGGGGGTGCAGCCGGTGCTCCTCGAGCGGTTGTCCCCCACCCGCTGAGGGGGGTGGCCCTGTCGCCCATGTGAGCATAGATTTCGCTCGAATGGGCGGAAGGAGGGGCGATGCCGACCCTGCCCGAGATCCCCAAGGTGAGCGCCGCGCTCGGCCTCCCGACCAGCGTCCGGACCCCGGCCGACCTGGACCAGGCGGTCCGGGCCGGGTTGCCGTACCGGAGCCTGGTGCGGCTCGCCAAGCGCTTTGGCGAAGGCAATGCGGCGCGGGTCTACCGTCTCGTGGCCCCGCGGCAGACGCTCAAGCGCCGCGAGGCGGCCGGGCGGCTCAAGCCGGACGAAAGCGAGCGGCTCGAGCGCCTGGCGCGGCTGCTCGCGCTGGCCGAACAGGTGTGGGAATCGGAGGAGCGGGCCCGCGGCTTCATGACCGCGCCGCACCCGCGGCTGGATCATCGCAGTCCCCTCGAACTCGCCGCCACCGAGCTCGGCGCCCGCCGGGTCGAGGAGTTGCTCTGGAACCTCGAGTACAGCCTGCCGGTCTGAGCCGCCCGCGCGGATGCCGACCGTCTATCGCGTCGCGAAGCAACGCCACCCGATCTTCGACGGCGCCGGCGCGTTCGCCCGGGGCGGCCGCTGGACCTCGCCGGGGCGACTGGTGGTCTACGCCGCCGAGCACTACGCCACGAGCCTGCTGGAGATCCTCGTGAACGCCGGGCGGACCGCCCTGCCCGGGCCGCACCACGCCGCCGCGATCCACCTTCCCGACGACCTGCCGCACGAGTGGGTCGACCCCGCCGCGATCGAGGGGTGGGAGCTCGAGGGCTCGCCGGCGGCCCGGGCGCTGGGCGATGCCTGGTACGCCCGCGGCGCCACCGCGGTGCTCTACGTCCCCTCGGTTCCCGGCCGCCCCGTCGAGCGGAACGTCGTCATCAACCTGGGCCACCCCGACGCCGCCCGCATCACGGTGGGCGCGCCGTTCGACGTGGTCTGGGACACCCGCCTCTTCGACGGCCCGCCGGTCACCGTCGCCTGACGAGCCGGCCGGACGCGTCCGGCGCGGGCGTCACTCCCCGTTCCCGTCGGCCGGCACGGTCTCCGACCGCCACGGCAGGGTGAGCCGCGAGGCCGGCCAGTACACCAGCTCCCGCGGGGGAAGCCCGAAGTGGGCCTCGGCCGCCTGCCGGAGGCGCTCGGGCTCGCGCCGGGCACCTTCCCGGAGCGCCGCGCGGCGCATTCGCTTGGCCGCCTGGAGGGAGTCCTCGCCGGACGGATCCCGGGAGCGGACCTCGGCCCCGTCGGTGCCCAGCAGCTCCATGACGCACTCGAACGCGTAGGCCATGTAGCGCTCGACGTCCTCGGCGGGGAGGTCCCAGCGGCTCACCTCCTGGGCGACCTGGAACGCCCGCTGCCAGCCCTGCGATTCCGTCAGGTGGACCATGCCGCGGAAGAGGCGCCGGTTGGTCCGGACGCTGAAGATGGTGGGGGCCAGGATCCCGTCGAGGTGGGAATCGGCCCGGGCGTGGTCGAGGAGGATGACTTCCTTCGCCGTCTTGGCGAAGGTGTCGCCCAGGTGGGTCTCGAAACGGCTCTCCCAGTAGGAATGCCCCAGCGCGGTCGTGCTGGAGGTGAGCACGAGCTGGCGGGGGACGAAGTAGTTGTGGGCCACCACGTCGGCGGCGAGGTGGCAGAGATAGCCCAGCGCGAAGGCCCGGAGCTGATCGGTCTCGGCGAGGTCGTAGATCTCCTGCCCGACGTGCCAGGCGTGGCAGTGCCGGCCGACCGGGGCGTACTTCTTGGCGATCGAGGTGTCGGCCGCGATGTTGCCGTAGAGGAAGTCGAAGGGATAGGCGCGGATCAGGTCCGCCACCATCGCCGGGAGGAGGTGGGCGTTGGTGAGCACGGCCTCGCCCAGGTAGATGTGCGTTCCCGGCGTCCAGGCGTGGAGCGACTCGGGGGCGAGCAGCCAGAGCGCGCCCACCACCACGACGGCGGCGGCGAGCCGGAACGGCGTCACGCCCGTCCGCCTCCCAGCAGGAGCCCGGTGAGGCGGCCGAGCCACCCGCCGCGGCGCGCCCGCCGGAGCCCGGCGGCCAGGTCCAGCGCGGTCTCCTCCACCTCGTCCTGCACCACCTCGTACAGTGCGTCGAGCTCGTCCAGCCGCTGGGCCATGCGGTCGGCCAGGAGGTCGACGCGCCGTCGGAGCCTGCGGGTCGTGCGGGTGACCCCGACGATTTCGTGGCGCACCGCCCGTGCCATGTGCTCCCCGTCGGCGGCGATGCGCTTCACCGACTCCAGCGCGGGCGCGAGGTCGCGACGGAGCTCGCGCAGCGAGTCGGCCAGCGCCCGCTGCTTGGCCGCGAGCGCCCGCGCGGCCAGGAGCAGGCCGATGCCGATGCCGAGGTAGACCAGTGCGATGACCAGCAGGGAGATCGCGGCCACCGGCCCCACCCAGGCCGGGGCGGGCGACTGCGGGAGTTGGATCCACCACATAGCGAGGACGGTCTCCTTGGGTGCGGGACGCCGACGTTGTGCCCCCGGGGCGACGGGACTCACCAAGATAATGTGCGCGGGAGCCCTGCCAACCAGGCGCGGCGAGGTCCCGCCGCGGAGCGCTCGCGCGGCGCGCCGCGGACGCGCTTGACGCGATACGCGAGGACTCGCGACCTTTGGCCATGCCTCCACGTTTCCTGGTTCGCGGCGGCACGCCGCTCCACGGGACCGTCCGTCCCGCGGGCAACAAGAACGCCGCGCTCCCGGTGATCGCCTCGACCCTGCTGGCCGACGGGGTCGTCACCCTCGAGAACATCCCCCGCATCCGCGACGTCGAGACGATGCTCGCCCTCCTGGCCGACCTGGGCGCGGAGATCACCTGGACCGGCGCGAACACCCTCCAGATCGACGCGCGCCCGGCCCGGCCGAAGCCGCTCGACGCCGCGCTCTGTGCCCGCATCCGCGCCTCGATCCTGCTCGCCGGGCCGCTGCTCGCCCGGTTCGGCAAGGTGATGCTGCCCCCGCCGGGCGGCGACGTCATCGGCCGCCGCCGGGTGGATACCCACTTCCTGGCGCTCGAGCAACTCGGCGCCTCGCTCCTGGTCGGCGACAACTACGAGCTCGAGGCCAAGAAGGGACTCCGCGGCGCCGAGATCTTCCTGGACGAGCCGAGCGTCACCGGGACCGAGAACGCCCTCATGGCGGCGGTGGCCGCGAAGGGCCGGACGGTGATCCGCAACGCCGCCGCCGAGCCGCACGTGCAGGACCTGGCGCGGGCCCTGGTGGCGATGGGCGCCCGGATCGAGGGGATCGGGAGCAACGCGTACGTCGTCGAGGGGGGCCGGCCGCTGCACGGCGCCACCTGCGCGATCGGCCCCGACCACATCGAGATCGCGAGCTTCATCGGGCTCGCCGCGGTCACCAACGGGCACGTCGTCATCGACCCGGTCCGCCCGGACGACCTCCGGAGCACCCTGCTCGGCTTCGACCGGCTCGGCATCCGGCCCCGGATCGACGGACACCGGCTCGTGATAGACCCCGATCAGGAGCGGCGGATCCGCCCCGACCTCGGGGGCCACGTCCCCAAGCTGGAGGACGGCCCCTGGCCGGCCTTCCCGGCGGACGCGATGTCGATCGCCATCGTCTGCGCCACCCAGTGCAGCGGGATGATCCTGATCCACGAGAAGATGTTCGAGTCGCGGATGTTCTTCGTCGACAAGCTCATCGGCATGGGCGCCAGGATCGTCCTCTGTGACCCGCACCGCGCGGTGATCTCGGGGCCGGCCCCGCTCAAGGGAGGCACGGTCGAGTCCCCGGACATCCGCGCCGGGATGGCGATGCTCTTGGCCGCCCTCTCCGCCGAGGGGAAGAGCACCATCCACAACGTGGGGCAGATCGAGCGCGGCTACGAGCAGATCGACGCTCGCCTCCGGGCGCTGGGTGCCGACATCGAACGCCTCGATGACGGGCGGTGACCGATGCTGGAGGCCGGATCCGGCGTGCGGGCCGAGCGCGAAGTGGGCGGGGACGTGCCCCGCTACGAGCTGGTCGAGTGGCGGGCGCGGTTCGGGGTCGTGGCGGGGATCACGGGCCGCGGCTTCGACCTCGGCTTGTGGAGCGGAGCCCCGGTCGGTGAGGTCATGGGCCGATGGCGGGCGTTCCGGCGCCTCGAGCCGGGATTCGACCTCGTCGTCCTGGGCAACCAGGTCCACGGGGCCGAGGTGGCGGTCCACCGGCCGGCGACGGGCGCCCTCCCCGCCAGGGGCGCGGCCGGGTGGCTCCAACTCGACGGGATCGACGGCCACGTCGCCCGGGGGGAGGGGCTCCTCCTGACCGTCACCGTCGCCGACTGCATCCCGGTCTACCTCTTGGCCCCCGAGGCCCGGGCCGTCGGTCTGTTGCACGCCGGTTGGCGGGGCACCGCGGCGGGTCTCCTCGCGCGCGGGGTCGCGGCGCTCACCTCGCTGGCCGACGTCGCTCCGGGCGACATCGTAATGCATTGTGGCGTAGGCATTTGCGGCGAGTGTTATGAAGTCGGATCTGAGGTCATGACGGGGTGCGGGCTCGGGGCCGATGGTCCGGGACCCTGGCAGCTGGACCTGCGGGAGCGCCTGGCAGAGCAGGCGCTGGCGCTGGGGGTAAGGGGGGTGAGCTTGTCGTCGTGGTGCACCGGGCACCATCGGGACCGGTTCTATAGTCACCGGGCGTCCCGGGGGGCCGACGGGCGGATGGCGGCGTATCTCGGCTTCCCACGCCAGTCCATTGACTCGTCAGCACTGCCCCGTTAAGATATCGACGCTGTCCCGGGGATCTCGGTTTGGGCCTGCAGATGTGGGGGAGTTCCCCCACATTTTTTTTCCTCTGGTCGGCGTCTCGCGCAAGCGGTGTGCGCCCCGTTCCGGCATGTCGTCGTTGGACTCGTTGGTGGATGCGGTACGTCGTCGGGTCGCCGGCTTCGGCTTCGAGCTGGTGGACCTCAAGCGCGGCGGCGGATCGCGACGCCCCTTCCTCCAGATCAGGATCGATCGTCCCGACGCCGAGCTGGGGCGGGGGGTGACGGCCGAGGACTGCGCCTTGGTGAGCCGGGCGCTCGAGCGCTGGCTCGAGGGCGAGGGCGGCTTCGGGCCCCGCTACGTGCTGCAGGTCTCCTCGCCGGGGATCGAGCGACCGGTGCGCTGGCCCGAGCACTGGCGGCGCTTCGTGGGCCGGGAAGTCCGGCTGCGCAGCCGGCGCCTCCCCGGGCAGCTCCGCGCGACCATCGTCGGCGTGCCGGACGACGGGCACGTGGCGGTGCGGCTGGCGTCGGGCGAGGAGCTGGTGCTCGCGCTCGCCGACGTCCGGGACGCGACGCTGGTGGTGGATTGGAACCGATTGGGCAAACCGTAGGGAGAGCGTGGATGTCTAGTTCGGCTGAGGTGCTCGCGGCGATCCGTGAGCTCACGAACACGAAGCAACTCGATCGCTCCGAGCTGATCGACCTCCTGCGCGATGGGATCCAGGCCGCCCTCGTGAAGCGGTGGGGGCCCACCGTCAAGTTCGAGATCACCGTCGACGAGCTCAAGGGGACGATCCGGGTGGTGCGGCTCCGCCAGGTGGTGGAGACGGTCGAGGACCCCGTCTCCCAGATCTCCCTGGAGGAGGCGCAGTACGAGGACCCCGACTTCCAGGTCGGCGACATGCTCGAGGAGGACGTCCCCGTCGAGCAGTTCGGCCGGGGCGCGGTCCAGGCGGCCAAGCAGCGGATCATCCAGCGGGTGCGGGAGGGGGAGCGGACCCGGATCCGGGAGGAGTTCGCCACCAAGGTGGGCGAACTCCTCTCCGGCGAGGTCCAACAGATCGAGCGGGGCAAGCTGGTGGTCATGCTGAACCGGTTCCGCGAGGCCGAGGCGATCATCCCCTACCGGGAGCAGAACCACCGGGAGCACTTCCACCAGGGCGACACGATCCGGGCGGTGCTCAAGCGGATCGAGGAGACGCCCAAGGGACCCCGGCTGATCCTCTCCCGGGCCGACCCGCTCTTCGTCAAGGCGCTGTTCAAGCTCGAGGTGCCCGAGATCCAGCAGGGGATCGTGGAGATCCGCGCCTGGGCCCGCGAGGTGGGGAGCCGGACCAAGATCGCGGTGATCTCGCGCGACGACTCGATCGACCCGGTCGGCGCCTGCGTGGGGCTCAAGGGCTCCCGGGTGCAGGCGGTCGTGAACGAGCTCGGCGGGGAGCGGATCGACATCGTGCCGTGGTCGCCCGATCCGGAGCGCTTCGCCCGGCTGGCGCTCGCGCCGGCCCGGGTGGCGAAGGTCTTCTCCGACCCCGAGACGAAGACGATCCAGGCGGTGGTGGACGAGGACCAGCTCTCGCTCGCGATCGGGCGGAACGGGCAGAACGTGCGGCTGGCCTCGGAGCTGACCGGGTGGAAGATCGATCTCTACTCGAGCCGCGAGTGGCTCGAGCGGGGCGGCGAGGGGCCGCTCTTCGCGCCGCTGCCGCCCGAAGAGGAGATGGTCACCCAGGTGCCCCTGGCGGAGCTCGAGGGGCTCTCGCCCGAGGTGATCGCGATCCTCGACGCCGCCGGGTACAAGATGTTGAACGACGTGCTCGATCTCGATCGCGACGACCTCGCCAGGATCCCCGGGATGACCCCCGAGGCGGCCGACCAGCTCCTGGCGTTCCTCGCCGAACTTACCGACGAGGACAGCGGCGAGGAGGCCTCCCAGCCGACCGCGTGAGCGGGTGCGGTGGACCGGCTGTTGGGGCTCCTGGGTCTCGGAGCGCGGGCGGGCCACCTCGTGGTCGGGGTGGACGGGGTCCGGCGGCAGTTGCAGGGGGATCGACTCCAGTGCGTGGTGGTGGCGTCGGACGCCAGCCGCCGCGCCCTGGACAAGGTGGTGCGGTTGGCCGCGACGCGCGGGGTGCCGCTCGTCGCCGGCCCGGGGGCCGAGGCGCTCGGCGCGCGCCTCGGGCGTCCGCCCGTGATGGTCGTCGGGGTCCGGGATCGGGCGCTGGCGAAGGGCATCCTGGACGCGGTGCCCGGCAAGTAGTCGAGGAGGATTGAGTGGTCAAGACGAGAGTTCACGATCTCGCAGCGGAGTTCGGGATCCCCGCGGAACAGCTCCTCGGGATGCTCAAGGACATGGGCATCTTCGTGCGCAGCCACATGTCCGCGCTCGAGCCCGACCAGGTCTCGCAGGTGCGGGTCCGGTGGGAACGGGAGAAGCGGCGGAGCGCGGAGGAGCCGAAGCCCAAGGGGCGGCGGCGCGCGGCCAAGGCGGAGCCGGAGCCGGCGCCGGCCGCGCCGGCCAAGCGCCGTCGCACGGCC
>DATLZT010000071.1:0-4133 GCA_035573835.1 Gemmatimonadales bacterium
ACGCCACGATCGAGGCGGCGCGGGCGGGGGAGGCGGGGAAGGGGTTCGCGGTGGTGGCCAACGAGGTCAAGGAGCTGGCCCGCCAGACCGCCCGGGCCACCGAGGACATCGGCCGGAAGATCGGCGCCATCCAGGGCGACACGCGGAGCGCCGTCGGCGCCATCCGGGAGATCTCGGAGATCATCGGCCGGATCAACGACATCCAGACGACCATCGCGAGCGCGGTGGAGGAGCAGACGGTCACCACCAACGAGATCGGCCGCAACGTGACCGAGGCGGCCCAGGGCAGCGGGGAGATCTCGCGGAACATCGGCGGGGTGGCCCAGGCCGCGCAGAGCACCACCGAGGGGGCGGCGAACAGCCAGCAGGCAGCGGCCGGGCTGGCCCGCATGGCGGCCGAGTTGCAGGAGCTGGTCAACGGGTTCCGCTACGAGGACGTACCCGGGCCCCTGGGCGCGGGCCTCTCGGGCGTCGGGCCGGCCGGACGCGTCCCCGCCCGGGCCTGAGCGGGGTAGTCGACCATGTCCGACATGGACGAGGTGGTCAGGGAGTTCCTGGTCGAGAGCCGGGAGGGGCTCGACCAGCTCGACGCCGACCTCGTGGCCCTGGAGCGGGACCCGACCGACCGCGAGCTCCTGGCGAGGATCTTCCGTTGCATCCACACGATCAAGGGGACGAGCGGATTCCTGGCCCTGGCCCGGTTGGAAGCGGTGACGCACGTGGGGGAGAACCTGCTCGCCCGCCTCCGGGACGGCGCGCTGGCGCTCACCCCGGCGCGCGCCGGGGCGCTCCTCCGGCTGGTGGACGCGGTGCGGGAGATGCTGGACGCGCTCGAGGCGACCGGGAGCGACGGCGATCGCGAGTACGACGACCTGGTGGCCGAGCTCACCCGGCTCCAGGACCCCGACGCCGACGCGGTGCCGCGGCCCCTCGGGGAACTCCTGGTCGAGCGGGGCGCGGCCCGGCCGGAGCAGGTCGCGGCCGCCCTGGCCCGGCAGGCCGGAGGGGACCGCCGACCGCTCGGCGAGATCCTGGTCGAGCAGGACGGGGTGGCGGCGGGCGCCCTGCAGGAGGCGCTCCGGGCCCAGCAGGAGGGCCGCGCCCCGGCCTCCGACACCACGATCCGGGTCGACGTCGGCCTGCTGGACAAGTTGATGACCCTGGTCGGCGAACTGGTGCTGGCGCGCAACCAGATCCTCCAGTACTCGGCCGGTCGGGCGGACCCCGCCTTCGTGGCGACGTCCCAACGCCTCGACCTCCTCACGACCGAGCTGCAGGAAGGGGTCATGAAGACCCGCATGCAGCCGATCGGCAACGTGTGGAGCAAGTTCCCCCGGGTGGTCCGCGACCTCGCGGTGGCCTGCGGCAAGCGGGTACGGATCGAGATGGAGGGGCAGGAGACCGAGCTCGACCGCACCATCCTGGAGGCGATCAAGGACCCGCTCACCCACATCGTGCGGAACTCGGTGGACCACGGCATCGAGCCCCCCGACGTCCGGGTCGCCCGCGGCAAGCCCGCGGAGGGCCGTCTGCACCTGCGGGCCTACCATGAGGGCGGGCAGGTCAACATCGAGATCTCCGACGACGGGCGGGGCATCGACGCCGAGCGGGTGCGGGCCAAGGCCGTCGAGCGGGGACTGGTGTCGCCCGAGCAGGCCGCCCGGATGGGGGAGCGCGAGCTCCACGAGCTGATCTTCCTGCCCGGCTTCTCCACGGCGGAACAAGTCACCAACGTCTCCGGCCGCGGCGTGGGGATGGACGTGGTGAAGACCAACATCGAGCGGATCGGCGGCACGATCGACGTCCAGAGCGTCCCGGGCCAGGGGACCACGCTCAGGATCAAGATCCCGCTCACGCTCGCCATCATCCCCGCCCTGGTGGTGACGGCGGCCGGCGATCGGTACGCCATCCCCCAGGTGAACCTGCTCGAGCTGGTGCGGCTCGACGGCGCCGACGACCGGCGTATCGAGCACGTCTACGGCGCCCCGGTCTACCGGCTCCGGGGGGAGCTCTTGCCGCTGGTCTACCTCACCGAGGCGCTCCGGGTGGAGCCCGGCGCCCGGACCCGCGAGACCGCGAACATCGTGGTGCTCCAGGCGGGCGACCGCTCGTTCGGTCTGGTGGTCGACGAGATCAACGACACCGAGGAGATCGTGGTGAAGCCCCTGGGGAAGCAGCTGAAGGGGATCGCGGCCTATGCCGGCGCCACGATCATGGGCGACGGCCGCGTGGCGCTGATCCTGGACGTGCTGGGCCTGGCGCAGGACGCGGGGGTGCTGGCCGAGTCGCGCGACCGGCGGCGGGCCGAGGAGGCCGAGCGGGCGGTCGCCTCGGAGACCGCGGCGGGCCGCCGGTCGCTCCTGCTGTTCGCGGTCGGGCAGGACGCCCGGGGCCGGCCCCGCCGCCGGTTCGCCATCCCGCTGTCGGAGATCGCCCGGTTGGAGGAGATCCCGGCCGAGCGGGTGGAGCGCGCCTGCGGCCAGGAAGTGGTGCAGTACCGCGGCGGCATCCTCCCGCTGGTCCGGCTCACCGAGCTCCTGGGAGAGGAGGCGGGTGCGGCCCGGGCGGCGCCCGCGCTCCAGGTGGTGGTCTTCACCGGACGCGACGGCGCCGTCGGGCTGGTGGTCGACCGCATCCTCGACATCGTGGAGGAGCGGGTCGAGGTGGAGCAGCCGGTCCGGCAGGACCTGGTGTCGGCGACGGGCGTGGTGCAGGGGCAGGTCACCGATTTCCTCGACGTCCGGGAGGCCGTGCGGCGGGCCGGCGCGCTGGCCTCCGCCCGCCTCGAGCCGGCCGCGGTGGAGGGATGAGCCATGGGCGACGCAGGCCGGTTCTGCACCTTCAGCCTGGCGGGGCTCCTCTTCGGGATCGAGGTCCGCGCCGTGCAGGAGGTCCTCCGCTCCCAGGCGATGACCCGCGTGCCGCTCGCCCCCGCGGTGGTGAGCGGCCTGATCAACCTGCGGGGCCAGATCGTGACGGCGATCGACCTCCGGCGCCGACTCGGCCTGGAGCCGCGCCCGGACGGTGCGGCCCCGATGAACGTCGTGGTGCGGACCGAGGACGGGGCGGTGAGCCTGCTGGTCGACGAGATCGGGGACGTCATCGAGACCTCGGGCGAGGCGCTCGGCACCCTTCCGGACACCCTCACCGGCGAGGCGCGGACGCTCACCCGCGGCGTCTACAAGCTACCCGACCGGCTGCTCCTCGCCCTGGACGTCGAGCGGGCCCTGGCGCTGCCGGCGGCACGGTGAGGAGCCGCTCACCCGGGCCCGCACCCGAGCGACCGGGAGCGGGGCGGGATTCCAGGCTCGCGGACGGGCGACGGAGGCTCGCATGCGCGCGTTGGTCGTAGACGACTCCCGGGCCATGCGCGCGATGGTCGGCCGAATGGTCCGCGAGCTCGGCTTCGAGGTGAGCGAGGCGGGCGACGGCCGTGAGGCGCTGGCACGCCTCGCGGCCGCGGGACCCTTCGCCCTCGCGCTGGTGGACTGGAACATGCCCGGGATGGACGGCTACGAGCTCGTCCGCGCGATCCGCGCGAACCCCGCGTATCGCGGGCTCCGGCTGGTGATGGTCACCAGCCAGACCGGGACCGACCACGTGGCCCGCGCCCTCGCGGCCGGCGCCGACGAGTACCTGATGAAGCCGTTCACCCGGGAGGCGATGCACGAGAAGCTGGCGCTGATCGGCTTCGACGGGAGGTGAGCATGCGCCGCATCCGGGTGCTGGTGGTGGACGACGCCGTGGTCGTCCGGCGCATGGTGTCCGACCTCCTCGCCGCGGATCCGGAGCTGGAGGTGGTGGGGACGGCCCCCAATGGCCGCATCGCCCTCGCCAAGATCCCCCAGGTCAATCCCGACATCGTCACCCTCGACATCGAGATGCCGGAGCTGGACGGCCTCGCCACCCTGGCCGCCCTCCGTCGGACCCACCCGGGGCTGCCGGTGATCATGTTCAGCACGCTCACCGAGCGCGGGGCCGCCGCCACGCTCGACGCGCTCTCGCTCGGGGCCGCCGACTACGTCACGAAGCCCGCCAACGTGGGGAGCGTCGGCGCCGCCCAGGCCCGGATCCGGGAGCAGCTCATCCCGAAGATCAAGGCGATCTGCGGCCGCCCGCGGGCGGCGCCGCCC
>DATLZT010000072.1:0-3594 GCA_035573835.1 Gemmatimonadales bacterium
GCGTGGCGGGTGGGCGGCGGCCGAGCGCGGAGTGGGCGGCGCGGAGGTGGGTGCGGAAGAGCGCCTCGAAGCGGCTGTCGGCGGCGCTGTCGTGGTCGGTCCCGAGCCACCAGAACCAGTCGCTCCCCTCGGCGGCGTAGATCGCCTGGAACGCTGCAGGGTGGGTGTCGGGCCGGGCGCCCGCGAGGTCGAGCGTGTCGCGCGTGTGGCGGAGCAGCTCCCAGGCGCGGTTCTCGTCCTCCTCGCCGATCCAGGATCCGAGGTCGACGCCGGGCGCGGAGCCCGGCTCGTCGCTCCAGGATGCGGGGAAGAGCGGGGTGGCGGGGGGCAGCGTGTCGGGCGGGTGGGGTGGGACGCCGCGTGCGGGGTTCCCGTCCAGGTACTCGGCGGGCGTGACGGTCTGGATCTCGGGCTCGTGGGTGAGGAGGTGGTAGAGCGCGTCGAGGAAGGCGTGTCCGCCGTCGGGGTCGTGGTCCCAGGTGTTGTCGCCGTCGAGCGCGATGGTGAGGATGCGGTCCTCCTCGGTGTCGAGCCGGCGGGTGATCCGGGCGTGGAGCTGGGCGATCCAGGCGCGGGCGGCGGCGTGGGGGTCGGGCCGTCCGGTCGTGTCGAAGGCGATCGCGTTGGAGAGTGCCGGGTCGCGGAAGAAGATCGCGATCCGGTCGGGTCCGGCGTAGGGTCGGCAGAGCACGTCGGGGCTGGTGGTGTCGTGGCCCGCGGGTCCCGAGCGCTGGAGCACGCCGGCGTCGCTCGCGGTCCAGCGTGCGCCGTGTCGGGCGAGGATCGCGGCGGCCGGGTCGCTCAGGGCGGCCTCGGCGGGCCAGACCCCGCGGGGCGGGCGGCCGAAGGTGTGGGTGTGGTGGAGGGTGGCGAGCCGGGTCTGGGCGTCGGCGTCCTCGGGCCGGGCGAACCGGGCGGGAAGGCGGGCGCCGGGCCGGTCGAGCGTGGCGTGGTCGGTGTCCACGAGGAGGGGGAGGATCGGGTGGTAGAACGGGGTGGTGGAGAGCTCGATCTGGCCGCGCCGCTCGAGCTCGCGGTGGAGGGGGACGACGGCGCGGAGGATCTTGTGCTGTTCGGCGACCATCGCCTGGAGGTCGTCGTGCGAGAAGTCGCGGCCGCGCTCGACGAACCGGCGGACGGATGCGGACTCGCCGGTGGGGAGCGCGACGTCGTCGTGCCGGAACTCGGTGCCGAACCAGGCGAGGTTGAACCACATCTGGAGGTCGCGGAGCTCGCGAGGGCGGAACGGTCGGCGGGCGTGGCGGCGCTCGAGCAGCTCGCGGTAGCGTGGGTGGGGCAGGATCCCGGTGTGGGTGGGCGCGTCGAAGAAGGTGGCGAGGATCTCGCGTCGTTCGGTGGGGGTGAGCTCTTCGGCGGGTCGGAGCGTGAGCTCGAGCGCGCGGTCGGTGGCGCCGTCGAGGTATGCCTGGATCTGCTGGAGGAGGGACGGCGTGAGGTTGACGGTCGCGTGCAGGTCCGGGTGGCGGGCGAGTCGGAGGGCCATGGGGGCGTAGTCGCGGAGCGCGTGGAGGCGGGCCCAGGGCAGGCTCAGGCTGCCGCGCGGGTCGTGGCGGGCGAGGTCGCGGTAGAGGGGCTGGTGGTGGTGCCAGAGGATGGCGAGGTAGAGGCGCGGGCCGACGCCGAAGCTCCAGCCGGCGGCGGGCGCGGCGGACCGGGCCGGCTCGCCGGTGGGCGCGTGGCCGGCGATCGTGTAGGCGACGCGGGTGCCGGCGGGGAACGGTCCGAGGATCGCGCGCCAGTAGCTGTTCGGGCCCTCGTTCCGCTGCCAGCGCGCCTCGGCGCGGCCCTCTTCCGCGCGGCCGTCGGCGTGCTCGGCGCGGTAGCTCACCCAGACGGTCTGGCCGAGCTCGATCGGCCAGGTGCCGATCGGGATCGGGACGGGCTGGCCGGCCGGCGCGCGGCGGGGCGGGCGTGGCGCGTCGGGGGTGTCGTGCCAGATCGTGGTCACGGTGGATGGAAGGTAAGGCCGGCGGGGCGCGCGCGCTAACCGGGCGGCCGGGCGCGCGGCGCGGGCCGGCCCGGCTGTGGCCGTACCTGGGTCCGGCGTTCGTGGCGAGCGTGGCGTACATGGACCCGGGGAACTTCGCCACGAACATCCAGGCGGGCGCCCAGTTCGGGTACCTGCTGCTGTGGGTGGTGGCGGCGAGCAACCTGATGGCGATGCTGATGCAGTCGCTGTCGGCGAAGCTGGGCATCGCCACGGGGTTCAACCTGCCGGAGGTGTGCCGTCAGCGGTGGCCGCGGCCGGTGGTGTGGGGGTTGTGGGTGGTGAGCGAGCTGGTCGCGATGGCGACGGACCTGGCGGAGTTCCTGGGCGCGGCGCTCGGGTTCCACCTGCTGCTCGGGGTCCCGCTCTTCCCGGCGGCGCTGCTCACCGGGCTGGTCACGCTGTGGATCCTGGCGCTCGAGCGGTACGGGTACCGGCCGGTCGAGGCGGTGATCACGGGGTTCGTGGGGGTGATCGCCGCGTGCTACGTGGTGGAGCTCGCGCTCGAGCCGCCGGACTGGGGCGCGGCGGCGCGGCACGCGTTCGTGCCGCGGTTCGCGGGCACGGAGAGCGTGCTGCTCGCCTCGGGGATCCTGGGCGCGACGGTGATGCCGCACGCGGTGCTGCTCCACTCGGCGCTCACGCAGCGGCGGATCGTGCCGCGCACGGCCGTGGAGGCGCGGCTCATCTTCCGCTACGAGGTGGTGGACGTGGTGCTCGCGATGGGGATCGCGGGGCTGGTGAACGGCGCGATGCTCGTGATGGCGGCGTCGGTGTTCCATCTGCGGGGGCTGGTGCAGATCGCGGGGATCGAGGAGGCGCACCGGACGCTGGCCCCGCTGCTCGGGCGGGTCTCGAGCGAGGTGTTCGCGCTCTCGCTGGTCGCGTCGGGGCTCTCCTCCTCGACGGTGGGGACGATGGCGGGCCAGGTCATCATGCAGGGGTACATCCATCGTCGGATCCCGATCTGGGTCCGGCGTCTGGTGACGATGGCGCCGGCGCTCGTGGTGATCGGGTTGGGTCTGGACCCGACGCGCACGCTGGTGCTGAGCCAGGTGGTGCTGAGCTTCGGGCTGCCGTTCGTGCTCGTGCCGCTGGTGGTCTTCACGAGTCGGCGGTCGGTGATGGGCGGGCTGGCGAACCGGTGCGGGACGGCGGTGCTGGCCGGTCTCGTGGCCGGGCTCGTCGTCGCCCTGAACCTGTTCCTGCTCTACCGGCTGGCGGTGGTCGGCGCGTGAGCTGGCGGGTGGCGGGTCGGTGCCGCGGCGGGGCCGGGCCGCGGGGGTGGGCGCTCGCGGGGGGCGGGTGACGGTGGACGGGCCCGTCCAGGGGGTGCGGGCGTGGTCGCCCGTGCGGTTCGGTCACCTGCTGGTGGCGCTGGACGGGTCGCGGCTGGCGGAGACCGTGCTGCCGGTGGTGGCGGCGTTCGCGGCGCGGTTCGCCGCGCGGGCCACGGTGGTGCACGTGGTCGAGCCGGGCGGGCCGGCGACGGTGCACGGGGACCGGCACCTGCGGGAGGCGGGCGAGGCGGAGCGGTACCTGGCGGAGGTGGCGGGCTGGCTCGGGTCGCGCGGGGTGGCGGCGGG
>DATLZT010000073.1:0-2020 GCA_035573835.1 Gemmatimonadales bacterium
CGGGCGGCGCCGCCCGCGGCCCCTCGACCCGCACCGCCATGCCCGGCCACCCCGGCCCCGGCGCGGCCCGGGCCCCAGGACGCGCGCGTCGAGGTCGTCTGCGTCGGGGTCTCCACCGGGGGGCCCAACGCCCTCGCGGCGCTCCTGCCGGCGCTGCCGGCGGACTTCCCGGTCCCGGTACTCATCGTGCAGCACATGCCGCCACTCTTCACCAAGCTGCTGGCGGACCGCCTCTCGACCCAATCCCGCATTCCCGTGCGGGAGGCCAGCGGCGGCGAGCCGCTCACCCCCGGCACCGCCTGGCTCGCCCCCGGCGACCGCCACCTGGTCGTCGTGCCCGACACCGACGGTCCCCGGCTGCGACTCACCCTGGATCCACCGGAGAACTCCTGCCGACCGGCGGTCGACGTGCTCTTCCGGTCGGTCGCCGCCGTCTTCGGCGGCCGGGCGCTCGGCGTGATCCTCACCGGGATGGGGCAGGACGGCCTCCGCGGGAGCGAGGAGATCCGGCGCGCCGGCGGGCGCATCCTGGCGCAGGACCAGGCCACCTCGGTGGTCTGGGGGATGCCCGGGTTCGTGGCCTCGGCCGGGCTGGCTGACCGGGTGTTGCCGCTGGACCAGATCGCGCCGGAGATCGTCCGGCGGGTCGGGGAGCTCCGGCCCCTCGCCGGGCACGGGGTGCGGGCATGACGCTCACCGCGGCCGACTTCGATTTCGTCCGCACGCTGGTCCGCCAGCATGCGGCGATCGTGATCGATCCCGGCAAGGAGTACCTGGTCGAGTCGCGGCTGGCTCCGCTCGCGCGGGAGCACGGATACGGCTCCCTCAGCGCGCTGCTGGCGGAGCTCCGGGAGCGGCCGGCGGCCAACCTCCATCGCCGGGTCGTCGAGGCGATGACTACCAACGAGACGTCGTTCTTCCGCGACCCGCCCTCCTTCGAGGCACTGCGGGACGTCGTGCTGCCGGAGCTCATCGCCCGCCGCGGCGCCGAGCGCAGGCTCCGCATCTGGTGCGGGGCCGCGTCCAGCGGCCAGGAGCCGTACAGCGTGGCGATCCTGCTCCGGGAGCACTTCCCGATCCTGGCCGGGTGGCAGGTCCAGATCCTGGCCACCGACATCGCGCGGGATGTGCTGGACCGGGCGCGGCGCGGCCGCTACTCGCAGCTGGAGGTGAACCGCGGGCTCCCCGCCCCGCTGCTGCTCAAGTACTTCACCAAGGTCGGGATCGAGTGGGAGATCGCCGAGCCGATCCGGCGGATGGTCGGGTTCGGCGAGCTCAACCTGGTGGAGCCTTGGCCCGCGCTCCCCGAGTTCGACCTGGTCCTGCTCCGCAATGTCCTCATCTACTTCGACGTGCCGACCAAACAGCGGGTCCTCGCCAACGTGCGGCGAGTGCTACGCCGGGACGGCACGCTCCTCCTGGGCGGGGCGGAGACGACTCTCGGCCTCGACGAGGCGTTCGAGCGGGTGCCGCTCGGGCGCAGCCTCGGCTACCGGCTGCGCTCCCGCTAGGAGACGCAATGGACGCGATGGAGGACTACAACCGGGCGATCGGCCGGATCGTGGAGGCGGTCTGGCCCGCGCTCCTGCAACTCGAGGGTCGGGCGGATCCCGCAGGGGGGCGGACCGTGTCGGAGTCGGGTACGCCGGCCCCGGCGATGACCGGCCGGGTGCGCTTCGCCGGCGCCCGGCGGGGCGTGGTGCTCCTGCGCTGTCCCGCCCCCCTCGCCCGGCGGACGGCGGCGGCGATGTTCGGGATCGACGTCGACGCCGCGGGGGAACCGGAGCTCCGCGACGCGGTGGGCGAGCTGGTGAACATCACCGCCGGCAACCTCAAGCCCCTCCTGCCGGCGGGCTGCGAGCTCTCGCTCCCGCTGGTGACCACGGCGAACCCGCCGCCAGCCGGTCGGGTGCTCGCGGAGGCGGGAATCACCGTCGGGGGCGAGCGCCTCACCGTCACCCTGGTCGAGGACGCCGAGCCGTAGGCCGAAACGTCGGCGGGGAGGCCGAAGCCCCCCGCC
>DATLZT010000074.1:0-7899 GCA_035573835.1 Gemmatimonadales bacterium
ATGATCAACAACCACATCGTCACCAGCCCCAGCCACTGGCTCCCCGCCGACGGGTCGCTCGGCGTGCTCTTCAGCGGCGCCCGCACCCCGGCGCCCGGATCCGGAGCGCCCGGCTGCCTGGACCACGCCAAGGACCTCATCCCGCCCGGGTTCACCGTGATGGCCGGCAGCGACTGCGAGCCGAGCTGGGGCGTCGCCGGCTGGAAAGGACGCGGCTACTCCCCCTTCTCCACCTACCTCTCCCTCTTCCAGCGCCAGGGCGACGCCTTCACCTTCGACTTCTGGCGCGTCCCCACCGACCCGGGCCGGCCCTTCATCGGGTCCAACTTCCAGACGTTCGGCGTCATCTCCGACTTCCACGTCAACAACCGCGCCCTCTTCGGCAGCGTCGTCCCCGGCGGCAGCGGCGCGCCCACCGCCGACGGCTACCCGCTCGGGCTCGACTGGGAGTTCGACGCGTTCAACTTCAAGGACCTGCGCTACGCCGGGATGGTGTTCTGGCAGGCCCTGCTCATCAACCGGTCCCGCGAACGCTACGGCGTCCCGCTCGACTACGACTCCCTCTACGCCGGGTTCGTCGTCCGACCCACCGCCGCCATGGCCCGCGCCGGATTCGCACCCCACCTCGGCGCCGTCGTCTTCAACGACCTCCGCAGCCGCCCCGACTGCGACGGCGCACGACCGCTCCCCGAACGCCTCACGATCACGAACTTCAACGGGTCCTGCGCCTCGATCGACGTCGCCCGCGGGTTCACCCGCGGCGCCATGGCGTTCCTCGTCCTCAAGAGCCCGATCGGCGACCTCCGCAACAAGCTCTTCTCCGACCCGAACTCCCCCTTCTTCCGACCCGGCCACCCCCTCGCCGGCGACACGATCACCTACAACATCGGCCGGAGCTGCGGGCTCGAATGCTCCGCCGCCCGCGTGATGGCCGGCCGCGCCCGCAGCGCGTTCGGCGTGCTCGCCTCCCGCGAGGCCGACGCGCTCGCCGGCGACCTGCCGTCCGCCCTCGGACCGCTCGACTACTGGTTCCTCTTCCACCCCGCGAACGGCGCCGCGTACGGCGACGGGCCGCGCGTCGACCTCTCGAACCCGCGCGCCGGCGGCGGGTTCAACTGGTGCGTGCCCGGACCCGCCGGGCCCGGCGGCAAGACGTGGACCTACCGCAGCCGCCGGCCGCGCGCCGCGCCCGTCGGGCCCGACACCCTCTGGCTCGACGACTGCAACCCCGCCACGAACGCGCTCGTCCCGATGTGGGCCGACACGTTCCCCGACCGCGGGCTCAAGCTCATCCGCGGCGCCGAGTACATCGGCGCCGGACCGTTCCGCCTCGCCGCCGGAGACACCGCCGCCTTCGTCGTCGCGCTCGTGCTCGCCCAGGACTCCGTCGCCATCGAGAACGCGATCCGCGAGGCGGTCGGACTCTACAACGGCTTCTACACCGTGCAGCAGTCGCCGCCGACCCCGCGCGTCGTCGCCGTGGACGTCATCCACGGCAACATCCAGAACACCGCGGTGCGCATCACCCTCGACGCCACCCGCCTCCAGTGGACGGACGAGTTCCTCCTCTTCGAGGCGAACCGCTACCGCACCGCGCCCCCGAACACCGAGGCCGGCCGGATCCGCCGCTTCAACCCGTGGCTCCCGGACTCGCTCGAGCGCCGCGCCCGCGACAACATCCGCCGGATGCTCGTCTACAAGTCCTGCAACCCGAACGCCGTCACGCTCACCTACACCACCACGAGCGTCCCCGGCGCGCCCTGCGCCGTGGCCGAGCAGCGGGACACGCTGAACCGCATCATCGGGCCCGTCGCCTACCGCGAGATCCTCCGGCCCGACACCGTCACCCTCTTCACCGACGGGGCGGTGATCGCCGGCCAGAGCTACTACTACGCGTTCGTCGTCGAGACCCGCGGCGCCGAGTGGACCGTCATCGACTCGATCCCCGGCCGCGGGCTCCACACCCGCACCCTCACCTTCGAGACCAGGGTCCACGAGCTGCCCACGCTCCGCTCCGCGCCGAACGTCGCCATCGTCTACGTCCCCGCCAGCCTGCCCGCGGGCGGCGGCCGCGCAGACGTCCGCTTCCTCGAGGAGAAGGGCGGCGCCACGATCGACACCCTCCGCCAGCCCGGCGTGCCGGACAACATCTTCAGCTGGGCGAACGTCGGGTTCTCCATCATGGGGCCGATCGAGCGGGAGACCCGGCTCCGGCTCGTCTTCGGCGACCGCGTCCTCCTCGAGGAGTACCGCCAGGCCGGCGCCGTCAGCGTGGACTCCGTCAAGCTGCGCGTCGTGCGCTCCCGCACCGCCGGCTTCACGATCACCGGCTCCACCACGGCCACCACCACCGCGCGCGCCACCCCGGTCCTCGCCCCCGGCGACACGCTCGTCTACCGCGCCGGGCCCGAAGGCGTGCCCGCCCGCTCGCTCGGACCGCTCACGCCCACCGTGACCACGGTCGGCAACACCACGATCACCACGAGCACCTTCACCGGGCCCGCCGGCGTGCTCGTCAACGAGACCGACCCGCAGCGGCCCGTGCCGCTCTTCGTCTCCAACACGCTCACCGGGTTCCCGTTCACCCCGTTCACCTTCCCCGGCCACCCGAACGCGATCCCGCTCCGCGTCTCCGTCGACAGCACCACGCTCAGCAACGCGACGAACAAGGGCTTCATCAGCCGCGCGATCTTCGACCCCCGCGGCCGCCGCGTGACCGGCGCTCAGGTCCAGCTCCTCATCAGCCTCGACTGGCTCGTCGCCCCCACCCGGAACACCTTCGCCGGGCTCGGCGGCGAGTACGCGATCCGGATGGCCGACGAGGAGTTCGGCACCGACCGGACGTTCCGCCTCGAGGAGGGCCGCGCCGCCATCGAGGCGGCGCTCCGGGCCGCGCTCGAGGCCCGCGCCGCGCCCACCCGGACGGCCGCCGATGCGGCCACCGCCGCCGTCGTCGCCCGGTTCCTCAACCGGCCGGCCATCACGGCCGACTCGCTCATCGCGGTCAGGGTCCCGTTCACGATCACGAACCGCGCCTTCGGCAACGCGCCCGTGCGGCTCGCCATGCTGCGCAGCGACAAGGGCAACACCTACCTGCTCGGGAGCGGGCCCGACACCCTCCGCGTCGCCGTGCCGGACAGCGTCTGGCTCCCCGGCGACCGGCTCATCGCGATCGAGGAGGTGCCCACCACCGCCGGCAACACGCCCGTCGTGAGCTTCTATCCGCTCGTGATCGGCTGCGGGACCGGACCCTGCAACCCCGTCTCCGGCCCGGGCGGCGACGCGACCTACGGCCCCACCCCGCCCGGCACCGAGATCCGCGTCCGGTACTTCATCCCGCCCGCGCGCCCGCCGCGCGAGGTCGCCTTCGCGCTCCTGCCGACCCGGACCGGGCCCAGGATCACCGCCGTCACCCAGGCCCAGCTCGACTCCGTCCAGGTCGTGCCCAACCCCTACATCGTCTTCTCCACCCACGAGCAGCAGGCCAGCGGCGAGCGCGTCCTGTTCACCCACCTGCCGCCGCAGGGGAAGATCCAGATCTTCACGGTGGCCGGACAGTTCGTCCAGGAGCTCACCTGGACGCCGGAAGACCTCCGCGGCAGCGGGGACCTGTTCTTCAACCTCCGCACGAAGGAGGACACCGAGATGGCCTCCGGCCTCTACCTCTACGTCGTCACCGCGACCGACCCGGCCAGCGGGCGCAAGCTCAAGAAGCTCGGCCGGTTCATCATCGTGCGATAGCGGAGGACCGATGCGCGCGCATCCCCCGATCCGGGCCCTGGTGCTCCTGGCACTGGCCGCCGCGCCCGCCGCGCCCGCCCGCGCCCAGAACCTGGCCCGCACCCTGCCCGCCGACCCCGCGGCCGGCGTGACCCGGGTCGCCACCCGCGGGCTCAACTTCCTCGAGCTCGGCGTCGGCGCCCGCGCCCTCGCCCTCGGCGGCGCCTACACCGCCGTCGCCGAGGGGCTCACCGCCCTCTACTGGAACGTGGCCGGGCTCGCCGACGTGCCCCGGATCTCCGCCGCGTTCAGCTACCAGGACCTGTACGAGGACTCCGGACTCTCCAACACCTTCTTCGCGGTCGGCATGCCGATCGGCGCCGGCGCCGCCGGGCTCTCGATCACCCGCTTCTCCTCCGGCGAGATCCACCGCACCACCGAACGCTACCCCGACGGCTACGACCCCGCCTTCGGCACCACCGTCGAATGGACCGGCACCGCGATCGCCCTCCACTACGCCCGCCGGATCACCGACCGGCTCAGCTTCGGCGCGAGCGCCAAGCGCGCCCAGGAAGGGATGGACTTCGTCGACGCGAGCTGGGTCGGCGTCGACCTCGGCGTCGTCTTCCGCACCGGGCTCATGGCCAGCACGATCGCCGTCTCCGTCAGCAACCTCGGCGGCCGCGCCCGGATGGAAGGGCCCGCCGTGGACCAGCAGATCGGCGCCGCGATCCGCGACCCGCTCTTCAACACGCAACGCAGCCTGCCCGCCTCCTTCAAGACCCACGCGCTCCAGATGCCCACCATCTTCCGGTTCGGCATCCGCACCGAGCTGCTCGGCGCCGCCGACGCCGTGCTCGGCCCGAACCCCCGCCACGACCTCACCCTCCTCACCGACCTGAGCGACCCCATCGACGGACCGATCTCGCCCGCGCTCGCCGTCGAGTACGGACTGGACGAGCGCGTCTTCCTGCGCGGCTCCAAGCGCTGGCAGCGCGACGACCGCGCGCCCTTCCGCTTCACCGACGGGCTCGCCATCGGCGGCGGGATCCGCCTCCCGGCGCTCGGCCGGCGGCTCGCGCTCGACTACGCCTACCAGACGCTCGAGCCGCTCGGCCCGTCCCAGACGTTCTCCATCGAGCTCGGCTTCTGAACCCGGCGAGGACCGCCCCATGAGCCAGCGAACCCCGCTTCGCGCCGCGCTCCCGACCGCTGCCGCGCTCCTCGTCGCCCACGCGGCCGCCGCGGCCCAGGTCGTCCCCGGCCGCTTCCAGGTCTCCGTCCAGGGCGCCTGGCAGCGCTACGCGGAGTCCGCCGCCCTCGACCCCGCTCCGCTCGCCGGGCTCGAGGGCACCTTCTTCCTCAACCGGTTCGTCGGCATCGGAGCCCACCTCCTCGCCGGCCGGCCCTGGACCCGCGGCGACTACTTCCCCTACGTGCGCCACACCGCGCTCTCCACCGACCAGTCGAACGACACCACCCTCCTCTACCGCGTCCGCCAGCGCGTCACGCACCTCCAGGTCGGGGCCGACGCCGTCCTCCGGGCCGAGCTCGGCCGGCTCGCCCCGTACGCCACCGCCGGCGCCGGCTACTACCGCTTCTTCCTCGACCCGCAGCAGGTGAACGGGCTCCGCGACCTGAGCGGGCCCGCGTTCCACGTGGGCGGCGGGCTCGAGCTCCACGTGAGCCCCACCGCCGGCCTCCGGCTCGCCATCACCGACCAGGTGCTGCTCGAGTTCGACCGCGACCGGTTCTGCGTCAACTGCACCGGCGCCATGGCCCTCCTCCGCGAGGACCGCTTCCCCAACCCGGACCCGCCCCCGCCGCCCAAGGAGAGCACGATCCACAACCTCCGCTTCACCGCGGCGTTCAGCTTCGTCCCCGGAGGCCAGCCATGAGCCGCCCGGCCGCCCTCCGCACCGCGCTCGCCGCCACGCTCGCGCTCGCCGCCTGCGAGACCGACACGCCCTACCAGCTCGTGGGTGGACCCGTCTACGACTTCCGCATCGTCGTGGAAGGGACCGCCGCCGGGCTCCTCCCCGGCGGCACCGTCCAGCTCTTCACCCGCGCCACCACCATCGACAGCGCCCGCATCGCCCTCCGAGGGCTCGCCCGGCTCGCCTCCGGCGGCTACACGGTCTTCGCCGTCGACGAGCGCGCCGCCGCGAGCGCCACACCCGCGCTCACCGGCCTCGCCCCGGACTCCCTCGGCCGCATCACCGCCACCGTCCCCGGCGCCGCGCTCGCCACCACCACCACCCTCGTCGTCGGGTTCGGCGCCGCCGACTTCGCCGGCGCCCACAAACCGCTCTACTTCCAGTTCCGCAACCCCACGACCGGCGCCCTCGTCCCCACGGGATCCCTCACGCTCGGCCGCTTCGACCCGCCCGCCTCCACCCGCTTCGTCCTGCCGCCCGCCACCCGCTGGGGCCGCGCCGGGCTCTGGATCGACCGGCCCGCCCGCGGCGACATCTGGCTCCGCGGCTACATCCTCCACGTCCCGCTCGCCCCCAACGGCTTCCTCTGGCACGCATGGGCCGTCCAGGACAGCCTCGGGATCCTCAAGAGCGTCGCACCGATCGGGCCGATCGCCGACTCCCTCGGCAACCCGCTGGAGAACCACGAGACCGCCCCGGCAGGCACCGACCTCCCGGAGCTCCCCAAGGTCTTCATCGACGCCACCCGCTCCCGCCTCGGCGTCCCGCTCGAACGGTTCACCCACCTCCACGTCACCCTCCAGCCCCGCGGCGCCGCGCCCGGACCCTCACCGGCCGTCGTCTACCGCGGCACCTTCCCCCAACAGTTCCTCCTCCGCCCGAAACCGTGAGCCACACCCCGAGGACGACCACCACCCCCGCACGGAGGCCCGCATCGGCCTGAACTGCGAGCTCCTCCTCTGGAGCGGCTTCGCCGCCACCCTCCTCCTCACCTGGCTCGCGGCCGTGGCCCGCTGGACCGGGCACACCCGCCTCGACCCGGCACGAGCCCTCGCCCACCTCCTCTCCCCACGACCCGGCCGCGCCGCCACCCTCGCCGGGTCCGCCGCCCACCTCGCCGCCGGATCCCTCCTCTTCCCCACCGCCTACGCACTCCTCTTCGAGGCCGCCCGCCGCGCCGACGCCCCCTTCGGGCTCGCCATCGGAGCCGTCCACGGCACGCTCGCCGGACTCGCCCTCCCGCTCGCCCACCGCCACCGCGACCAGGAACCCGCACCCGGCCTCTTCGGCCACCGCCTCGGCACCCTCACACCCCCAGGCCTCCTCGCCGCCCACCTCCTCTACGGCGCGCTCCTCGGCCACATCTACGTCGTGCCCTGACGCCCAAACCCACACCCCCCCATGACCCGCCCGGCCCGCCCTCCACCCCGCCCCCGCGCCTTGACGCCACCCCGAGCCCCCGACCATCCTCGTCCCATGAACAAACACGCACGCCACGCCGCCATCCTCGAGATCGTCCGCGAACACCGCGTCCCCAGCCAGGAAACCCTCCGCGAGCTCCTCGCCCGCCGCGGATTCGACGTCACCCAGGCCACCCTCTCCCGCGACATCCGCGAGCTCCGCCTCATCAAGGTCCCCGACGCCGAGGGCCGCACCCACTACACTCTCCCCCCCGAGAGCTGGCAGCAGAAACCCCCGCTCGAACGCATCCTCCCCGCCCTCTTCCTCGGCGCCGAAGGCGTCGGCAACCTCCTCGTCATCAAGACCCTCGCCGGCGGCGCACAACCCGTCGCCGAAGCCCTCGACTGGGAAGAATGGCCCGAGGTCCTCGGCACCGTCGCCGGCGACGACACGATCCTCGTCATCCTCCGCAAACCCCAACACCTCCGCCCCGTCCAGCGCCGCATCGAAGAGCTCGCCCGCACCCACGAACCCTGACCCACCCCACCCCTTGACGACCCCCGACCCGGGAGTTATAAGTATTCGCTCCCGCCTGAATAAGAACACACCGCCCGGGCGGGCGACGGGCACGGGCGCGCGCGGGAGGGGAGGGGGAGGGCGAGTCCGGCGAGTGTTCCGTGGATGGCGCCGGTGGCGAGTCCGAGGGTGGTGTCGGCGTGGCCGGCGGCTTCGAAGAGGAGTCCGTAGTCGGTGGGGAAGAGGGCGGGGAGGATGCGTTCGAGCGGGGGTTTCTGCTGCCAGCTCTCGGGGGGGAGAGTGTAGTGGGTGCGGCCCTCGGCGT
>DATLZT010000075.1:0-9861 GCA_035573835.1 Gemmatimonadales bacterium
GCGCGCGCGCCCTCCGCCGCCGACCGCGCCGGTGCGGCACGCACCGGTGCGGCACGCGCCGGCTCCACCGCCGCGAAGAGGGGGCCGAGGGCCGCGAGGCCCAGCGATTCGGTGAACTCCCGCCGGGAGATCGGGTCGGGCATCTAGCGCTCCAGCCGGGCACGCCGGTGGTAGAGGTACGCCATGAGCAGCGAGACCAGCGCGAGGGTGAACACCGAGCCGATCCGGTAGAGGGCGTCGAGGTCGGAGAGATCCACCAGCAGCACCTTGAGGGCCGCCACCGCGGCCACCAGGATCCCGGCCTGGCGCAGCAGCTTGACCTCCCGCCGGAAGCCCAGTGCCACCAGCCCGCCCGCGAAGAGCAGCCACCAGGCGCTCGCCGAGAGTCCGCTCGCCAGATGCTGGGTCGGCCCGGGGAGATCGCTCTGGCGGAAGAAGCGCCGCAACTCGGCGGTGACGCCCACCAGGAGGAGCAGCGCCGCGCTGCACCAGAGGACGGTGGGCGCGCCGATCCGATCCCGCGGTCGTCCCACCGGTTCGGCCGGGGTGACGCGCCAGAGCCGACCGGCCAGGAGCGCGGCCACCGCCACCGCGCTCCACAAGGTCAGGGCGGCGGGATCGACGAACGCGCGGTCGGAGTCGGCTCGAGCCGGGAGATCGTCCCCGACCAGGCGCGCCAGGGCCAACGCGAAGGCCGCCAACCCGTACCACCGTCCGTCGGTGCGATCGAGCCCATGGTCGAGCGCCGGCCAGACGAGCGCCAGCGCCAGGAGCGCCCAGGTGGCCGGGAGCCCCTGCCACTGGAGCAACGCCGCCAGCGCCAGCGCCGTGCTGCCCACGGCCGCGAACTCGGGACGGTATCGCCGGTAGCCCGCTGCCACATAGGGTAGGCCCACGAGCAACGCCACCAGCCCGCGCTCCCGCGTGAACGCGGCCGGGGCCACGCCGTGGACCGCGTCGGCGACGAGGAGCGGGGTGAGCAGGAAGTAAAGAGACTCGCCGCGAGCCGGCCGCGGATGCCCCGTAGCCGCCGGACGGACCGGCCAGAAGGCGGGCGCGCGCCAGGCATGCCACCAGACCGGCGCCGCGAGGGCGAGCGCGCCAAGCACCACCAGCCACGGGGCGTCGATCCGATCCTGGGCGGCGTGGAGCAGGCTCCACCCGCCGACGAACGCGAGGAGACGGGTCTCCCACCAGCCGTTCCGGAGCCCGAGATAGATACCGCACCCGCCGCCCAGGAGTGCGTAGCCCAGCGTTCCCGTCGCGCCGGCGCGCTCGGCCGCCACCAGCCCCAGGCCGAAGTACGCAAGTGCCACCACGAAGCTGGCGAGCCGCCACCGCTTGCGCGCCGCCACCCCGCCGATCGCGGCCGCCATGCAGCCGACGTAGAGCAACAGGAGATCGGCGTTGCCGACCTCGTAGCCCACGGTGAGCGGCGCGAGCGACGCGCCGAGCGCCGCCGCGGCGCCCAGGGCCTCGGTGTCGACGGCGTAGGCGATCGCCGCCAGGGAGAGCGAGACCAGCGCGAGCAGCACGACGCCGCCGGTCGGCGGCAGGAACCCGTAGAGCCGGGTGGCGGCCCACACGCAGAGATAGACCACCGCGGCGCCGGACCCGACGAGCGCGGCGCCGTAGGTGCGGAGCCCCCGCCCTTCCAACCGCCAGCCGATCGCGCCCACGGCGAGCCCCGCGACCGAGCCGCCCACGCAGCGAACGAACGGCGAGATCCACCCCCGCTCGAAGGAGAGCTTGAGGAGATAGCCGGCGGCCAGGATGAGCGCGGCCACCCCCAGCGCGAGGAGCCCCCGCTGCCCGATCCACTGCTCCAGGTCGATCCCCCGGGGAGCCACGGCCTCATGGGGTATCCGCGGCGCCGCCCGCTCACGCGCCGCCCGCTCACGCGCCGCCCGCTCACGCGCGCTCAGCTCCGCCGCGGCGGTGGCGGCGACCGCCGCCGCGACCGGCGTCGAGGTCGCCGGCGCGGCCCCCCCGACGGGGTGGGGCGCAAGCTGCCGGACCATCGCTTCGAGCGCCGCGACCCGGCGCTCCAGCTCCTGCAGGCGGTCGTCGGTCACGAGAAGGCCATGGGACGGGGAACGATGCTCGGGACCACTCCAAGCTGCGCGGCGCCGGGGCGTTGTCAACCACCGCCCCGGCCGGTCAGGCTCGCTGCCCGATCCGGAGCGCCAGCGCGCCCGCCATGGCCACCAACCCCGCCGCGACGAAGAACGGCGTCGCGTGGCCCAGGCGCTGGAAGAGGCTCGTCGCCAGGAGCGGCGCGATCACCCGCGCCGTGCCGGCGAAGGTCTGGGCGACTCCCATCGTGGTCCCGAGCTCCGCCGTCTCGGAATGGCGCGACATGAGCGACGTGGTGGCCGGGAAGAGCAACGCGGTGCCGATCGGCACCAGGGGGATGACCAGCGCGAGCTCGACGAAGCCGTCGGCGAAGGGATAGAGCGCGAGGCCCAGCATCAGGGAGAGGGCGCCGAGCCGCATGGTCCGGGTCTCGCCCAGGCGGTCGACGATCGGACCGAGCAGGAGCAGCCGCATCACCACCGAGAGTCCGCTTACGTACATGAAGACGTAGCCGATCGTCTCCTCGGTGACGTTGAAGGGCGGCAGCGCGAGATAGAGCGCCATCACCGACGTGAGACACGAGAACGCCAGCATCCCGACCCCGTAGACCCAGATGAGACGGGAGACCGGCCGGCCGGGATGGCGGACGGTGTGCCAGGCCGGGACCCACACCGGTCGCCGCGGCGGAGCGTGCCCGGGGCCGGGGATCCGGGACTCGGGGAGCCAGCGCCAGGCGAAGAGCACGTTGACCAGGCAGAGCGCCGCGGCCACCAGCCCCGGCGTCTCGCTGCCCAGCCGGAACGCGGTGGACCCGATCGCCGGGCCGATCATCACCCCCACCGACGTGGCGGCGGAGAGCCAGCCCAGGGCCCGCGCCCGGTCCGCCGGCTTGATGGTGTCGGCGACGTAGGCCTGCGCGACGCCGGTGGTGCCGCCGCCGGCTCCCTGCACCAACCGCGACAGGAAAAGCAGCCACACGCTGTCGGCGACGGCGAAGACGACGTAGGCCACCGCCGACGCGCTCAGCCCGATCAACAGCGCGGGGCGCCGGCCGTAGCGGTCGGAGACCCGGCCCCAGACCGGCGCGGCCAGGAGCTGCGCGATCGAGAAGGCCGCCATGATCGCCCCGACCATCTCGGGCGAGGCCTCGAGCCGGAGGGCGTAGAAGGGGAGCAGCGGGAGCACGATCGCGAAGCCGATCATGTCCACGCAGTTCGCGGCGATGAGGACCGCCAGCCGGCGGAATTGGTCCCGCGGCGAGGTGGGCTCCGTCATCCGGCGGCGGCCCGACGCTCGGCGCCGAGGACGAAGACCAGGCCGCTCACCACCATGAGCACGACCCCGTACGCGGCCGCCACCCCGATGTCGGCCTGGCGCAGGCTGGCCAGGATCTCGAGCGAGATCGGCCGGGTGTCGAACGTGTACAGCACGATCGACGTCACGAAGTCGCCCAGACCGGTGACGAACGCCAGCGTGGCCCCGGCGGCGATCGACGGACGGAGCAGCGGCAGGGTGACCCGGCGGAGGGTCCGCCATCGCCCCGCGCCCAGCGAGGCCGCCGCCTCCTCCAGCGCGGGGTCGAGCTGCCGGAATCCCGCCAGCACGGCCCGCCCGGTGAGCGGTAGGTTGCGGATCAGGTACGCCATGGGGAGGATCCAGACCGTCCCCACCAGCACCGTCCGGCCGGTCGCGGGGGAATGCACCGAGAAGGCGGTGGCGAGCGCGATGGCGAAGACCGTCCCGGGAACGGCCCAGGGCAGCGCCAGGAGCCCCTCGATCAGCCGGCGCCCCGGCGCACGGCGCCGCACCACCAGCACGCCCGCCGCGAGCGAGAGCGCCACGGCGGCTGCCGCGGCGGCCGTCGCCATCCAGAGGCTGTTGAGCAGCGGCCGCGCCCGCTCGGGCTCCCGGAGCAGGCTCAGGTAGTTCCCGGTGGTGTACGCCGGCGGCACCGTTTCGACCGTCCAGGTCCCCACCGGCACGAACGAGAGCAGCACCAGGGTGAGCGGCGGCAGGAGGAGGACGATCGCGAAGGCCCACCCGAGCCCCGCCACCGCGATCCGGAGCGGACGGCTCGCGATCCGCCGTGCCGCCGGGGCCACGCCCTTGGCGCCCCCCCGCCCCGCGTCGGCCGCCGTGCCGCCCCCGAGCAGCCAGAGCGCCACCAGCGCCAGCGCCGTGAGGGTCACCGTCTCGGCCATGGCCAATCGGTCGTCACCGTTCAGCCGGGTCGCGACGATCTGGGTAGTCATGACCCGGAACCCGCCCCCGAAGAGGTACGGCGCGCTGAACGACGCGAGCGAGGCCATGAACGTGAGCAGCGCCGCGCCGGTGAGCGCCGGCCGGAGCAGCGGGAGCGTGACCCGCCGGAGGGTGCGCCAGCGCCCCGCCCCCAGGCTCTGGGCCGCCTCGAGCATCGACGGATCGAAGCGCGCCAGCGCGGCCCGGACGAAGAGATAGAAGTAGACGTACATCGAGTAGGCGTGCACCAGCAGGATCGCCCCCGCGCCCTGGAAGCGCCACGGGGGATCCTGGAGCCCCAGCGCCGCCTGCACCAGCCGCGCCAGGAACCCGGTCTCCCCGAACAGGAAGAGGAACGCCAGCACGCCGACGAGCGGGGGCAGGACCGCCGGGAGCGCCACCAGCCCGCCCAGGACCCGGCGGCCGGGGAACTCGCACCGGGCGAAGAGGAAGGCGAGCGGGACCCCGATGGCGGCGCCCAGCGCGACGGTGGCGAGCGAGATCCAGAGACTCCCCCAGAGGGCGGCCCACTCGTTGCGCCGGCCCAGGAGCTCGCGGAAGGCATCCGGCGTCCAGCCGCCCGGGCCGCCCACGCTCTCGAGCAGCACGATCCCGAGCGGGTAGGCGACGAGCCAGGTCAGCCCGCCGCCCAGCAGCACCGCGCCGACCACCGCCCGCGACCGCCTCACGACACCGGCCCCGGGAACAGGTGGACGCCGCGACGCCCCCGCCGGCTCGGCGCGATCCCCACCCGCTGCCCCTCCTCGGCCGCGCCGTGCTGGGCCGCCACTTCCAGCAGGGCGCCGCCGTCGGTGCGCACGGTGACGATCGTGCCGTCCCCCCTGAAGCGCCGATCCACCACCGTCCCCTGGAGGATCCCCGAGGCCGGATCGGTGAGCCAGAGCGCCTCGGGACGGAAGATCACCTGCACCGGGTCGCCGGGGCGCGGCACCCACCCCTCCCGAGCCGCTCCCCGCCCCGCCCATTCGAGCTCCTCGACCCGGACCCGGATGGCGCCCTGGTCGTTGGCCACCACCAGCCCCGACACCGCGCTCGAGCGGCCGACGAAGCGGGCCACGAACGCGGTGGCGGGCGCGTCGTAGAGCTCCGCCGGCGTCCCGAGTTGCTCCAGTCGCCCGTCCCGCAGCAGCGCCACCCGATCGGCGAGATCGAACGCCTCCTCCTGCTCGTGCGTGACGATCACCGTGGTGATGCCCACCCGGCGGATGAGCTTGCGCAGTTCGCGCCGGGTCCGCTCGCGGAGCGCGGGATCGAGGTTGGAGAGCGGCTCGTCCAACAGCAGCACCCGCGGTTCCGGCGCCAAGGCGCGCGCCAGCGCCACCCGCTGCTGTTGGCCCCCCGAGAGCTCGGTGACCCGGCGGCGCTCGAAGCCGGTCAGGTCGACCATCGCGAGCGCCGCAGCGACCCGCTTGCGGAGCTCCTCGCCGTGGACGCCGAGCGACTCGAGGCCGAAGGCCACGTTCTCGCCCACGTCGAGATGGGGGAAGAGCGCGTAATGCTGGAACACCATCCCGAACCGGCGCGCGACCGGGTCGCTCCGCGTGAGATCGACCCCGTCCACCACGATCCGGCCGGCGTCGGCCCGCTCGAAGCCGGCGAGGAGACGCAGCGTGGTCGTCTTGCCGCTCCCGCTCGGCCCCAGGAGCGCGAGGATCTCCCCCCGCGCCATCCCGAACGAGAGCCCATCCACCGCCAACACGTCGCCGAACCGCTTGGTCAGTCCTTCGAGGCTCAGGTATGCCGGCACCCGGCTCCCCCCGACGATCGCGTTCCCGGCCGGCGGCGCCGTCCGGTCAGTTGCCACGGGCGAGCGCCTTCCCGGTGCCGCGCACGTGTTGATCCCAATACGCCATCCACCTGGAGCCCTCCCGCGCGAGGAGTCCCCAGTCCATCGGCGCCACGACCATCTCCCGCTCCACCTCGGCCACCCAGCCCGGCACCGAGTCGCGCGGGAGGTCCCGCCGCGCCGGCAGCCGGAAGACCTCGCGGGCCGCCAGCAGTTGCGCCTCCACCGTCCCGACGAACTCGATGAACGCCTTCGCCGCCTCGGGGTGCCGGGCCCCCCGCACGAGGGCGATCGCGTCGTCGATGACGGCGGTCCCGCTCCGGGGGAAGACGTAATCGAACGGCAGTCCCTGCGACCGGCCGATCAAGATGTCCGGCAGGTCCCAGAGCGTCACCACCCCCTCCTGCCGGGCGAGCTTCGCGTCGAGCAGCGCGGGGTTGAGGGCGTAGGCCTTGGTCTGGCGGTCGAGGCGCCGGAGCCAGGCCATGGCCCGCGACGTGTCGCCAGTCTCGCGGAGGCTCCGCTGGATGATGAGCCCCCAGATGGCCCGCATCGTCCCGCTCGCCACCGGGTCGCGGATGATCACCTTCCCGGCCCAGCGGGGTTCCAGCACCTCGTCCCAGTCCCGGGGCGCCGCCTCCCGGGTCACCGCCTTGCTGTTGAAGGCGATCACGGCGGGGGTGCGATAGACAGGATGATAGAGGTCGTTCGGTCCGACCCCGCTCGGGTCGACCGCGTCCGCCCAGCTCGGTCGGTAGGGCGCGAGCAGCGACTCCGCCGCCGCGCGCTCGAAGATGGTGGTGGGCCCGCCGAACCAGACGTCGGCCTGCGGATTCACCCGCTCGAAGCGGATGCGGTCGAGCACCTCCTGGCTCCCCATGTCGAGCCAGCGCAGGTCGATCCCGGGATGGCGTGCCTCGAACGCCCGCTCGAGCAGGAGCAACTGATCCCGGCCGTGGGTGGAATAGACCAGGAGCGGGATCCGCCCGTCCCCGCGGCAGCCCGCGACGAGGGCGAAGAGCAGGAGCGGCGTGACGGCGAGCCTCGGGCGCCCCGTCACCGGCCGGCATCCCCCAGCGCGAGGAGGTTGGCGAAGAGCCGGAAGGCCCCCGGTACCCCGGCCGGGAGCTGGCGGAAGAAGCTGAGCCCGGTGTAGACGTAGTGTCCCTTCCCGACCGAAGCCAGCAGCAGCCCGCCCTCGAGCGGTCCCTCGCCCGGGTCGTGGGTCTCGATCAGCGGCCGGTAGGCCGGATCCCAGACCCGGGCGAAGTAGAGCCCGCGCTCCTGCACCCACCCGTCCCAGTCCCGGGCGTCGAGCCGGTTGGGCCGCCGGAACACCGGGTGCGCGGGGTCGAGCACCCGCACCGGCGCCGCCTCGTCGGTGACCCGGTCGTGGCCGCCCCGCAGCGAGACCGGCACCGTCCCCCGGCTCGCCACCGGTGAGACGCCGGCGGCGCTGTTGGGCTGCCCCGGCGCCCGGCTCGCCAGCTGCATCGGGTAGGGCGGGTAGCCGGCGTCGAAGTAGCCGTACTGCTGGTACTGCACGATCACCAGGCCGCCCTCGCGCGCGTACGCCAGCAGCCGCCCGTTGCTCTCCGCGAGCGCCGGCGTCACCTCGTAGGCCCGGGGGCCCACCACGATCGCGTCGTAGCGCGAGAGGTCACCCCGCTCGAGCGCCGCCCCGTCGAGGAGCTCCACCGGGAGGCCGACCCGCCGGAGCGCCTCGGGCACCCGGTCCGCGGCGCCTCGTACGTAGCCGATCCGGGCCGCCCGAGGCAGTGCCAGGGGCGCCGCGTTCACCCGCGCCCGCGCCGATCGGACGTAGGCGCGAGGGCGGATGTGCGGGTACTCCACCGTGAAAACGCCCAGCTCGTAGCGCGCCCCGCTGGCGTCCTCGGCCACCGCGCGGATCTCCAGCGTGTCCGGCGGGAGCCGCGCGGGGGGGCGAACCTCGAACGCGAAGGTCTCGCGCTCGTCCTCCCGGGTGAACCGGAACGGCCGCGGCGGCACCGCCGGCCAGCCGGCGGGGAGCTCGAGCCGGACCCGCCCTTCGGTGGTGTCCCGGGCGCCGTGCGTCATCGTCACCGTGAAGCGGCGCGCCCCCACCGCGGTGGTGGACCACAGCTCCATCCCCGGCTCCAGCTTGACATCGAGGCGCGGCAGCACGAAGACCGGGCGCCGCACTTCCCCGATCGCCTGGTCGAGGGCCCGATGCACCACCGTCCGGCGGACCACGATCCCGTCGTCGAGCTCGAACGTGGCCATGATGGAATCGGCCTCGCCCGGCGCGGCATCGGTCGGGACCCGGACGCTCACCACCCAGGTGGCGAGCCCACCGGGGGCCACCGCGGAGGTCCCCGGCGCCGAATCGACCCGCGCCCGCCAGCGCCCGGCGTCGGCGATTCCCGGGCGCACCGTCACCGGCGAGACCCCCGCGTTCCAGGCCTGGAGCCGGAGTCGCACCGCCTGTCCCGGGATCACGCGCGGGTCGTCCGCCAGCGCGTCGACCACGACCCGCCGCTCCATCACGATGGCCCGCTCCACCCGCGCGAGTTGGTCCGCCAGCTCCACCGGGAGCCGGTGCCCGACGGCGGACGAGCTCCCGCTGCCGCCCGCCTCGAGGAGGATCCGGCGCATCCGCCGGAGCAGGGCCACCCGATCGGCGGGGTCGAGCCCCGGCCGCCGGGCCGAGTCGGCCAACGCCGCGTAGCTCGCGGCGGCGGGGCCGAGCCCGGAGCCGAAGGTCGTATCGATGCCGGCGAAGACGCCGCCCGCGTCCGCCCCCGTCCGGTCCTCCAGGAGCGCGAGCCGGACGGTCGAGGGACCGGGACGCTGGAGCTGCCCCATGTCCTGGGAGCGGTGGAGGCTCCGGGCCCGCATCGCGATCTGGTGATAGGACTGCCCCTCCCAGGGGTCGAGCACCCCGCCGTCGAGCTCGAGCGTGGTGGCCGCCGAGTCGAAGCGGGTGCTGCGGTAGAGCTTGAGCGGCGTCCACGGCGCGAGCCCCTCCTCCCGGGCAAGCTCCGGGAACCGGGCCTCGTCGCCCGCGGCGCGGAAGGCCTCGATCGCCGCCCTCCCGGCCGCCTGGTGCTGGCCGTGCCCGTCCCGTTCCGAGCCGCTGAACACCGAGACGATCACCTGGGGTCGGAACCGGCGCACCGCCCGCACCACTTCCTTGAGGACGCTGTCGCGCGGCCAGTGGCGCCAGGTGTCGTCCAGCGTCTTGGAGAAGCCGAAGTCGTAGAGGTTGGTGAAGAACTGACGGGCCCCGTCGAGGCGGCGGGCGGCGAGCAGCTCCTCGGTGCGCAGGAGGCCGAGCGCGTCGCCGAGCTCGGCACCGATCAGGTTCTGGCCGCCCTCCCCCCGGGTGAGCGAGAGGTAGGCCGCCTCGGCGCCCATGCCGCGCACCAGGACCGTGAGCAGCTCGGTGTCCTCGTCGTCGGGGTGGGCGCCGATCATGAGGACCCGCTTGTGGTGCCCCAGCATCGCCAGTTGCTGCCAGAGCGCGGCCCGGCCGCCGGTCGACGGCGGCGCGAGCTGCGCGGCCAGGCCGCCCCTGGCCGGCTCGAGGAGCGGCGCGCCGACCGGCGACGCGCCGAGCAGGCAGGCGGCAAGGACGATGGATCGAGCGGCGGGTGACGAACGGCGCACGAGCTCCGGCCCGAGCTGGTGGAGCCGGGAAATTACACCGGCCCGGACCCCCGGGCGAGAGCCAGGGTGGACGGCGCTAGCGGCGG
>DATLZT010000076.1:0-30231 GCA_035573835.1 Gemmatimonadales bacterium
GTTGATCGCTGGGCAGAGCGGCTCGGCGGAGGCCAGGGCCGCGGCGGAGGTGCTGACCGTAGCGGGCGCGCCGCTCTCGCCGCACGCGATGCTCGTCGTGGCCCGGAGCCTCGCGCGGTCGGGGCCGCTCCCCCGCGCCGCCGACTTCTTCCGGACGGCCCTCGCGGCCGGTGTCGGCACGGCGGAGGACCGGTTCGCCTACGCCAACGTCCTGGCCAGGCTCGGCCGCCACGCCGAGGCCGCCAAGGCGTTCGGTGCGGTTCGGGGCGACCGGTCGCTGGCCGGGCGGGCGGCGTACCTGCGGGTGCGCTCGCTGGTGCGGGGAGGCTTGATCGCCAACCCCCGCGGCGAGCTGCGGCGCATCGTGCGTCGCCATCCGGGGGACACGGCGGCGGCCGCGTCGGCGCTTTACCTCATTGCCGACCTCGCGGTCGACCGGGGCCAGGACGCCGAGGCCCGTGCGACGCTCCGGGAGCTCGCCCGCCGTTACCCGACCAGCCCGCTCGCGCCCGAGGCCGGATTCCGTGCGGCGATCATTGCCTACGTCGAAGGCCGGACCGCCGTGGCCGCCCGCGAGCTCGACTCCCTCCGCCAGCGGTATCCCCGGTCGGATGAGGCGCTCGCCGCGGCCTACTGGAGCGGCCGCGCCTGGCACGCGGCCGGCGACACGGCCCGGGCGCGGGCGCGCTGGGAGAGTGTGGCGGAGACGGCCCCCCTCTCCTATTACGCCGCGGCGAGCGCGCGGCGGCTGGGACGGCCCCCTTGGGCGCCCGCCCCGGCGGAGGACCGCTTCCCCGAGGTTCCCGCCGTCGAGGAGGGCATGGCGCGGGTCCGGCTCCTCGACTCACTCGGTCTCGACGCCGAGTCGGCGCTGGAGCGGGAGGCGCTCTTCACCGGCGCCGACGAGGACCTCGACCGGCTCCTCGCCACCGCGCGCGCGTTCCGCGAGTACGGGGAGGTCTCGCGGGCGGTGCAGCTCGGCTGGCGGGCGCTCGCCGCCGGCGCGGCGCCGGACGCGCGGGTCTACCGCTTGATCTACCCGATCTGGCACCTGGACGGGATCCTGGCCGAGGCGGGCGAGGCGGGGCTGGATCCCGCGCTGGTGGCGGCACTCATCCGGCAGGAATCGAGGTTCACCCCCTGGGCCACCTCGCGGGCGGGCGCGCGCGGCCTGATGCAGCTCATGCCGGAGGTGGGGAGGGCATTGGCCGGGCGGCTCGAGTTCCCGGTCTGGGACGAGGCGCTGCTCTACGTGCCCGACGTGAGCGTCGAGCTGGGCACCCGACAGCTGGCCACCCTGGCCCGCCGCTACGGCGAGCCGGAGCGGTATCTGGCGGCCTACAACGCGGGCGGCTCCCGGGTGGATCGGTGGGTGGAGCGGGCCGGGACATCCGACCCCGAGCTCTTCGTCGAGCGAATCCCGTATCGGGAGACCCGGGACTACGTGCGGGTGATCACCCGCCAGCGCGAGCTCTACCGAGCGCTCTACCAGCCCCTGGCAACCGCCTCGCCGGGCGGCGATTGACGCCTTCTCTCCCTTCCCCCGGCGGGTTATATTCCCCGCCCGTTCGGAACCGCCCCTCGGGCGGGCCAGCGGCTCCGGATCCGCCCAGGCTCCGGAGCGACGGGGCGTAGCGCAGCCCGGTTAGCGCGCCTGCTTCGGGAGCAGGAGGTCCCCGGTTCAAATCCGGGCGCCCCGATGGATCGACCACCAGCGGCGATGTCGCGGCCACCTCGCGGCGTCGCCGCGTCGTTTTCGGGGCCGATGCCGTGCCGCCTGGCGACCACGGCATCGCCTCGGCGGCACGCCTCGCGCCCCAGTGCCCACGCGCGTCGCGAACGAGCTGGATGGGGCGACCGCCGATTCGTTCCAGGAGGTCAGCCGCATCGTTCAAGCCGCTCCAGCCACCGGTGGCGAGATTGGGGGCCGACATCGAGGCATACCCGGGCCGTGACCGAGCCCTCGGCCCGGTCCTGCGTCGCCACTTCCGGGAGCGCATTCCATGCTGGATCCCGCCGACGCGACTTCGGCTCTCGTCATCGGCGCCATCCTGGGCGCCCGGTTCGTCGCCCTCGCCTACCGGATCCATCGCTGGACGCGCGGGATCCTCGCCAGCGCCCTCGCGGTGGCCGCCCTCGCCTACGTCCTGTTCGCCGGGCTGGCCGGCGAGTCGTCCGAGTGGCTCCGGCTGGAGCTCGCCGGCGTCGCCCTCTACGGGACGATGGCCGCGCTGGGGCTGCGCGGGTCCACCTGGTGGCTCGTGGCCGGATGGACGCTGCACCCCGTCTGGGACGTTGCGCTCCACTACTTCGGTCCTGGTGTCGCCTTCGCCCCCACCTGGTGGACGGTGCCCTGTCTGGGCTGGGACCTGGTGGCGGCCGGGTACATCGCCTCGCGCGGCCTCCCCGGCACGCATCCCGTCGGTACCACCGCGCCGCGGCCGGGCGCAGCCTAGGCGCGGCCCCGGCCTGGCCCGGCCCGCAGGGCGTCAGGGCGTCTGCCTGGCGTGGGCGCCTGCGGGTGTCGCCAGCTTCCCCGAAGGAGACCGCGAGTACCCGCCGCCCCGGCAACCGATCCTCCGGCCCGACGCCCCGCTGCACGATCGCTTCGCTCGCCTCGGCCCGGTCGGGGCGTCAAGCCGCTCGCGGGGACGCGCGGGAGCCGACCATTCGGCGTGAGACGCGGCTATCCAGGGAGACGCCGCCACTCGTGGGAGGGACGTCGAGGTGGATCGGGGCGGGAGCGTGAGGGGCGGCTCGTGAGGCTCGCGCTCGGGGATGCGGGGCCCGCGCCCGAGTCATCGGTCATGCCGCCGGCGGCACCTCGAAGCAGCAACTCGGCCGGTCGCCGTGGCGGCAGCACTGCCGCACCGGTGCGCCGACCACCTCGCTCAGGAGGGCCTCGACCACCCGGCACGCTTCCGGTCTCCGGGAGACGGTGGCGGAGAGCGGGCAGCCCCGGCCGCGGATCACTCGCGTCCCGGCGCGCGCCTCGAGCTCCACCGCGCCGCCGAGTCCTGCCAACACGTCGACCGCCGCGCGCAACCTCGCCTCGAAGCGGGCTCCCGGCGGCGGTCTCACCGCGGCCGCCAATCGTCGGCCCACGCCCTCGAGCAACGCGGTGCTCCGCTCGGGCGGTAGCTGGGAGACGAGCTCCTCGACCAGCGCCCCGAGCACCGGCGCATAGGCACGGGAGAAGAGCGCTTCCGCCTCCGGGGTGAGCTCGTAGACCGTGGCCGGCTTCCCGGCCCCCTCGGCCCGACGCACCCCGGCCTGCCGAACCATCCCGTCCCGCTCCAGCATCGCCAGGTGGACCCGGACGCCGTTGTCGGTGAGTCCCAGCACGCCCGCCAGCTCGTCGACGGTCTGCGGCCCACGCCGAAGCAGCACCAGCACCCGCCCCCGCGTGGTCTCCAGGAATCGCCGGTTGAACCCGCTCTCCATGGCACCCCCTCGTTGCCGCCTACGATAGGTCTGCCACCTCATTATGTCAAATAAACAAATAAAACACTTGACAAATTTAACCATCTGTGACACAGTGGGAGGGTCGCCGCTCGGTCCCACTCATTCTTGCTGGGAGGTTCGTCATGCGTAGCCCCATCGCAGCCGTTGCCGCCTTCACGCTCTCCTCCGCCCTCCTCTCCGGCTCGGTCCCGCTGGCGGCCCAGGAGCGCACCGGCGCGTCCGGTCACCGACCCGGTCCCGCCGTCGACCAGCCCGTGCTCGACGACGCCACCGTCGTGGCCATCTTCGACGCCGCGAACACGGCCGACATCGAAACCGGCCGGCTCGCCGCCAAGCGCGGACGCAGCAGGAAGATCCGCGACTTCGGGGCCCAGCTCGCCCGGGACCATACCGCCGTCCGCCAGCAGGGCCGGGACCTCGCCAAGAAGCTCGGCGTCACCCCGACCCCGCCCGCCGATGACTCGACCGCCAAGGCCCACGCCGAGGCGATGGCGAAGTTGCGCTCGCTGCGGGGCGAGGAGTTCGACCGCGCCTTCCTCCGTCACGAGGCGACGTTCCACCGGCAGGTGATTGACGCGGTGCAGACGACGCTGCTCCCTGCCATCCGGAACGAGGAGCTCCGAGCGCTGGTGGTGAAGGTGGCGCCGGCGTTCCAGGCGCACATGATCGTCGCGGAGCGGCTGGAGAAGGAGTTGGCGAGCGAGTAGCCCGTGGTTCCGTGACCCGGCCCGTGGACCACGGGCCGGGACCGGCCTCCCGGCCTGAGGACGTGATGCCGGGCCCACTCCGGGGTACAGCGTAGGACGACCCCGACCCGACGCCCAGCTCCCGACCGAGGTGACCATGCCGCGCGGCCGCATCTACGACGACATCACCCAGACCATCGGCAAGACGCCGCTCATCCGGCTCCGCCGCCTCGCCGGGGGACTCCGCGGCACGGTCGTCGTCAAGCACGAAGGCTTCAATCCCTACAGCTCGGTGAAGGACCGGATCGGCGCCGCCATGATCGAGGATGCCCTCGACCGCGGCCGGGTGCGGCCGGGGATGGTCGTGGTCGAGCCCACCAGCGGCAACACCGGGATCGGCCTGGCCTACGCCGCGGCCGTGCACGGGCTGCGCTGCGTCTTCACCATGCCCGACACCATGACCCTCGAGCGACGCCACCTGCTCCGCGCCCTCGGCGCCACGGTGGTGCTCACCGAAGGCGCCCGGGGAATGCGCGGCGCGATCGAGCGAGCCGAGGAGATCGCCGCCAGGCTCGGCGACCAGGCCTGGATGCCGCAGCAATTCGCCAACCCCGCCAACCCCGCCATCCACTACCGGACGACGGGACCGGAAATCTGGCTCGACACCCAGGGACGGGTGGACGTCCTGGTGGCCGGCGTCGGGACCGGCGGCACGATCACCGGGGCCGGCCGCTACCTGCGGGAGCGCAAGCCGGGGATCCGGATTGCGGCGGTGGAGCCGGCCGAGAGCCCGGTTCTCTCGGGGGGCTCTCCCTCGCCGCACAAGCAGCAGGGGATCGGCGCCGGTTTCGTGCCGGCGGTGCTCGACACGTCGATCTACGACGAGATCGTGCGGACCACGAACGACGACGCGATCGCCACCACCCGCCGCCTCGCCCGCGACGAGGGGATCCTGAGCGGGATCTCGGCCGGCTCGGTCACCTGGGCGGCGCTCCAGATCGCGGCACGGCCCGGGAGCGCGGGCCGGCTCATCGTGGCGGTCCTGCCGGATTTCGGCGAGCGGTATCTCTCGAACCCGGTCTACGGCGAGTGGGCGGTGGCGGAGCCGGCGGACGCGTTGACGGCCCTCTGGGCCGGGCCGGCCGGGGGAACCATTTCGGGGGAGCCGCGTCGGTTACTGTAGGAGGATCAGGAAGCCGCCGCTCTTGCGAGTCCCCCCGGAGGTCGCCCATGCGATCGGTCCTCGTCACCACCGCCCTGTGGGCGCTGTCGGCCGCCGCCGCGGCCGGCCAGGATTCGCCCGACCGCGACGCCCCCCACGCGATCGTCGCCCGCCCGGAGCAGGTGGCCTGGCGTGCGGCGCCGCCCGTCCTGCCGCCCGGCGCCCGGCTCGCCGTGCTGGAGGGCGACCCCGCCCGGCCGGGCCCCTTCACCATGCGTATCCGCCTCCCGGACGGGTACCGGATCCCTCCGCACTACCATCCGACGGTCGAGCACGTCACGGTGCTGGAGGGGACCTTCAAGGTGGGCATGGGCCAGGCATTCGACTCGACCGCACTCCAACCGCTGCCGGCCGGAACCTTCGCGGCGCTCGCGCCCGGGGTGCGTCACTTCGCGCAGGCCGAGGGCGCCACGGTCCTCCAGCTCCACGGGATCGGCCCCTGGCAGCTGATCTACGTCGACCCCGACGACGACCCCCGTCGGACCACGCCGTAGTCCGGTCGAGCGCAGCCCATGCGCACCGCGGAAGTCCCCCCCGGCGACGTCCGTCCCGGTGCCGACCCAGGCGCTCCCATGGCCGAGCCCGACGCCGGTTGGTTCGAGCAGGCGGTGGTGAGCGCGCTGCCGGAGCTCGTCGGGATCGCGCGCCGCCTCACGAGGGACCAGCAAGAGGCGGAGGACCTGGTCGCGGAGGCGGTGGCGTCGGCCTGGCTCCACCGCGACGCCCTGAGGGAACGGGAGCGGTTCTCCGGTTGGGTGCTCCGCATCCTCACCAACGCGTTCCTGAGCGCTCGGCGCGCCGCCGCCGTCCGTCCCGAGACCGAACCGTTGGGAGAGGAGGACGACTTCTCCCTGTTCGAGCGCCTCCATCAGCCGTTCCTCCTCTGGTGGAGCACCCCGGAGCAGGAGTTCCTCGACCGGCTCCTGCACGAGGACGTCGTCCGTGCGGTGGAAGCGTTGCCCGACCCGTTCCGGATCGTGGTCGTGCTGGCCGATCTGCAGGACATGTCGTACGCGGAGGTCGGGGGGACGCTGGGGATCCCGATCGGCACCGTGCGCTCCCGACTGGCCCGTGGCCGCGCGCTGCTCCAGAAGGCGCTCTGGCGGCACGCCTGCGACGCGGGGTTGAGACCCTCACCGCCGGAGAAGGAGCAGGACCAGCGATGACCGATCCCGCCACCATCTCCTGCGAGGAGGCGCTGCGGCTCCTCGCGCTGTATCTCGACCACGAGCTCACGGCCACGGAGCGCGCCGGCGTGCGCCGCCATCTGGAGCGCTGCCGCAGCTGCTATTCCCGGGCGGAGTTCGAGCGACGGCTCAAGTCCGAGATCCGGCGGGTCCGCCGGGAGGAGGTACCGCCGGCGTTCGAGGGGCGGATCCGCCGATTGCTGCACGAGTTCACCAGGTCGCCCGCCGGGCGGCGGGACGACGCACCCGGGAGGCGCTGATGGTCGCCATAGTGTCCAACCAGCGTGACGTCATCCTGGACGCGGTGCGGCGGATGTACACCGACGTCGCCACGGCCCCGGACCGGACCTACCACTTCCCCACCGGCCGCCGGGCCGGCGAGCTCGTGGGGTATCCCGCGGACCTGCTCGACCTGCTTCCCGCCGCGGCGGTCGAGTCGTTCGCCGGGGTCGGCTATCCGTTCCTGGCCGACGTGATCCGTCCGGGCGACGCGGTGCTCGACGTCGGGTCCGGCTCGGGCACCGACACGCTGATCGCGAGCCGCCTGGTGGGTCCGGCGGGCCGGGTGATCGGGCTGGACCTGACCCCGGCGATGCGGGACAAGCTGCGGGCCACGGCCGCCGCGGCCGGCGCCGGCAACGTCGAGGTGCTCGCGGGCGACGCCGAGGCGATCCCGCTCCCGGATGCGTCGGTCGACGTCGTCACCAGCAACGGCGTGCTGAACCTCGTCCCGGACAAGGGCGCGGCGATCCGGGAGATCGGCCGGGTGCTCCGGCCCGGCGGCTGGCTCCAGCTTGCCGACATCGTGGTGCGCTCGTTGCCCTCGGAGGCCTGCCGTTCCCACCCCGAGCTCTGGGCCGAGTGCATCGTCGGCGCCACTACCGTCGCCGCCTATCGCACCGAGCTCGGCGCCGCCGGCCTCGAGCGAGTGGAGGTGCTGCGGGAGCAGGACTACTTCGCCGCCAGCCCGAGCGGCGAGACCCGCAAGGTCGCGGGCTCGTTCGGGGCGCACGCCGTGGTGCTGCGGGCGCGGCGGTCGTGACGCCGGCGGCCGCCGCGACCTCAGCATCCGATGGCCCTCGCCCCGCCGCACCTGCGGCGGCCCCCGAACCCGATCGGGGCCCGCGCGACGGCCGTCTCCGCCGAGGCGATGCGCGGGGTGTCGGGAGACGGGATCAGTCAGTCGTGAGGCGCACGCGGGTGCCCCAGGGATCGTCCGCCACGACGTCGCGCCCAGGGCGGGAAACCGCGTGGCCGGCCTCCCCGAGCGAGCGGGCCACGGCCCCGAGGTCCTCCGCTCCCGGCAGGATCAGGGTCCACTCGAGGAGCCGGGCGTCTCCCTCCCCGGCCGGTGGTGCGCCCGCCGCCCAGGTGTTCAGCCCCACGTGATGGTGATAGCCGTCCACCGAGAGGAAGAGCGCCCCCGGGTAGCTCCACACCACCTTGTCGAAGCCCAGGCCACGATGATAGAAGTCGGCCGCGGTCTCGAGGCTCCCGACCGAGAAGTGCACGTGGCCGATGACCGTGCCGGGGGGCATCGCCGTCCACGGTTCGCCCCGGCCCGCCCGGAGCACCGCCTCGGCGTCGAGCGGCTCCGTGGTCATGACCAGCTCCCGGCCGTCGCGGCGCCATTCGCCGCGGGGGCGGTCGGCGTAGACCTCGATCCCGAGCCCGTCGGGGTCGGCGAGGTAGACCGCCTCGCTCACGAGGTGATCCGCCATCCCCACCGGCACCCCGTTGGCGGCCAGGTGCGCCAGCAACCGGCCCAGCGCCGCGCGGTCCGGTACCTTGATGGCGAAGTGATAGAGCCCCAGACGGCCACGCCGCGGCACCGGCGCGGCATCGGGCCGCTCGACCAGCTCCACCAACGGCTCGTCGGCGCCGGGCGCAGCCAGCGCGGCCCCCGGCGCGGGGCCGGGGCGCGCCGGTCGCTCGAGCGGTCGGAGTCCGAGCACTCGGCGGTAAAAAGCGAGCGATCGCTCGAGGTCGGCGACCTGCAGCAGCACCGGCCCGAGCCGAATCGTGTCGGGAAGGCGGTGGCCCGGCGGACGGATGCCGTAGGACCGCGCGTCGACGGTCTCAGCCAATCGTCCTCCCGGCCACCACCGTGTCAGCCACCGCCGCGGCGATCCTTCTTGTCCTTCCTTTCGCGGTCCCGTCCGTTGCCACCCCGATCGTCGTCCTCGTCATCGTCGCCCTCGTCGTCATCGTCATCGCCCTCGCCGCCCTGGCCGTCATCGTCGCCATCGTCCTGCCCGTCGTCGTCCGGCGGCCGCGCCGGCTCGACCGCGGTCAAGAGGAACCTGGCCCGTACCCGGGAGAGCGCGGGGAGCGCCACCCTGGCCTCCACGGCCTGCGCTCCCGGTACGGTCCCCAGCACCACCTCGGCGGCCGCGGTGCCCTGGGCGTCGGTGTGCACCGTGTCGGGCACCACGGCGGCGCCGGGGACGTTCCTCGCGAAGCGGAACACGATCGGCAGCTCGGCCACCGGGCGGCCCGCCCCGTCGGTGGCCCGGACCACCAGCGGCCGGCCCAGCGGCTCGCCGATCGTGCCGCGTTGCCGATCGCCCGAGACCGGCGTGAGCGCCGCCGGTGCGCCGTCGCCCGGAAGCATAATCGAGTCGCCACAGCCCGAGGCGACGAGCAGTGCCGCGAGCGCCGCCCTGCGGCGTCGACGCGAGTTGGACCAGCGCCAGAATCCTTCCGACACGGAGCCGCCTTGCTGCCGCCAGTTGAGTCTACCCGCCTCGGCAGAGCCGGGTTCTGGGCCCGGTGCCTCGCGAGGCGGCGGTCGCGGCCGATCGAGCCTCCCGGTCTCCCCGCGTGCCGGTTAGGTTAGGGCGCGCCGGGGCCCGCCCACGCCGCGGCGCCGCGCATCAACCGCCACCGTGAGGCCGCCGCATGGGCACCAGGCGCTGCATCCTGCTGCTGGTCGACGGGCTCCGCCCCGACGTGGCCGAGGCCGAGCTCGAGCGGGGCATGCTGCCGAACCTGGCGGCGATGATCCGGAACGGCTCGATCGGCCGCGCGGTCACCGCCTTCCCCTCCACCACCAGCGTCTCCTATCTCCCGTTCCTCACCGGTTGCACTCCCGGGCGCTGCAACGTCCCCTCGATCCGGTGGCTCGACCGGGAACGATATCGAGGACGCTGGTGGCGCGATCGTGACGCGCTGCGGAGTTATTGCGGTTACCAGGCCGGCCGGCTCGACGCCGACATCGCCCCCAACGTCCGCACCATTTTCGAGCTGGTGCCCGAGAGCGTCGGCATCTTCACCATGATCACCCGCGGACTCACGCCGGAGCGCGATCCGGCGCGGCGCGAGCGCAAGTTCTGGGGCGCGGTGGCGCACTACACCGAGTGGCACCAGCCGTCGGACGAGGCGGTGGCGCGGCACCTGCTGCACGAGATCCGGCGGCCCTGGCGCTTCGTCTTCGCGCAGTTCCCGGCGGTGGACGGCTACACCCACCAGAGCGCCCCCGACGCGCCCCGGGTGCTCCGCGCCCTCCGGCGGGTGGACGAGATCGTGGGGAAGCTCCGCGCGACACTCCTCCGGCTGGGCCAGCTCGACGACACGCTGATCCTCGTGGTAAGCGATCACGGCGCGAGCCCGGTGCACACCCATCTCGACCTCGCCGACTGGTTCCGGGCCCGGGGCGTGCCCACCCTTTCGCACCCGGTCGTCTGGACCCGGGCCCCGCGGGCGGCGGTGATGGTGGCGGGCAACGGCTCGGCGATGGTCTACGCCCGGCCCGGCCGCCCGCGGCGGGACCGCTGGCCGCTCCAGCGCCTCCGGCAACCGGACGGCTTCGGGAGCGACCAGGACCTGGTCGAGGCGCTGGTTCGGGAGCCGGCGGTCGCCCTGGTGGCGGGGGAGTCGGGCAGCGGCGGTGTGAGCGTCCTCTCGCGGGACGGCGAAGCCGAGCTCGCCCGGTCGGGCGACCGGATCCGCTACCGCCCGCTCCGGGGAGATCCGCTGGGGATGGGCGGCACCTACGAGGCAACCGCGAGGGAGTGGCTCGAAGCGAGCGCCGATGGTCCCTACCCCGACGCCGCCTGGAATCTCCTCGACCAATTCCGCTCCCCCCGGACCGGGGATCTCCTCGTGGTGGCTCGGGAGGGGTACGACTTCCGCGACCGGTTCGAGATTCCGGAACACCGCTCCGGTCACGGCAGCCTCATCCGACGGCACATGCAGGTGCCGGTCTGGTCCAGCCACCCGGCCCCGCCGGTGCCGCTCCGCACGGCCGACCTCTTCCCGGCCATGCTCCACTGGCTTGGGGTCGAGGTGCCGGCCGGGGTGGACGGGGAGCCGGTCTGGCTCCCGGGCGCCGGGACGGAGCGTCGGGTCGCCCTGGCGGCCCCGGTTGCGCAAGCTGGCCCGAGTCGCTTTTTTTCTGGGCTCCAAGGCAGGATGGGTCCGTAGCTCAGTTGGATAGAGCGCTTGCCTCCGGAGCAAGAGGTCACAGGTTCGAATCCTGTCGGGCCCATGGCGGCAGCGGTCGCCCCCGCTTCGATCACGGTCGAGGCGGGGGATCTTGTTTCTCGACCCCCGTACCAGCGCCGCGCGACGAGCGCCTCGGCCCCGCCTCCACTGGCGCTCCACGCCCCGCGGCACGGCCTCGGCGCCCCCACAGCCGTTGGCCCCGGCCTTGCCCTCACCTCTGGATCGGACCGGCCTCTGCCCCCGGGCCCGATCGAGCAAGTTCATGCCCGGCAAAAACATGGCGCCAGGCGATCGGTCCCGCGTCGACGGCAGTTCTTGCCGCCCGGCGGCAATCCTGGCCGCCCCCCAGGCGCGCCGGGGTGGGCCGCGTCTCCCTCACCGACCCTCGGAGGTGCACTCATGGGATGGAGGCTGGAGCATCGCAGCGTGCTGCGGGACCGACGGACCATGCCGCTACGATCCCCACATCCGTTGGGGCGCCCCGACCCCAGTCTCCCGCGGGGCAACGGAGAACTCGTCCTCGTGGTCGATGACCATCCCGCCATCCGGGACGGAACCGCGCGCCTGCTGACCACCGTCGGCCGCTACGTCGTGGCCGACGCCGCCAGCGGCGCCGAAGCACTCGCGATCGTGCGGGCGCTCAATGTGCGACTGGTGGTGGCCGATTGGCGGTTGCCGGACATGGATGGGGGCACGCTCCTCGACCAGCTCCGCCGCGAGCGGCCTTCCCTCCCGGTGCTGATCCTCACCGGGTACGGCCCCGAGACGATTCGGGACGAGTGGCCAGCGCTCGGGCCGGGCACCATGGTGCTCGCCAAGCCGGTCACCGTCCAGCAGCTCTTGCCGGCCGTGAGCTCGCTCCTGCAGACCCACGCCCCCGCCGGAGTGGAGAAGCCGATCGGGGAGGTCGGGTGACCGGGAGCCGCCCTCCCGTCGGCAGCGCCGGGTTGGGGTGGTCTTGGTCGGGTCTGAACCGGGGTGCCGACGGTGCGGCAGCCGCGCGGCGCCCGCCCGACCAACCTCGTCCGGTGTCGGTCTCCGGTGTCGGTTAGGGGTTGCCTTCGTCCCCACGGGTCCCAGGTCGGGCGGCCCCCGCGGCGACCTGCCCATGCCCCGACGACCCGAACGTTCGAATCCGATCGCACTCCCAACCCGGACTTGCCACGTCAGGGGATTTCCCTAGGTTAGGACGGTAGGCAGCCACAGTCGATTCGCACTCCTGCGGCGCCGGGGCAGCGCCAGGCGACCGCAGCCGAACGAAGACCGGCCGCGCTGGCTGCGGCGGGTGCCTCGACATCGCTCCCTCGCCGTCCGGCGCCCGACCGGCCCTGACGGCCGTTCGGCCACGATGCCCAGTCGGAGGGATGACGATGGACACTCGCCCCCCAGGCCCACCCTCCAGGCCCCGCACCGTCTCCGCCAGCCTGCCTCGCGGCAACGGCGAGCTCGTCCTGCTGGTCGATGACTACCGAACGGTCCGGGAGGCGACGGCTCGCCTGCTGGTCCACCTCGGCGGCTACACGGTCGTGGACGTGGCGAGCGGGGTGGAGGCGCTCGCCGTGATCCGGGCTCTCGACATCCGACTGGTCGTCACCGACTGGTGCCTGCCGGACATGGGTGGCGCCGTCCTCGTCGAGCGCATCCGGTTCGAACGCCCCACCCTCCCTATCCTGGTCATCACGGGACACGAGCCGGAGGCGATTCGCGCCCAGTGGCCGCTGATCGGACCCCACACGGTCGTCCTCGGCAAACCTACTGGCGCCCAGGAGCTCCTTGGCGCGGTCCGGTCGCTGCTGCGGCGCGGTTCCGACACCGAGCGGGGAGGGAACCGGGACACGGGAACATGAGCGACGTGCCGGACCCGACGCCCCGCTCCGTACCGGTGCCCTCCAGCTTGTTGCTGGTTGACGACTGCGCGGACGATCGCATCCTCTTCCGCCGCGCCCTGCGGCGGATCGATCTCTCACCCCCCATCGAGGAGGCGACCGACGGGGAAGAGGCGATCGCCCTCCTCCGCTCCCGGCTGGCCGGCCCGCCGTCCGAGCTCCCCGCACTGATGCTGCTCGACCTCAAGATGCCGCGCCGCTCCGGATTCGAGGTGCTCGAATGGCGGCGGACCGTGCCCCTCATCCGACGGGTGCCGTGCATCGTGCTGAGCTCGTCGGCGGAGCATTCGGACGTGCAGCGCGCCCTCGAGCTCGGCGCCAATTCCTACCTCCGGAAGCCGGTGACGATGGAGGAGTTGGTCTGGCTGGTTCGGGCGGCCATGATCTACTGGCTGGGATTCAACACCTTCGCCCCCCGGTTGCATCCGGGCCCCGGGCACGCACCTGTGCGGCACTGATCGACCCGGGCCCGTCCCACCCGCCGCCGTGGCACCGGTCTGGCTGGCGTATTCCCGGGATTCGGGTATAATCACAGGGCAACCCCTCCCGAGGCTCCCTCGTGGCCATCGGACACGACGGCGACGGCGAGCGCCAGCACGATCTCCCACCGCGGCTCGACCACTTGCTCCAGCAGAGCGGGCGACTCCGGGAGCGGTCGGACCTCCTCTCGGCTGCGGCGAGACAACTGCGGGAGCGGATCGAGCGGGCGTTGACCGGGCGGGAGCCGGAGACCCGGCCCCTGGCTGCGCAGGAGAACGGCGCCCGCGACTCGGCTCCCGCCGAGTGATGGCGTCGACCCCGGCCGCAAGAGAAGTGGTCGCCGGATGGGAGCCGGCTCGGGTGGACCTAACCTCCCGCCGCCGGACGGTCCGGTGCGGAGCCGCCCGACTCCTCGCCTGCCGCGCCGCCAACCGCCATTGCCGGCCAACCGGCGTCCCGGTCGCCCTCCCGCCGTGCCTCGGCCCAAGCCCGGCACTCGACTACTCCCTGGAGGCCTCGCGGGTCCGGGGAAACGCGCCGGGATTGCGGCGACACTCCGCTGGGCGATGCCAATCCCGCCGCCACGGCTCGGGGTGGAGTCAGATATGCCAGGACCGCGTCTGCCAGCGAGCGCGCTCGTGCGCCCCCCGAGTTCGTCACGACCCCAGCAGGATCACCCCATGGGGCCCCTTCGGCCCGTCGGCGCTCGATGGGGGCCGCTGGGGGCGGGAGCCTCGAGGAGCCTGGCCGCGCCACGACGGTCCGGCTGCCGGCGGCAGCGCCCCCGGGCCCCCGCGTCACCCCGGCCTCGAGTCGTCAGCAGGAGGAGACCAGCCCAGCACCCGGGCGACGGCTCGCTCCAGGCCGGCCGGATCGTGGTGTGAAACCACGGCGGCGGCGAGTCCGGGCCGGGGGACATCGGGGGCATCGTGCTGGAGGCTCACGACGATCGGTGAGTCCGGCGCCCGCTCTCGGAGCAGCATCAGTTGCTCCTGGAGCAGTGCCGCGGAACCGTGGTGGCGGTAGATGATGACGCGGAACCCGCAGATGCGCATCAGGTGCAGCGCGTCGGTCACATTGCCCTCGCGCCAGACCCACACCCGGTCGCCCCACGTCCGGTGCAAGGCGGCCTGAACCCTCGCCCCCGTGCCGGGGTCGGGCTCGATCAGGAGGATCGGCGTGGGCTGCTCGCGCCCGGGTGCCCACGGATCGCGCTGGGTAAGCCACGCCATCGAACGATCCTCCCGCGTCAAGCCAAGCGGTCACCGTCCACCCGCGATTCCCCAACTTCGGGCCGCCCGCTTCGCCGCGCCAGGGGTGGGGCTCCGTCATCCTGACCGGCCGACCACCTCCAACACCTCGCGCACCACCGCCTCGATCGTCCGGGGCGCGCACCCCTCCAGCCGGTTGTTCACCAGGACGAAGGCGGGGATGGTCCGGGCGATCGCCTCGACCGCCAGGCGGACGAGGTCCCGCCGGACCTCCGGGGCGGGCTCCCGGATCCGATCGAACGGCGCGAACGCATCCACCGTCTCCTCGTACCCCCGGCCCGGCACCATCAGCGCCCGCGCCACCACGAACGGAGCCGTGAGCGAGCCCGGCAGGTCGAGCTGCTCCCCGATCGACGGCATCCGGGTCCAGGAGTTGAAGACGTGGGCCACCCGGTGCGCCCGCAGCACCGCGTAGTACTCGGGCGTCAGGAACTCGGGGTTCCGGAGCTCCACCGCGTAGCGACCGTCGGAGGGCAGTGCGGCGAAGAAGTCGTCCAGCATCCGGGCGAAGCCCTCCGGCCCGACCCCGGCCGAGCGAGGCACCGCCTGGAGCTCGAAGACGAACGGCCCCTGATGCTCCGCGAAATGGCGCCGCGCCGGCCGGTAGACCGCATCGAGGAAGAGCTCGGGATTGAGGAAGTCGGGGTTGCGCTTTCCGGCCTTGGCCGGTCCCTGGGCCCTGCCCCAGGTGTGCACGGTGAGCTGCTGCCACACCTTCGAGACGACAGGATAGCCCGGCGGGAGTCGCACGGCGTAGTCGCGGTAGGTGGCTTCCCCGGTCGGCGCGTAGTAGCTCGCGTCCAGCCCCACCACCCCGAAGAGCGGGAACCGCGCGTACTCCTCGAGCATCGGCCCCGAGGCTCCCCGCGTACCGTAGCTTCGGCGGTAGACCAGCCCCTGCCATCCGGGATAGTTCCACGACGAGGTGCCGAAGCGAATCCCGGACGGCAGCGCCGACCGCAGCGCCGCGAACTCGGCGAGCTCTCGCTCCCCAAGCCCCGCCGCCCCGCCGCCGATGGACCGGCTCGAACCCGACTCGTGGCCGCCGTGCTGTCGCTCGTTCATCGCTCCCCGATCCCGCCCTGGATGCCCCGGCCCCGTGGCGCTCCGGCGCGCCGGCCGATGCACCGGCTCCGCACGCCACGTTAGCCGTGGACCACTCCCCCTGGGCCGCGCGCCGGTCGCGGCGCGCCATGCCACGCCGCCCGATCCATCGAAGCCCGATGACCCTCCGGCTCCGCGCGCCGCTCGCCCTCCTCCTGGCGAGCGGCCTCGCGACCTACCCCCGTCCCACGGCGCGGTGCGCTGGCACGCCGTCGCCGACACCGCCCGCTTCCGCAGCCCCCGAACCGGCGCCCCGCCGCTGGGCCTCTGGCTCCGAGTGCCGCAGTCGATCTCGCCCCGTGCGGGAGTGGTACCGGCCCGCTCGGAGCTCAACCGGGCGGTGATCCGCCACGGGAGCCTCCAGACCCTCCTCGACGACGGGGGCCACGGCCAGGTGGCGTTCCGGCGAGGGAACCGCCGCGGGATCGCGCCGGCGTTGGGCCGGAACCCGACTCACCCGATGTAGCTCACCGTGAAGGCGCCGCCCTGGAGGAATCGGATGAGCCCGTCGGGGTCATGAAGCCTGGGCAGGTCGCGGATCCCCCGCCCCTCCAATAGGTCGAGCACCCGCTCCAGCGCCTGGGCCAGGCCGCTCGCGCGGGGGGCCGGGAAGTAGGACGCCGACTCGGGCGGCTCCCACCCGGTCACCAGCGCCATGGCCAGGACCACCCGCCACTCGCCCACGTCGATCACCCGGTGCTCCTCCCGCCGCGAGAGGGCGAGGGCGTGCTCCGCCGCGCTCACGCCGGCCAGGAAGTCGTCGGCCCGGGCGTGCTCGTCGGTCCGCTCGGCCGGGGGGCCCCGGCCCCGGAACTCGAAGTGCTCGTCGTTCAGGATGCGGTCCCGCACGCTCGCCATCCGCCCCTGCTGGATGAGCTGGAGGAGCACCCGGAGCGCGATGTCGCCCGCCGGCTCCCAGACCCCGGGTGTGACGGTGGGATAGAGCGCCGCGTACTCGGGCCGGAGCCGGGCCTCCCGCCCGGCGGAGGCCTGCCGTCCACCGGTCACGTCACATTCCCCGCCGTGGGAAGGCGTAGCACTTTTGCGACATGGTGCGACTACGGCTGCGACGCTCCAGATCACACTCGTCCCACCCGCGGATCGGTGCCATCCCGGCGGCGAGGTTGGACGCGTAGCGGTAAGATACAAGACTCCAATGGCTTACGAAGCAACTCCCGGGCCCGGCCCGATCCGGCCCAGCGGCCAGATAGCCGGCCGCCCATCGGCACGTAGCTTGCGACTCGTCGACCGTGCCGGGGCGCCAGAAGCGCCCCCTTGGCAGTCTCTTCCTTTTACTCCGACGGGCTCGTCCCGTTGGTCGTGATTGGACGCAGGGCCGTAGTGCTCCTTCCTTGGTTGTTGCCAGGCGAGAGCGCGATCCGGCCCCCAGGGTTGGTCCCAAGGGTTGGAGGCGCACTCGCATCCGCAGTTCATCCCACCTTACGGTGCTGCAGTAGATATCGGAGTTCGGGGCGCCTGTGACTACCCTGCGCACAGGCGCCTCGGTTTTTCTCCCCCGCCATCGACGCCCTGGCGTCGGCCCCCAGCGGTGTCGGGAGCATTATCGCGGCGCGATAATACTGAATCGTGACAACTTGTCGCACCACGAGGTCCCGTGTACGCTTGCGCCATGCGCCTACGGGTGCGAGAACTCCTCGAACAACGCAACATGACTCCGTACTCCCTCGCCAAGAGCTCGCGGGGACGGATCAGCCTCTCCGCCGCCTACCGGCTGGCCCAGGCGGACGGGCGGTTCAAGACCATCCATGCCCGGACGTTGGAGGCGTTGTGCGACGTCTTCGGCGTGTCGGCCGGCGAGCTCTTCGATGATCGCGCCCGCCGTTAGGCTGGGCTAGAAGCCCGGCTGCAGGCTGACCTGCCAGACCCACCCCTTCCCGGGACGGTCGAACGGGTGGGCCGCGTCGACCTGCGCGATCGCGAAGCCGAACAGGTTGAGCCGGGCGGCGACCCCGGCGCTCCCGATGAGGTCGCGCCGGCCCCCGAAGAGGGCCGGCGCGGTCTCCTGGTCCCAGGCCACCCCGCCGTCGGCGAAGATGGCGAGCTCCAGCGGCAGCGCGCCGTAATACCCGCCTCCCACTCCCAACAGCCCGAGGAGCGGGAACCGAAGCTCCGCATTGCCCACCAGGATCCGGGTGCCCAGAAGCTGGTCGAAGACCGGGCACGCCGCCGGGTCGTCGGGCGGCGGCTCGCATTCGCCCGGATCGAAGCTCCGGAAGCCGTACCCGCGCACCAGTCCCACGTGCCCGAGGAACAGGGGCGAGAGGCGGTCGTCGTCCGCCCCGCTGCCGTAGCGTCCGTAATGCAGGGTACGGATGGCCAGGGTGAAGGGCCGGAACGGGACGAAGTAGCGCCGGTAGTCGGCGAGTGCCTCGACGATGGTGAGCGACCCCACGGTCGGCGCCACTTCGAGCCGGTAGCGTTGGCCCGCGATCGGGCTGGTCGCCCCGAAGACCGAGGCGTCGTACACCAGGGCCGCGCTCCCCTGCCCCAGGTCGAGCCCCTCCGGCCGGTCCAGTTCCCGTTCCTCGTCCAGCACCTGGCGGCCGTCCCGCAGCGAGAACGCCCGGGTCCGGAGCTCGCGGTCGAACCCGATGTTGAGGAACGATACCGAGAGATCCATCCGCCGCGCCCGGCTGAAGGGATATGACAGGACCACCCCGACCTGCCGGTTGGTCTGGCGCTCGATGAGCTCCTGCTCGGCGAAGACGGTGTCCCCTCCGATGATCGCCGGGCCGGCGGCGTAGGCGCCGGTCAGGATCGGCACCTGTTGCGCCACCACGCTCCAGTCGAGCCGGCGGGTGAGGTTCTGGTAGCCCACCAGCGCGGTCAGGTCGGCCAGCCCGCCGTTCACCTGCGCGCCCGCCACCAAGTTGTGGTTGCCCAGCATGTCGCTGAAGAAGAGCGCGGCGCCGCCGCCGATGTAGGTGCCGAAGCGGTCGACTCCCGCGGCGAGCGTCGGCTGCGCCACGTAGTCGAGCGAGAGTCGAGCCCGGTAGGGCCGCACCTCGAACCCGCCGGCCGGCGGGAGCCCGAACGTGGGATCGCGCAGGAGCGCGAGGTAACCGTCCGTGGGCCGATGGTGCGGCGGGAGGAGGCCCGCGTCGGCGGGCGGGCGGTCCTCCCGATACGCCGCGGTGGCCTCGCCCGGCTCGAGGCGGTAGATCCAGTATCCCCCCTTCTCGTACACGCTCACCACCACCTCACCGCTCCGCTGCGCCACGCTCAAGGCGGGGCTCGCGGGCGTGATCCCGCTGGTCCCCGTGTAGAGATCGGTGACCGGGGCGACGTCGCCGTCCGCCACGCCGAGCCGGTAGACGTTCGGGATCCCGTCCGGCTCGCCGATGAAGTACAGGCTGCTCCCGTCGGGCGACCATTGGGGATTGAGCTGCCGGCCCCGCCACTCGGTGGGCAGGGCGGGACGGATCCGGCGGTCCGCCGGATCGATCAGCGTGATCTGGGTAGGCCCGGGGGCCATCAGCTCGAGCGAGGTGGTGAAGCGGTCCGAGGCGAAGGCGATGGTGCGGCCGTCGGGCGACCAGGCCGGCTGGAGATCGGTGTAGGGATCGGCCGTCAGGCGGGCCAGCCGGCCGGTGTCGAGGTCGTAGACGAAGAGATCCAGGAAGCCGCCGTCCAGCCCCACGAAGGCGAGCCGCCGTCCGTCGGGGGACCAGCTCGGATGGTACGCCTCGCCGAGCTGGGGCAGGCGGATCTCGCGCTCCACCCGACCCGACTCCACGGCGTAGACGCTCAGGACCGGGTCGCCCCCCGCGATCCCGGCGAAGGCGAAACGGCGCCCGTCGCGGGACCAGGCCCCGGCGGAGGTGAGGAACTGGAGGCTCGAGTAATGGGGATCGACGGCCGTCTCCGTCACCTGGCGCACCACCCGACCGGTGCGCAGGTCGGCGAGGAAGAGGTCGATCGAGAAGAGCCCCCGGTCCGACAGGAACATGAGCCACCGGCCGTCGGGGCTCACCGACGGCGAGAGGTTGTAGAGGGTCTGCTCGTCGCCGCCGGGCCGGATCACCGCGACCCCCTCCGCCTCCGCCGGCCGGGTGTGGGCCGCCACCGCGGCGAACGCGGTCCGGGTGGCCTCCTCCCAGCGCTCGGCGAGCGAGTCGGGGTCGAAGCCGAGCACCTCGGCGATCGCCGGGCCGACGTCGCGCCGGCGCGCCGCCGCCCGGAGCAGCGTCGCGAGCACCTCGTCGCCCCAGTTGCCGGCGATGTAGGCCAGGAAGGCGTGGCCGAAGCGATAGGGGAAGTACCGGGGATCATCCAGGTCGCGGTAACGCGGGAACCGGTGACGCGCCGCGTCGCGGAGCCACATCGCGGTCAGGGAATGGGCGGGCCCGAGGGAGAGGTACTCCGCCATCCCCTCGATGAACCAGAGCGGCAGCGTGCCCGCGGCCGGCAGCCCCTGCACCGCGAGCCCGCCCTGCCCGGTGATGTCGTACTGGAAGGCGTGGACCAGCTCGTGCCCCAGCACGTGGTCCATCTCCTCCAGGGGACCGCCGATCGGCATCACGATCCGCCGCTTGAAGGCCTCGGTGACGCCGCCGGTGCCCTCCCCGAGCTCGCCGGGGATCGCGTTGGTCTGCCGGAACTCGCTCGGGCTGGCGTACAGGATGAGCGGCTGCCGGCCGCGCAGCTCGTGCCGGAAGAGACGGGAGAGTCTCGCGTACCACCGCTCGGCGGCGCGGGCCGCGAGCTCCGCCGCCGCACGCTCGCGGGGATAGAAATGGACATCGAAGTGCTCGGTGCGGAGCACCTTGAACTCGTACGTCTCGTACTGCACCTTGTTGCGGCCGAAGTACTGCCCCTGCGCGCTCGGGGCGGCGGCCGATCCGGCGAGCGCGAGCGCAGCGGCGCGGGAGAGCCTGGCGAGATCCGGCATGGCGGGCCGCGTCCCTTCCTGGGCGGCGTGATCCGACCCTGCCACGTAGTACTCGCCCCCCGTCAAGGGGTTCGCCCCGACCATCCGGCGGCCGCGTCTCGTGCGGCCGGTGAGGGATCCCGATGCTGGTGATGGACGTCCGGAACTGCTTCGCCCGCGAGTGGTCGCACGTGCTCTCGACCACCAACGACCTCGCCGAGCTCGAGGCCTTCCGCCTGCGGGTGGGCGCGCCGCCCCAAGCGCTGCACCTCAAGAACCCGCGCCGGCCCCATCTGGACCTCAAGGGCGAGGCGCGCCGCCGGGCGCTGGCGAGCCCCGACGTGCTGGTCTTCGAGCGGACCGCGGATCTCCTCCGCTACCTCCACCGGCTGAACGGCCGCGCCGGAAAAGGACGCGGGGGCGGGTCGTAGACCCGCCCCCGCCCTGCCAGCGCCGGCGCCGGGTCCTACCGCGACACCGTGAGCGGCGCGTCGAGCACCATCGTGATCTTGCCCCCCGCCGGCACTACCACATCGCGGTCGGCGGTTTCCACCGCCACCGCGGTGCCCGCCGCGGCGCCGACCACGCCACCCACGATGGTCCCGGTCTTCCCGCCGCCGAGCACCTTGCCGGCGATGGCACCCACCGCGGCGCCGGCGCCGACCTTGGCCGCGTCGCCCGCCGTCACCCCGCGCCCCTTGAGCGTGTGCTCGGCGTACGTCACGGTTCCCGAGACGTCGTAGGTGCGGCCGTTCACCTCAACGCTCACCGGCCGGAGCACCAGCTTGCCGTCCTTCTGGCCCTTGTTCTCCGCCGGGGCGATCTCCACGATCGAGTAGGTGACCGTCGAGCCGGCCGGGATCACCACCCGCCCCTGGCGATCCTTGACGTCCGCGCCGATCGTCGCGGTGAACGTCTCACCCGCCTTGTTCTGCCGCGAGGTGATCATCTGGCCCGCGGCGGTCTCGATCTCGGTGCCCGCGGCGACGGTGCGGGTGGCCGGCGCGGCCGGCGTCTCGGCGCGCGGGGCGGGCGCCGCCGGCTCACGGGTCGGCGTGCCCGGACGTGACGCCGGTCGGGACGCCGGCCGCGCCGGCGTGGTCGCGGCAGGAGCCGGAGGCTCGCTGGCCGGCTGGTCGTCCAGCGCCGCCCCGCTGTCCACCGGCGCGAGCTGCAGATCACGATCGAGGCTGTCGGCCGCGGCCGCATCCTCCCGCCCACGATCGCCGCAACCGGCGAGCGTCAGCACGGTGAACGCGACCACGGCGCTCCGCGAGAAACGGTTCCTGTGGCGCATCGGTATCCCCTGGAAGAATTGGCTGGACTGGTTCGGGCTCCGCGGCGCCGCCGCCGCGGGCCCGAGTCGACGCAAGATATCGCAGGAGCCGTGCCGCGAGAACCCTCGCTGGATGGCGGCCGCCGGATCGGAAGACCGTGACGAGGAGCCCCCCCGCGAAGGTGCGCCGCGTCACACGCCGGAAGGCGCCGGAGGACAACGTCCTTTCGCCGGGGGACATCAGTAGGCGGGCGGGTCGCTGGCCGGAAACGACTCCATCGACCCGAGCTCCACCGCATCCGGCGGGGTCGGCTCACGGCGCTGGTTGGCGCCCACGAGCCCTCCGGAGAGCGGCTGGGGCCGTTCGCGGCCGAGGCGGAGCTCGCGCAGGACGTATTGCAGGATGCCGCCGTGACGGTAGTACAGCGCCTCCTGCGGGGTGTCGATGCGCACCACGACGCCGAACTCCAGCACCCGACCGTCGGCGCGCCTGGCGCGGATGGCCAGTTCCCGTCCCGCGGCGAAGCCCCGCTCCAGCGCCTCCGCGAGGCCCAGGAGGTCGAAGCGCTCCCGGCCCTCCAGTCCCAGCGAATCGACCGACTCCCCCGGTCGGAACTCCAGCGGCAGGATCCCCATCCCCACCAGGTTGCTCCGGTGGATCCGCTCGTAGCTCTCGGCGATCACCGCGCGCACCCCCTGGAGGTACGGTCCCTTCGCGGCCCAGTCGCGGCTCGAGCCGGAGCCGTACTCCTTCCCCGCCAACACGATGAGCGGGATCCCCTCGGCGGCGTAGCGCATGGCGGCGTCGTAGATCGACATCACGTCACCGCTCGGCAGGTGCAGGGTGTAGCCGCCCTCGATCTGCGGCACCAGGCGGTTGCGGATCCGGACGCTGGCGAAGGTGCCCCGGACCATCACCTCATGGTTCCCCCGGCGGGCGCCGTAGGAGTTGAACTCCTGCGGCCGGACGCCCCGCTCGACCAGGTAGCGTCCGGCGGGCGAGTCCGCCTTGATGCTCCCGGCCGGCGAGATGTGGTCGGTCGTCACGCTGTCGCCCAGCACGGCCAGGGCCCGGGCGCCAAGGATCCCGGCCGCCCGCGCCGGCGCCTCGAGCGACATCCCGTCGAAGTACGGCGGGCGTCGGATGTAGGTCGACGCCTCGTCCCACTCGAACCGGTCGCCCGGAGGCACCGGGATGTCGGTCCACCGGGGGTCGCCGGCGAACACCTCGGCGTACGCCTCCCGGAAGAGCGCCGAGTCGAGCACCCGCCTCACCGCCTCCTCGATCTCGCGTCCGCTCGGCCAGACCTCGCGCAGGAAGACCGGTCGGCCGTCGACACCGGTGCCGAGCGGCTCCCGCTCGAGGTCGACGTCGATCCGGCCCGCGATCGCGAACGCCACCACCAGCGGCGGGGACATCAGGTAGTTCGCCCGGACGTCGGAGTTGATGCGCCCCTCGAAGTTCCGGTTTCCGGAGAGCACCGAGCAGACCACCAACCCGCGCCGCCGGATCGCGTCGCTGACCTCGATGGGGAGCGGCCCCGAGTTGCCGATGCAGGTGGTACAGCCGTAGCCCACCAGGTGGAAGCCGAGCCGCTCGAGGTACGGCGTGAGCCCCAGCGCGTCGAGGTATCGGACCACCACGGTGGAGCCGGGCGCGAGCGAGGTCTTCACCCAGGGCCTGGCGGCGAGGCCGCGCTCCACCGCCTTCTTGGCGAGGAGCCCGGCGCCGATCATCACCGACGGATTGGAGGTGTTGGTGCAGCTCGTGATCGCGGCGATGACCACCGCGCCGTGGTCCAGCACCTCTTCGGTGGGTTCGCTCATCACCACCTGCGCCGACGGGGAGCCGGCGGTCCCTTCTCCCCAGACGCCGACCGCGGCCGGTCCCCCGCTCGAGCCCTTGGCCGCCTCCTTGCCGGTGGGCACCGGCGCGGCGGGGATCAGCGTGGGCAGCGCCGCCGCGAACGACGCCTTGAGGCGGGAGAGCGGCACCCGATCCTGCGGCCGGCGGGGGCCGGCGACGCTCGGCTCCACGGTGGAGAGATCGACCGACAGCAGATCGCCGAAGCTCGGCTCCGGCGCCCCCGGCGCATGGAAGAGCCCCTGCTCCTTGGCGTACGCTTCGATCAACGCGACGCGCGCCGGCGGCCGACCCGTGAGGCGGAGGTAGTCGAGCGTCACCTGGTCCACCGGGAAGAAGGCGCAGGTGGCGCCGTACTCCGGACACATGTTGGCGATGGTGGCACGGTCGGCCACCGGCAGCCCGGCGAGGCCCGAGCCGAAGAACTCCACGAACTTGCCCACCACGCCCCGGGCCCGGAGGAGTTGGGTGACGGTGAGCACCAGGTCGGTGGCCGTCGCCCCCTCGGGGAGCCGCCCGTCGAGCCGGCACCCGACCACCTCCGGGATCAGCATCGACACCGGCTGCCCGAGCATCGCCGCTTCGGCCTCGATGCCGCCCACGCCCCAGCCCAACACGCCCAGGCCGTTCACCATGGGTGTGTGGGAATCGGTGCCCACGAGCGTGTCCGGGTACGCCAGCGGGAGGCCCCCCTCGCCCCGCCGTCCATCGGGTAGCTCGTCCGAGGTGAACACCACCCGGGCGAGATACTCCAGGTTGATCTGGTGTACGATACCGGTGTTCGGGGGGACCACGCGGAAGCTCCCGAAGGCCCGCTGCCCCCAGCGGAGGAAGGCGTAGCGCTCCCGGTTGCGCTCGTAGTCGAGGGACTGGTTCACCCGGATCGCGTCGCTCGATCCGAACGCGTCGACCTGGATCGAGTGGTCCACCACCAGCTCGACCGGCTGGAGCGGGTTGATCCGGCCCGGATCCCCGCCGAGCGCCGCCATCGCGTCGCGCATGGCGGCCAGGTCCACCAGCGCCGGCACGCCGGTGAAGTCCTGCAGCAGGACCCGGGCGGGCGTGAAGGCGATCTCGCGCGCCGGCACGGCCCGGGGATCCCAGCGGGCCAACGCCTCGATGTCCCCGCCGGTGACCGCCACCCCGTCCTCATGCCGGAGGAGATTTTCCAGCAAGATCCGTAGGGAATGGGGGAGGCGCGTGGTTCCCCCGATCACCCGATCGACAGCGTCCAGGCGGTAGACCTCGTACCGTTGCCCGCCAGCCTCGAGCACCGAGCGGGCGCCGAAACTGTCCATGGCTACCTCATACCGACCGGCCGGCGGCCGGATCCCAGCCGCGCGGTGGCTGGCCCTCCTACCGGTCCTCCTCGCCGCGGCGCTCCAGGGATGCGACGGCTCCCCCGTCCTCGGCGGGGCCTTCGCGTCACCGCCGCCGCGGGAGCGCTACGCCACGGCCCTGGAACGGGCCGGGTTGGACCGCAGGGCGCTCGGGCGGGCCTGGCTCGGCGCCGGCGACAGCGCGCTCGCCGCGGCGGCGGCGATGGTCCCACCGTTCCGCACCACCGGCTATCTCGCGCCGTCGGAGCCCGCGGCGGTGGCCTACCGATTCGATCTCCGCCGAGGGCAGCGACTGCGGGCCGGCGTCGGCTGGCGGAGCCCCGCACCGGGCGAGGTGTTCGTCGACCTGTTCGAGCTGCCGGAGGATCCCGGGGACGAGCCCCGCCGCCGGGCGAGCGCGGACAGCGGAGCCACCCACCTCGAGTACGAGGTGCGGCGTGACGGGGCCTACCTGCTCCGGATCCAGCCGGAACTCCTCCACGGGGGGCGGTATACCGCGGAGGTCGAGGCCGCGCCGTCGCTGGCCTTCCCGATCCCCCGCCTGGACAGCCGGGCGGTCCGGAGCCGGTTCGGTGTCGAGCGGGACGCCGGGCGCCGGCGCCACGAGGGCGTCGACATCTTCGCGCCGAGGGGCTCGCCGGTCGTCTCGGCGGCGGACGGGATCGTGAGCGAGGTGGGGACCAACCGACTCGGCGGACTGGTGATCTGGGTGCTCGATCCCGGCCGGCAGCAGCTGCTCTACTACGCCCATCTCGACAGCCAGATCGCCCGCGAGGGCACCCGGATCCGGCGGGGGGACACCCTCGGTCTGGTCGGGAACACCGGCAACGCGCGCACCACGCCGCCGCATCTCCACTTCGGGATCTACACCATGGACGAGGGCGCCGTCGACCCGTTGCCCTTCATCCATCATCCGACCGAGCGGCCCGCACCCCTGGCCGTGGAGCTGGAGCTCGTGGGCGAGTGGGCCCGAGCGGCCCGGCGGAGCGCCCGCCTCCGAGCCGCGCCGGATTCGGCCGCGGGGCTGGTCGGGACGGTCCCGCGGCACGCGCCGGTCCGGGTCCACGCCGCGGCGGGCCGGTGGTATCAGGTGGCGCTGGTCGACGGGACGACCGGGTTCCTCGGACCGGCCGATCTCGAATCGCTCGACCGGCCCGTGGCGACGGAGCGGCTCCGCACGCCGCGTCCGATCCGCGACGCCCCGACCGAGGCGGCGGCGGTGCGCGACATCGCCGCCGCCGGGTCCCGACTGCCGGTCCTCGCCAGGTTCGGGGATTACCTCTTCGTCCGGGCCCCGGACGGTCGTCCGGGCTGGATGCCGCGCGCCACGGGGCTGGCCTCGGCCCGAGGCTCGCGATGAGCGCGACGGGGTGGGAAGCGAAGCGGCCCGCGCCGGAGCGCGGGCCGCCGAGCAGGGGGTCGGTTCCCCGGATCCATCAGGCCGGCCACCCCTCGGGTCGCTGGCCGCGGACCAGGATGACGAGCGGTCCGGTCATGGCGCTGGGCGCGAGGAAGCTGGGAAGCCCGATGGCGCCGCGCCGCTTGCCCTGGGTGGGGCCGATGTACGTGGTGATCCGGAGCTCCTCCACCGGCTGGTCGAGCGTACTGTCCTCGCCCTCGAGCTCGTTGCCGACCGGCTCGATCGCCGCCGGCACCCGGCCATAGATCCACGCCATCCTGGACTCGAAGGCCTGGAGCAGCCGGCGGGTCAACACCATCGATTCGGCGCTGCTCGTCACGATGCCGAAGACGAGGCGGTTGTCGAACTCGCGCGGGTACAGGGCGAAGCCGTACGTCGCCCGGTAAGTGTCCTCCGGCTGCATCTCCAGCGCGTGGGTGATCGCCTCGTGAATCTCGCTGACGTCGAGATCCTGCCCCATACCCCCTCCAGGTTTCCTTAAGAGCCTGCGGCCTCTGGGGAGCGGAGGAGAGCAAATACGGTACCAGGTACGACACCGCCCGACGTGCCGGTCCATCATCAGCCTTCGCAACGTCTTAGCTCGGACGCGGGGGTCCGTCGGCGGCAGCGGCGAGCGGCGCCCCGGGCGGAGAAAGCGAAAGCCCTTGCGTCCGGCAAGAGCCGCCGCGATTCGAGGGGGTCAGTCCTCGGCGCGGAGGATCGAGCGCATTCGCACCGCGAGCGCTTCGATCTCCCGCACGCTCGCGAGGGTCTCCGGATCGAGTTTGGCCTCGTTGAGGAGCAGCAGCTGGGTCTCGGCGAGGAGAGCGGCGAGGGGATTGGACAGGTCGTGTCGGAGCTTCTGGAGCCGTTCGTCGGCGGTCATCGGGGGTCAGGCGAGAGCACGGTAGAGATCCCGCAGGTGATGGTCCCTGAGGTCGCGGACCGACTGCCAGAGATCCTGCTCGGTGGCGCCGCAGAGGATCTCGGCGGTCTGCCGGGAAGTCCCGAGCGCCGGATCGGCGAACAGCAGCCGGCCACGCCAGACACCGTCGTCGGTGTACCGGAGGCTCAGCCGGACCTCCACCCAGGTTCCCTCGCACCGGATCGGCGCGAGCTCGTGAACGATGGGCTCGGTCGCGCCGGGTGCGGGGCGACGGACCGCGTGCGCATGCATGGCGGCTCCTTACTCCGAGCGGGCGCCCCGGGTGGTGGACCAACGCCGTGCGAGAGGGGGTATTTCAAGATACATTCCGCCTTGACCGGCGCAATACGACGCAACGCGACGCGAAGGACGCGGTACCCGGTCCGGACGATGCCCGCCGGGAGACGAGGTCCGGGGGTGCCGGCCCTCGGCGCAGCTCGCGGCCGTCGGCGGCTCGGGCGGGCGGGCGCCCAGGCCGGGTGGCCGACCTGGCGGCCCACCGGGCGGCCCTGCGGCTTGGTGCCGGGCGGTTCCCCCGCTCCCGGCGGGCGTCCCGAAATGGCCGGAGATCCCGTCCCCTTGACGCAACCGCCTGGGCCACATAGGTTAAAGTGCTGTCGACCCGTTGGTGACCATCCTCAGAGGCAGGGATCACGTCGAGACCGCGGATCAGGTCAGCCCACTCGCCCCGATATCCAGATCAGCCGGAACATCCGTCATCAGCCCGAACATCCGTCGGCCGCTCGTCGGCCGTTCGCAGCCAGGCCTGGCATTCCGAGAGCCATCCCGTCCCCCCGTCAACCCACCGGCACCCCGGTTGGCGTCCCGTTCATGGAGTAGTCTTCCCGTGGATATCGCCGAGCTGAAGCAGAAGTCGGTCGCAGAACTGCACTCAATGGCCGAGAAGTTGAACATTTCCAACTACTCGGGCCTGAGGAAGCAGGACCTCATCTTCCGCATCGAGCAGTCGCTGCTCGAGCAGGACACGGTCATCCGGGGCGAGGGGGTGCTGGAGATCCTCCCGGAGGGGTACGGCTTCCTCCGGAGCCAGGACTGGAACTACCTCTACGGCCCGGACGACATCTACGTCTCGCCGAGTCAGATCAAGCGGTTCGATCTCCGCACCGGGGACACGGTGAGCGGCCAGGTGCGTCCCCCCAAGGAGGGGGAGCGGTATCTCGCGCTCCTCAAGGTCGAGAGCGTCAACTACGAGGAGCCGGAGAAGACCAAGCACCGGATCGCGTTCGACAACCTCAAGCCGCGCTACCCCGACCAGCGGATCCGGCTGGAGCGGAAGAACGGCGACCTGTCGATGCGGGTGGTCGATCTCCTCTCCCCCATCGGGAAGGGGCAGCGCGGGCTGATCGTGGCGCCGCCCAAGGCCGGCAAGACCATTCTCCTCCAGAAGCTGGCCAACGCCATCGCCGAGAACCATCCCGAGATCATCCTCATCGTCCTGCTCATCGACGAGCGGCCCGAGGAGGTCACGGACATGGAGGAGAACGTCAAGGCGGAAGTGATCTCCTCCACTTTCGACGAGCCGGCCGACCGGCACGTGCAGGTGGCCGACATGGTCATCGAGAAGGCCAAGCGGCTGGTCGAGCACGGGCGGGATGTGGTCATCCTCCTCGACTCGATCACCCGGCTCGCCCGGGCCCACAACGTGGTGGTGCCCCATTCGGGCAAGATCCTCTCCGGCGGCGTGGACGCCAACGCCCTCCAGAAGCCGAAGCGCTTCTTCGGCGCGGCGCGCAACATCGAGGGCGGCGGCTCGCTCACGATCATCGCCACCGCGCTCATCGACACCGGGAGCCGGATGGACGAGGTGATCTTCGAGGAGTTCAAGGGCACCGGCAACATGGAGCTGGTGCTCGACCGCCGGTTGGCGGATCGCCGGATCTACCCTGCCATCGACATCCAGCGGACCTCGACCCGGAAGGAGGAGCTCCTCATGGACAAGGACGAGCTCAACCGGGTCTACCTGCTCCGCAACTTCCTGGCGGACATGCCGCCGGTCGAGGCGCTCGAGTTCCTGCTCGAGCGGATGAAGCGGACCAAGACCAACAAGGAATTCTTCGCCACCATGGCGCAGTAACCGGCCGCGTCCCGCCCCGCCGCCGGCACCGGGCCCGCACCCACGTTGCGGGCCCGTGTATGTTTGAGCCCATGCCACTGCCGAGTCCCGGCCGGCTCCTGGCGATCGACTGGGGCGAGCTCCGCATCGGCCTCGCCCTGAGCGACGAGACCCAGACCCTGGCCTCGCCCCTGGAGACCCTCACCCGTCGCGCCGGGAAGCGCTTCCCCATGCCACGGCTCCTCGAGCTGGTGGCGCGCCACCGACCGGTGGGCGTGGTCGTGGGGCTTCCGCTCACCGCCGAGGGCCAGGAGGGCGGGAGCGCCCGGGCGGCGCGGGACACCGCCGACCTGGTGGCGCGGCGGACCGGTCTCCCGGTGGAGCTGTGGGACGAGCGCATGAGCACCGCCCGGGCGCTGGCGGCGATCCGCGAGCAGGGGGGGAGCAGCCGGGGCAGGCGGGAGGAGGTGGACGCGCTGGCGGCGGCGGTGCTCCTCCAGACCTATCTCGACGCCGCGAGGGTCACCGGGTGATCCGCTCCCTCCGGCGCGCGGTCGCGGCGCCCGTCCGTCCGATCCTCGTCGCCGCGGCCGCTGCCGCGGGTGCGGCGGCCTGCGGCGGCTCCGCGCCGGATGCTCCCCGGGTGCGGGTCACCGTGCCGGCGGGCGCGTCGTTCGCGGCGGTCACCGACTCGCTCGTGGCCCGCGGCGTCGTC
>DATLZT010000077.1:0-10523 GCA_035573835.1 Gemmatimonadales bacterium
CCCGGTTCCTCGGGGTGCTGGCCCCCGCCGTGAGCCCCGACGTCTTCCTCTCCCTGGGCTCGCTCCCGATGCCGGGGGGCCGGGTGGAGCTGGGCCTCTCGGCGCAGCGGCTGGTGGCGATCGGCCTGATCGCGGTCCTCACCCTGATCAACATCCGCGGCGTGCGCCTCGGCGCGGCGGTGCAGACCGTCTTCGCGGTGGCGAAGATCGGCGGCCTCGCCGCGCTGGTGCTGCTCGGGCTCACCGTCTTCCGCCGGGCCGACGTCGCGGCGGCGAATTTCTCGAGCTTCTGGGGCACCGGCGACTGGTCGCTGGCGGTGCTCCCGGCGCTGGGCGCCGCCATGGTGGGCTCGCTCTTCTCCAGCGACGCCTGGAACAACGTCACCTTCGCCGCGGCGGAGGTGCGGGAGCCGCGCCGGAACCTCCCGCTCGCCCTCGCCGCGGGCACGATGATCGTCAGCGTGCTCTACGTGCTCGCCAACGTGGCGTACCTGAACGTCCTCCCGTTCCACGGCGACCCCGCCGGCACTGACGTCCTGGCCAGGGGCATCCCGTACGCCGCCGAGGACCGGGTCGGCACCGCGGCCCTGGAAGTGATGCTCGGACCGGCCGGGGCCACGGTGATGGCGGTGGCGATCATGCTGTCGACCTTCGGCTGCAACAACGGGCTCATCCTCGCGGGACCCCGGGTGTTCTACGCCATGGCGAAGGACGGGCTCTTCTTCGAGCGCGCGGCGCGGCTCCACCCGGAGTACCGGACGCCGGCCTTCGGGCTGGTGGCGCAGGCGGTCTGGGCCAGCGCGCTCTGCCTGAGCGGCACCTACAGCCAGCTCCTCACCTACGTCATCTTCGCGTCGTTGATCTTCTACTTGCTCACCACCCTGGCGGTGTTCCGGCTGCGTCGGACCCAGCCGGACACGCCCCGGCCGGTGAAGGCGTTCGGCTACCCGGTGCTGCCGGCGCTCTACATCGGGGCGATCGCCTTCCTGCTCGTGGTGCTCCTCATCGATCGGACCCAGCGGGTCTACTCCGCGCTCGGGCTCCTGATCGTGGCACTGGGGCTCCCGGTGTATCGCTTCTGGAGGCGGTGACCGACGGGGCCGCGCTTGACCCGGCCCCGGGCCGGCGCTATCCTTCGAGATGGAACCACGTTGGTCCAGCGGCCTGCCGACGCGCCCCCCGCGCGACCGGTGGGCCGTCGTGCATCGGGCCCCCGTCGGGCCCGCGACGGCACCCTCATCCGTCCCGGCATGAGCACGATCCGACCCGGCTACGCCCTGACCTTCGACGACGTCCTGCTGGTCCCTCGCCACTCGACCGTCCACCCGCGCGAGGTCTCCACCAAGAGCTGGTTCACGCGCGGGATCCCGCTCAACATCCCGCTGGTCTCCGCCGCCATGGACACCGTCACCGAGGCGGACATGGCGATCGCCATGGCGCGGGCCGGGGGCATCGGCGTCATCCACAAGAACATGTCGATCGAGCGCCAGGCGGCCGAGGTGGACCGGGTGAAGCGGAGCGAGAGCGGGATGATCATGAACCCGATCACCCTGGGTCCCGACCGCCCCCTCCGCGAGGCCGCCATGCTCATGGCGCGCTTCAAGATCTCCGGGGTCCCCATCGTGGACGGGCAGGGGAAGCTCATCGGGATCGTCACCAACCGGGATCTCCAGTTCGAGCGCAACCTCGACCAGCCGATCCGGGAGGCGATGACCAAGGAGAACCTGGTCACCGCGCCGGTGGGGACGGGGTTGGACGAGGCGGAGCGGATCCTGGCCAAGCACCGGATCGAGAAGCTCCCGGTGGTGGACGAGCACGGGGTGCTCAAGGGGCTCATCACGGTCAAGGACATCTTCAAGCGCCGCCAGCACCCCGACGCCAACAAGGACCAGCACGGGCGGCTCCGGGTGGCGGCCGCCGTGGGGGCGGGGCCGGAGACGAAGGTCCGGGCCAAGGCGCTGGTGGAGGCGGGCGTGGACGTGCTGGTGGTCGATTCGGCCCACGGGCACAGCGAGGGGGTGCTGCGCACGGTCGACCTCCTGCGGGAGGCCTTCCCCGATGTCCAGCTGGTGGCCGGGAACGTGGCCACCGAGGCGGGCGCCCGGGAGCTGGTCCGGCGGGGGGTCGACGCGGTGAAGGTCGGGATCGGGCCGGGCAGCATCTGCACCACCCGGGTGGTGACGGGCGTGGGCGTTCCCCAGGTCACCGCGATCCTGGACTCGGTGCGCGGGGCGGGGGAGGTGCCGGTGATCGCGGACGGTGGGGTCAAGTACTCCGGCGACATCGTGAAGGCGATTGCCGCCGGGGCCTCGTCGGTGATGATGGGCTCGATGCTCGCCGGCACGGAGGAGAGTCCGGGCGAGTCGGTGCTCGCCGAAGGGCGGCGTTTCAAGCTGATCCGGGGGATGGGGAGCCTGGGGGCGATGCAGGAGGGGTCGGCGGACCGGTATTTCCAGGAGGGGGAGATCTCCCCGTCCAAGCTGGTCCCGGAGGGGATCGAGGGCCGGGTGCCCTACAAGGGCCCGGTGGCCGACGTCCTCTTCCAGATGGTGGGCGGGCTCCGGAGCGGGATGGGCTACTGCGGGGTGGCGGACATCCGCGCCCTCCAGCGCGAGGTGGAGATGGTCCAGATCACCAGCGCGGGACTCCGCGAGTCCCACCCGCACGACGTCACGATCACGCGCGAGGCGCCGAACTACAGCGCCTGAGCCGGGGCGAATCCTCCCGCCCAGTCCCGACGTATCGTCGAGAGACCCCGTCGCCCGGGCGGACGGCCGGTGGCCGGACCCGCCCGAGCATTGACGCGCGCTCGCATGTCGAGTTAAGCTAGCGCGCCGCACCGACACACCCCGACCACCCCCGCGGCGGTCCGCGCCACGCGGACGGCCGGCGCGCGTCCACGCCGCGGGGGGACGTGGGCGGTGGTCGGCGATCGCGCGCACCCGTCCCCCCACGAGACCACGGCGACCGCACCAGCGAGGTGGCATGAGTCTGTTCCGCCGGAAGAGCGTCACCGACCTCCAGGCCGAGGCCGCGACGGATCACAGCCTGAAACGCGCGCTCGGTCCCCTCAACCTCACCATGCTGGGGATCGGCGCGATCATCGGTACCGGCATCTTCGTGCTGACCGGCACGGTGGCGGCCCAGAACGCCGGGCCGGCGGTGGTGCTCTCGTTCGTCATCGCGGGGGTGGCGTCGATCTTCGCGGCGCTCTGCTACGCCGAATTCGCCTCGCTGGTCCCCATGGCGGGGAGCGCCTACACCTACGGCTACGCCACCCTGGGCGAGCTCTTCGCCTGGATCATCGGCTGGGACCTGGTGCTCGAGTACGCCCTCGGCGCGGTGACCGTGGCGATCGGCTGGTCGGGCTACGTGGTCTCGTTCCTGGCCGGGCTCGGGATCCACATCCCGCCCCAGCTCACCGCGGCGCGGGGAAGCGTCGTCACCCTCCCCGACGGCTCGACCGTCACCGCGCTCTTCAACCTCCCCGCCGTCGTCATCATCGCCATCGTCACCACCCTGCTCGTCATCGGGATCCGGGAGTCGGCCCGGGTGAACGACATCATCGTGGTCGTCAAGGTGGGGGTGGTGCTCCTGTTCATCGCGCTGGCGATCAAGGCGGTGGACCCGGCCAACTGGTCGCCGTTCATCCCGCCCAACCAGGGCCCCCGGGAGGCCTTCGGCTGGACCGGGGTGATGGCCGGGGCGGGGGTGGTCTTCTTCGCCTACATCGGGTTCGACGCGGTGAGCACCGCCGCCCAGGAGGCGAAGAACCCCCAGCGCGACATGCCGATCGGGATCATCGGCTCGCTCCTCGTCTGCACCCTGCTGTACATCTTCGTGGCCGGGATCGCCACCGGCGTGGTGCCCTACACCGAGCTCGACGTGCCCGACCCGATCGCCAAGGTGGCCGACCGTGCCGGCCTCGGCTGGATCTCGGGGCTGATCAAGCTGGGCGCCATCGCGGGGCTCTCCTCGGTGATCCTGGTGATGCTGCTGGGGCAGTCGCGGATCTTCTGGACCATGTCCAAGGACGGGCTCCTGCCGGGGTTCGTGGCCCAGGTCCACCCCCGGTTCAAGACGCCGTGGATCACCTCCATCGTGACCGGGGTGGCGGTGGCGCTCTTCTCGGCGCTTCTCACCGTGCGGGAGGCGGGGAGCCTGGTCTCGATCGGCACCCTGCTCGCGTTCGTCATCGTCTCGGTCGGCATCCTGGTGCTCCGGGTCCGGCAGCCCGACCTGCCGCGGCCCTTCAAGGCGCCGGTCGTCTGGCTCACCGCGCCGCTCGGCGCCCTCTCGGCGCTTTACCTGATGATCTCGCTCCCCTGGCGGACTTGGGAGCGGCTGCTGATCTGGCTGGCGATCGGTCTCGTGATCTACTTCGTCTACGGCCGCACCCACTCCCGGTTGGCGCGGCGGGCGGCGTAGCGCACCCCCTCACCCCGAGGTCCCCATGAGTTTGTTCCGGCGGAAGAGCGTGTCCGAGTTGCAGGCCGAGGCGTTCCAGGCCGAGAGCGAGAAGACGCTCCGGCGGGCGCTGGGGCCGCTGAACCTCACGACCCTCGGCATCGGCGCGATCATCGGCGCCGGCATCTTCGTGCTGACGGGGCAGGCGGCGGCCAACTACGCCGGGCCGGCGATCGTCTTCTCGTTCGTCCTGGCCGGCCTGGCGTGCGCCTTCGCCGGACTCTGCTACGCCGAGTTCTCGGCCATGATCCCGATCGCGGGCTCGGCCTACACCTACGGCTACGCCACCCTGGGCGAGCTCTTCGCCTGGATCATCGGCTGGGACCTGATCCTGGAGTATCTCTTCGCCGCCTCCACCGTGGCGGTGGGCTGGTCGGGCTACGTCGTCTCGTTCCTCAAGGACCTGGGGATCGAGATCCCGGCGCAGTACACCTCGGCGCCCTACACCCACACCGCGCCGGCCGACGCCGGGCTCAACATCTGGCGGCTCTTCACCGAGGGGTGGAGCGCCACCGGCGCCGTCCTCAACGTGCCCGCGATGGTGATCGTCGCGATCGTCACCACCCTGCTCGTGATCGGGATCCGGGAGTCGGCCAAGTTCAACAACCTGATCGTGGTGGTGAAGGTGGCCGTGGTGCTGCTCTTCATCATCTTCGGGTTGGCCTACGTCAACGCCGACAACTGGCGGCCCTTCGTGCCGGAGCCCCAGGGCGACGGCCGGTTCGGGTGGGACGGCATCCTCCGCGGGGCGGGGGTGATCTTCTTCGCCTACATCGGGTTCGACGCGGTGAGCACCGCCGCCCAGGAGGCGAAGCATCCCCAGCGCGACATGCCGATCGGCATCCTCGCCTCCCTCGCGATCTGCACCGTGCTCTACATCGCGGTGGCCCTCATCCTCACCGGCATCGTGAAGTACACCGAGCTCAACGTGCCCGACCCGATCGCGGTGGGGATCAACGCCGCCGGCGCCGGCCTCGCGTGGCTCCGGCCGATCATCAAGATCGGCGCCATCGCCGGGCTCTCCTCGGTGATCCTGGTGATGCTCCTGGGACAGCCGCGGATCTTCTACACGATGTCCAAGGACGGACTCCTGCCGCCGATCTTCAGCCAGGTGCACCCCCGCTTCCGCACCCCCTGGCTCGCCACGATCCTCACCGGCGGGGTGGCGATGGTCTTCGCCGGACTGCTGCCGATCGGGCTCCTCGGCGAGCTGGTCTCCATCGGGACCCTGCTCGCCTTCGCCATCGTCTGCGCCGGGGTGCTGGTGCTCCGGTACACCGATCCGCAGATCCCGCGGCCGTTCCGCACCCCATTGGTGCCGGTGGTGCCGGTCCTCGGCGTGCTCGCCTGCGGCTACCTGATGTACGGGCTGCCGGTGGACACCTGGGCCCGGCTCATCGTCTGGATGGGGCTCGGCTTGTTGATCTACTTCGCCTACGGGCGGCGGCACTCGAAGGTGCAGCAGGCGGCCCGCCAGGCGGCGCGCTGAGCCGGCGCCGGAGCCCGTCGGAGCGGAGGAGAGCGGGGAGGCGCCCGGGCGCCTCCCCGCTCGCGTTCCGGGCGTCCCGGGTCCCGGCAGCCGGCGATTCCGCCCGCTTCCCCTCCGGTGTAGCTTACCTCGCCTATGCCTCCTGCCCTCTCCGCCGACAAGCTCGCCGCCGCGCGCGCGTTCGCGGCCGCGCTCCAGCCGGGACAGCGGGTGTGCCTGACGACCCACGTGAACCCGGACGGGGACGGTCTCGGGAGCGAAGCGGGGCTCTGCCACCTCCTGCGGGCGCGGGGGATCGACGCCGTCATCGCCAATCCCACCCCGACGCCCGATCGGTTCCGCTTCCTCTTCGCCGACCTCCCCGACGTCGACCGCACCGCGGAGGCGGTGAAGGAGCTCCGGCGGGCGGACCTGGTGATCGTCCTCGACATCTCGGACGTCGGTCGGCTCGGGATGCTCACCACGACCGTCCGGGAGCTCGGCGTGCCGGTCGCCTGCATCGACCACCACGTGAGCCAAGGGCACCTCCCGGACGGGCCTCGCTACGTCGATCCGACCGCCGCGGCCACCGCGGAGCTGGTCTACGAGCTGGCCCAGGCCAACGGGTGGGAGATCACGCTCCCGGTGGCGCAGGGGCTCTACGTCGGCATCCTCACCGACACCGGAGCCTTCCGCTTCAGCAACACCGGCCCCAGGGTGCTCCGGACCGCCGCGGCGCTGCTGGAGGCCGGGGTGGATCCGGAACGGATTTACCTCGAGGTCTACGCCAACGCCCCCGAGGGTCGGGTCCGGCTCCTCGCCGAGGCGCTCCAGACGCTGGTGGTGGAGCCGGAGACGGGGATCGCGTGGGTCACCGTCCCGCCGGGGGCCCTGGAGCAGTTCGGCGTCACCTCCGACGACCTCGAGGGGGTGGTCGAGCACCCCCGATCGATCGCGGGGGTGCGGATGGCGCTCCTCTTCCGCGAGATCGCCAACGGACGGGTGAAGGTCTCATTGCGCTCGGTGGGCGAGGTGGACGTGGCCGCCTTCGCCAAGCGGTTCGGTGGCGGGGGACACACCAAGGCGGCCGGGATCTCGCTCGAGGGGTCCCTGGCCGAGGTGCAGAGCCGCATCCTGGAAGCGGCGCGGGCCTACGTGAGCGGGAACGGGAAGCGTTGACCCCCCCGAGGGGGCGGTTAGATTCCTGAGTAATTGGATCGGAATTGGCGGGATCGGCGGCCGTTATGGACGTGCTGGAGCGCATCGAGAGGACCCTGGACACCCTCCGTCCCTACATCGCGTCGCATCGGGGGCAGGTGGAGGTGGTCGACTTCGACGAGGCCGACGGCCGGTTGGTGCTCCGGATGGGGGGCACCTGCCAGGGGTGTTCGGCGTCGACCATCACGCTCAGGCACGGCATCGAGCGGCGGCTTCGGGCCGAGGTGCCCGAGGTGAAGGTGGTCGAGGCGCTCTGACCCCGCCGGTCGCATCCATCGAGGGCTAGCGTGTCCCACGAATCGCTGCAGGGCGCCGTCATGGCCGCCCTGGCTCGCATCCACAACCCGCGTCTCGAGAACGACCTGCTCTCGGCCGGGATGATCCGCGACCTTGTCGTCGAGTCGGACGGCAGGGTCGCGTTCACGTTCCTCCTCGCCCGGGAGGATCCGGCCACCCTCGTCCGCGACGCCCGGGCCGCGGTGAAGGCGGTGGAAGGGGTCACCGAGGTGAAGATCCAGGTGGTCGATCCCTCGCCGCCGCGGCGGGGCACCCACCCGCCGCCCCCGGCCGGCCAGACCCACGGGGCTGCCGGCATGGTGCCGCCCCCTCCCGCGCCGGTCGAGTATCCCAACCTCGGCAGGGTGGTGGCGGTCAGCTCGGGCAAGGGGGGCGTCGGGAAGTCCACCGTGGCGGCGAACCTCGCCGTGGCGCTGGCGCGGGCCGGCCACCGGGTGGGGATCATGGACGCCGACATCTACGGGCCCAACATCCCGCGGATGTTCGGGGTCTTCGAGAAGCCGCCGGTGGTCGGGGGCAAGATCCAGCCGCTCGAGGCCCACGGCGTCCGGCTGATGTCGCTCGGGTTCCTGGTGGACCGCGACGCGCCGGCCATCTGGCGCGGGCCGATCATCATGAAGATCGTGCAGCAATTCCTGCGCGACGTCGACTGGGGCGAGCTGGATTACTTCCTGGTCGACCTCCCGCCCGGCACCGGGGACGCCCAGCTCTCGCTGGTCCAGGCGACCTCGGTGGCGGGAGCGGTGATCGTCACCACGCCCCAGGAAGTGGCGGTGGGCGACGCGCTCCGCGGCGCCCGGATGTTCGAGCGGGTGAACGTGCCGGTGATCGGCGTGATCGAGAACATGAGCGGCTACACCTGCTCGCACTGCGGCCACCACGAGGATCTCTTCCTCGCCGGCGGCGGGGCCCGGCTCGCCGAGGAGTTGGGGGTGCCGCTCCTCGGCAAGGTGCCGCTCCAGGCGCGGCTGCCGGACCACGCCGACGTCGGGCGGCCGATCGTCGTGGCGGAGCCGGAGAGCGCGGCGGCCCAGCGGCTCCGGGAGATCGCCGAGTCGGTTCACCAGAAGGTCGCCGGCCGGGCGTACGCGTTGCCGATCATCCGCTGAGGTGGCCGGCGCGCGCCGTCCCCCGGGCGACCACGCGGGCGGGCCAGGTGCCCGCCCGCAGCCGCTTCCCCCCGGGCTCTTCGCCGACGCCACCGACGCCACGCCGACGGGGCCTCCCCCGGTCGCCCTCCGCGCCGGCGAGCTCACCGCCGGACCGCTCCGCCCCGCGATCCTCCGCCTCGCGCTCCCCGCGGTCGGGACCACGCTGCTCCAGGTCCTCTTCAACGTCACCGACACCTTCTGGGTGGGCCGGACCCTCGGCCCCGCGGCGCTGGCCGGCGTCTCCAGCGCGAGCTATGCCCTGTGGACGATCATCACCGCGGGGGAGGTCGTGAGCATCGGTCTCACCGCGGTCGCCTCCCGTCGACACGGGGAGGGGAACCCCGCCGCGGCGGCCCGCGCCGCCGGCACCGCCTTGGGGCTGGCCGCGCTCGTCGCGGTGGCGGTGGCCGTCGTCGGCCTGGCGGGGATGCCGGCGCTCTTCCGGATCATGGACGTGCCGGCGGACGTGGCGCGCCTGGGCGAGGAGTTCCTCGCCATCCAGGTCCTCGGCGCGTTCTTCATCTACGGCTACTTCGTCGTGGACGCGAGCTTCCGGAGCGCCGGCGACACCCGGACACCGTTCCGGCTCCTTGGCGTCTCGGTGCTCCTCAACCTGGTGCTCGATCCGCTGATGATCCTCGGGCTCGGCCCGTTTCCCCGGATGGGGATCTACGGGGCGGCGCTCGCCACGGTGCTCACCCGCGGGCTCGGGTTCGTGGCCGGGATCGTGCTACTGATCCGGCGAGGCGCCATCCGGCCCGCGCTCGAGCTCCCGGTGGCCGGGCGGATCCTCTCCGTCGGCGCGCCGGTGATGCTGAGCAGCGTCCTCTTCAACGCGATCTACGTGATCCTGGTCCGTCAGGTGCGGGACTTCGGGACCCCGGCGTTGGCGGCGCTGGGGATCGGCCACAAGGTGGAGGGGATGAGCCACATGGTCTCGGTGGGCTTCGCGCTTGCCGCCGAGACACTGGTGGGGCAGAATCTGGGGGCGGGACGTCCCGACCGGGCCCGGCGCGCAGGTTGGACCACCGCGACGATCGCCACCGGGGCGACCGCCGTGTTCGGGCTCGCCTTCGCCCTCTTCCCCCGGCCGCTCGCCGGGCTCTTCACCGCCGACCCGGCGACGATCGACGCCGCCGCGCTCTACCTCCAGGCGGTCGCGGTGGCGCAGCTCGCCGTCGCCTTCGAGCTGGTGCTCGAGGCGAGCCTGAGCGGCGCCGGGTTCACCGTCTGGCCGATGGTCTGGGTGGCGCTGCTCAGCGCGATCCGGGTCCCGCTGGTGGCGTTCATCGCCCCCCGGTTCGGGCTGGTCGGGGTGTGGTGGGTCATCTCGCTCACGGCAATCGGCCGGGGACTCGCCATGGCCGGGCTCTGGGCGTGGAGCGGATGGGAGCGGAAGCGGGTCTAGCCCCCCTGGTCTAGCTTACTAGCCATGGCCATCATCACGCTCCTCACCGACTTCGGCACCGCCGACGCCTACGTGGCGGAGGTCAAGGGCGTGTTGCTCTCGCGCGCCCCCGGCGTCACCCTGGTGGACGTCACCCATCAGGTCCCCCCGGGCGACGTGCGCTCGGCGACGTACCTGCTCGGCCGGGTCTGGCGCCGATTCCCCGCGGGCACGATCCACCTGGTGGTGGTCGACCCGGGAGTGGGCACCGCGCGCGCGGCCATCGCGGGCCGGGCCGGCGGCCACGGCTTCGTCGGACCGGACAACGGGCTCTTCGGGGACCTGCTCGGCCCGGGGGACCCGGTGGTGGCCCTGCCGGTGCCGCCCGACGCCTCGCCGGTCTTCCACGGGCGCGATCTCTTCGCCCCCGCCGCGGCGGCGCTCGCGCTCGGCGAGCCGCTCGACCGGCTGGGCCCGCCGCTCGGCCGCGCCCCCCAGCGGCTGGCGCCGCCGGAGCCTCTCTACGAGGGCAAGA
>DATLZT010000078.1:0-12031 GCA_035573835.1 Gemmatimonadales bacterium
TACCGGCTCGGCGGTACCGGCGACCTCCAGGCCGCGGTGCGGGTGCTCAGGGAGCAGGCGTCGCGGCATCCCAACGCGCGCACCCGGGAGGACGCGGAGGCCCTGGCCGTGCGGATCCAGGGGGAGCTCGCCCGTCGCGGCGACGCCAGGGCCGCGGAGGAAGTGGCCGCGACGGCCTCGGCCGCGGTCGCGCCCGCACCGCCCACGCTGCCCGCGAGGCCCACACCCGCGGCGCCCAGGCCGCCCCGGACGGCGGGCCGCACGCGGGACCGCTGCGACGACGAGAACGACACCCGGCTCGCCGCCATCAACGCGCTGCTCCAGATGGACGCCGACCGGGCGATGCCGATCCTGAAGAAGGTGCTGGCGCGGCGGGACGAGGGGTCGGTCTGCCTCCGGCGGCGGGCGGTGTTCCTGGTGGCCCAGCACGAGACGCCGGAGACCGAGCAGATCCTGCTCGGGGCGGCGCGCCAGGATCCCGACCTCGAGGTGCGGGAGCAGGCGGTCTTCTGGCTCTCGGAGGTGGAGAGCGAGCGGGCGGTGGCCGCCCTCGACTCGATCCTCCGGACCTCCGACGAGCCGGTGCTCCAGGAGAAGGCGATCTTCGCGCTCTCGCAGATGGACCTCCCCCGGGCCCGGGAGGCGGTGCGCGCCTACGCCGCCCGCGAGGACGCGCCGACCCGGGTGCGCGAGCAGGCGATCTTCTGGCTCCACGAGAACGATTCGCCCGAGAACGCGCAGTTCCTCCGCACGCTCTTCGGCCGCCTGGGGGAGCCGGAACTGAAGGAGAAAGTGCTCTTCTCCCTGGCCGAGATGGGGGGCGAGGACAACCTGCAGTGGCTGGTCAGCGTCGCGCTGGACGAGCGGCAGCCGGTCGAGATCCGGAAGAAGGCCCTGTTCTGGGCCGGCGAGGGAGGGGCGTCGATCGCGCAATTGGTGAGCCTCTACGACCGCAGCACCGACCGGGAGATGAAGGAGCAGCTGATCTTCGTGTTCTCCCAGCGGGACGAGCGGGCCGCGGCCGACAAGCTGGTGCAGATCGCGCGGACCGAGCGGGATCCCGAGCTCCGGAAGAAGGCGCTGTTCTGGCTCTCGGAATCGGACGACCCGCGCGCGGCCGAGGTGCTCACCGAGATCCTGGAGCAGTAGCGCCACGCCGTGGCCACTCGAGCGGAGGACGCGCCATGGGCATCGTCGTCACCACCGTCGCGCCGGCGCTGGCCCTCGCGGGCCTCATGGCCGGCCTCCTCGCGTCCGCCGCGGAGCCGCTGGCGGCGCAATCGCTCGCGGAGCGGGTCGCGGCCGCGCCGGAGGGCGCGGTTCGCTTCCACTTCGCCGCCCGGCCCGGCGTCTGCGGCGACGGCCGCCACCTGATCCGCCACGGCCGGCACGGCGTCATGATCCGCGGCGCGGGGCCCCGGGGAACTCACGGCGACGATTGCGTCTGTGGGGAGGGTCCGGTGCGGATCACGCTCACGCTGCGGGACCGTCGGGTCACGGCCCTCGCGGTCGCGGTGGGTGCCGACCGCGCCGGGGCCGGCACCGACCTGGGAGCGGTCGCGGCCGGGGACGCGGCGCGGTATCTCCTCGATCTCGCGTCGAGCCGGAGCCCGGCGGCCGGGGACGCCGTCTTCCCCGCGACCCTGGCGGACAGCGTGGTGGTCTGGCCCGACCTGCTCCGGCTGGCCAGAAACCACCGCGCGGACCGAACCGTACGGAAGCAGGCCGTGTTCTGGCTGGGGCAGGCGGCCGGCGACGAGGCCACCGAGGGTCTGGCGGAGCTGGCCGGGAGCGACCGAGAGGATCGGGAGGTGCGGGAGCACGCGGTCTTCGCGCTCTCGCGGCTCGACGACGGGCGCGGCGTCGAGCCGCTCATCCGGATCGCCCGCACCAACCGCGATCCCGAGATCCGTCGCAAGGCGCTGTTCTGGCTGGGCGAGTCCGAGGACCCCCGCGCCCTCGCGCTCTTCGAGGAGCTCCTCACCGGTCGCTAGCGTGTCAACCTTTTCGGCCCCCACGGACTCCAACGAGTGTCCGTTGGCCCCCGAGACCATCGACCCGAGCGACCCATGCATCCGACTGCGATCCTCGCCGCAGCCTTCCTGCAGGTGGCGTCCCTGGCGGGCCCCGGGACACTCCCCCGCGCTGCGGCGATGGACGTCCAGGCGGTCCGCGCCTCGTCGCCGGTGGTGATCGACGGCGATCTCACCGAGCCGTTCTGGGCCACCGCGCTGGTGGTCGACAGCTTCACCCAGCGGGAGCCGGACGAAGGACTCCCGGCCACCTACCGCACCGCGGTGCGGATCGCCTACGACGACGCGGCGATCTACGTCGGCGCCGAGCTGTTCGACCCGGCCCCCGACTCGATCGTCCGGGCGCTCGCGCGGCGCGACCGGGCGATCCGGGCCGACCGGTTCACCGTCTTCCTCGACCCCTACCGCGACCGGCGCACCGGGTTCTACTTCGGCGTCAACGCCGCGGGGGTGCTGTACGACGGCACCCTCTACAACGATGACTGGGACGACGACACCTGGGACGGGGTGTGGGACGCGGCGGTGCGGGTCACCGAGCGGGGGTGGACGGCCGAGCTGCGGATCCCCTACTCCCAGCTCCGCTTCCACCGGCGGGACCGCTACCGCTGGGGGATCAACTTCAAGCGCGAGGTCGCCCGCGCGAACGAGGAGGCGTACCTGGTCTTCACGCCGAGGAACGGGAGCGGCTTCGTGTCCCGCTTCGTCGAACTGGGCGGGATCGAGGGGGTCACGCCGCCGGCGCGCCTCGAGGTGATGCCGTACGTGACGGCCAAGGCCGAGTTCCTCGACCACGAGCCGGGCGATCCGTTCAACGACGGGTCGCGCTACCGCCCCGGCGTCGGGCTCGACCTCAAGTACGGCCTCGGCGGCAACCTGACCCTCGACGCGACGGTGAATCCCGACTTCGGGCAGGTGGAAGTCGATCCGGCGGTCGTCAACCTGAGCGACGTGGAGACCTTCTTCGAGGAGAAGCGCCCCTTCTTCATCGAGGGCGCCAGCATCTTCGACTTCGGCTCGGGCGGGGCCAACCGTTTCTGGGGGTTCAACAACCCGTCGCCCGACTTCCTGTACACCCGCCGGATCGGCCGGGCCCCGCAGACGAGCCCGCGGGTGCCCGAGGGCGGGCACGCGGACGTCCCGACCGGCACCCACATCGTGGGCGCCGCCAAGCTGAGCGGCAAGCTCGGCGAGTGGAGCGTCGGCACGCTGGGCGCGGTCACCAAGCGCGAGTACGCCGAGGTCGACTCGGCCGGCGTGCGCTGGCGGGACGAGCTCGAGCCGCTTACCTACTACGGCGTGGCACGGGCCATCAAGGAGCTGGGCGGCGGACGGCAGGGGCTCGGCTTCATGGCGACGGCCACCCTGCGGAGCCTGGGGGAGACGGACCTCCGCTCCGAGCTCGCCTCCTCGGCCTTCGCCGTGGGGCTCGATGGCTGGACCTTCCTCGACCACGACCGGACCTGGGTGCTGACCGGGTGGGGCGGGATGAGCCACGTGCGCGGCAGTCCCGAGCGGATCGAGGCGCTCCAGCGGAACGCGATCCACTACTTCCAGCGGCCCGACGCGGCACACGTCGAGGTGGACCCCGCGGCCGCCAGTCTCTCCGGCTGGGCCGGCCGGGTGACGCTCAACAAGCAGAAGGGACGCTTCTACGCCAACACCGCGCTGGCGGCGGTCTCGCCGGGGTTCGAGGTGAACGACCTCGGCTTCCAGTGGACCAGCGACGTCGTCAACGTCCACCAGGTGGTCGGCTACCGCTGGCGGACGCCCACGCCCTGGTACCGCCAGATCAACTGGGACGCCGCCACCGCGCACAGTTGGGACTTCGGGGGCAACCACGTCCATCACGCCTACTGGAGCCGGGTCAACGCCCAGTTGCGGAACTACTGGTGGATCAACCTGGGCGGCGCCGTCTTCCCCCATCGGCTCAACAACCGGCGCACCCGCGGGGGACCGCTCATGGCGACCCCGGCCGGCGGCGAGATCTTCGGCGGGGTCGAGACCGACGACCGCAAGCCGGTGTTCGTCGGGGTCGACGGGTACGTGGGGCGCGCCGGTCTGGGCGCCAACCGCAGTTGGGGCGTCTCGACCTACGTCGAGTGGAAGCCGATGAGCCAGCTCTCGCTCCGCCTGAGCCCCGAGCTCGACCGGACCATCACGGCGGCGCAGTACGTGGGCGAGCTCGAGGACCCCCGATTCACCGCCACCTTCGGCCGGCAGTACGTCTTCGCCGATCTCGACCAGACCACCCTCTCGGCGGCGGTCCGACTCAACTGGATCTTCACCCCGAAGCTGAGCCTCGAGCTCTACGCCCAGCCGCTCGTCTCCGCGGTCGACTACGGACGGCTCAAGGCGCTCGCCCGGCCCCGGAGCTACGAATTCGTGCCGACCGACGGCGCGGGCCCCGATCCCGACGGTGCGGGCCCCGAGGCGCCGGCCAGCGTGACCGCCCGCGACTTCACCTTCGCCTCGCTCCGGGGCAACGCGGTGCTGCGCTGGGAGTATCTCCCCGGGTCCACGCTCTGCCTGGTCTGGACCCAGAACCGGGCCGATTCCGAAGAGGCGGGCGAGTTCCGGTTGGGCCGGTCCATGGGCCGCCTCGTCGACGCCGAGGCCGACAACATCCTCGCGGTGAAGGTGAGCTACTGGTGGAACCCCTGAGCCCGGCCGGCCGGCTCGCCTGACGAGGCGAAGGGCCGCGGCACGTGAAGGAACGGTCGGCCGGGGGCGGCGAGTCACGCCGCCCCCGGCTCGTTCCGGCCCGAGCCCCGTGTACATTCCCTCCATGCCACCGGTACCCCGCCTGCCCTGGACCGCGCCGTTCTGGCTCGCCCTCGCCGCCGCCTGTGACGGCGGCCAGCGCCGGGACACCCCGGTCGTGCTGCTCCCCGCGGCCGACACGGTCCTGTTGCCGTACGTGGATGTCACCAGCGCCACCTGGTGGGGCGAGGACCGCTGGGTGGTCGTGGGCGAGGAGGACGCCGCGGTCCATCTCGTGGACTACGCCACCGGGACGGCCGCGCCACTCGGCGGTGGAGGCAGCCGCGACTACGCCAATCCGTTCTTCGTCTTCACGGCGGACGACAGTCTCTTCCTGGCCGACTGGGGGCTCCGGCGCCTCACGGTCTGGGGACCGGACGGACGGCTCGCCCGCACCATAGCGGCCGCCGACGCGCTCCGCGGCGCCCTCCCCCGGGCCCGGGACGCCGCGGGGCACTACTACGCCGAGCGCTACCCGCCGCCCCGCCCCGACGGGAGCGGCAACCGGGACTCGGCCGTGGTGCTGCGCGCCACGCCCGACCTCGGCCGGGTCGACACCGTGGCGCGCCTCTCCCCCCTCGACCTGGCCGAGGTGGAGAGCGACCAGGGGCGGCGGTTCGAGCGTCGGGCGCTGAGCGGGCAGGATCGTTGGGGCGCGCTCCCGGACGGTTGGCTCTGGGTGGCGCGGGTCTACCGCAACCGAGTCGACTGGCGCTCGCCGACCGGTGAGTGGCGCGCCGGCGACCCGCTCCCCGACCGGGTGCTCGAGGTGACCCGGGCCGACCGGGAGCTCTTCCTCCGCCGCTTCCCGCCGGAGCTCCGGACCACGGCCGAGTTGATCCCGTTCGCGGTGGTGAAGCCGCCCTTCGAGACGGCCTTCACCGGGCCGGAGCGGACGGTCTGGCTGGCGAAGAGCAGCGCCGTCACCGACACCGTGCGCAGCATCCAGGTGGTGAACGCCGACGGCGAGCTGGCGCGGGAGGTCCGCTACCCCGGGTTCGGGAAGCTGGTGGCGGTGGGGGCGCGAGGCATCCTGGTCGCCGAACAGTACGCCGAGGGCGTGCGGCTGCTCCGGTTCCCGCTCCAGGGCACCGCGCCGACCGCGGCCGTGGGCTCATCCGCAGGACGGGAGGACAGATGACGTCGTGGTCTCGAAAGGGGCTGCTCACCGCGTTCGCGTTGGCGGCCTGCAGCCGGAGCGACGGACAGTCGCCCGGGGACTCGGTGGACCGGCCGGACGCGGTGCTGCCCGGCGCCTTCACCCAGGTCGGGAACGTGGTCGAGCTCCGCGACGGGCGGATCGCGTTCACCGACCTCTCCCAGAAGGTGTTCCTGGTGGGCGATTTCGCCCGGGGGACGGTGGACACGCTCGGGGAGCGGGTGGACTCGCTGGGCGCCGGTGATTCGGCCCGGGCGGCGTACGAGTTCCCGGGGCACGTGGTGCACCTGGCGGGCGACACGCTGGCGCTGGTCGACTTCGCCGGCGAGCGGACCACCCTCTGGAGCGAAGCCGGACGGTACCTCGGCGTGGTGCGGCTCGGCCACGTGGCCGGGCGGAACCTGCCGCTGGCCTACGACGCCGCCGGCCGGGCGTACAAGGCGGACTATCGCGGGGTGATGGGGGGACTCGAGCCGGGGCAGCGGGTCGACTTCGACAGCGTCCCCGTGGTGCGGCTCACCCGGGGCGCGGCCACGGCCGACACCGTCGCACGGCTCAAGCTGCCGCCGCTCGGGCCGGGCCGGTTCGGGGAGCAGATCCGCGACGTGCCGATGATCTTCGGGGGCAGCGACCTCTTCGGCGTGCTGCCGGACGGGTCGCTCTGGATCGCCCGGGCGGCCACCAACAGCGTCGATTGGCTCGCCCCCGACGGCCGCTGGATCCGGGGAACCGCGCGGCCCTACCAGAAGGTGCCGGTCACCCAGACCGACAAGGACCGGTTCATGGCCGCGGCCTACCGGAGCGGGCTCCCCCGGAACCTGGCGATCGAGTATCCGTTCGCCGAATTCAAGCCCCCCTTCAGCTCGGCCCTGGGGCGCGAGAACGGCGAGGTGTGGCTCCAGCGCTCGCGCGCCGCGGACGATCCGGTGGCGGTCTACGACGTCTTCGGGCGGGACGCGGCCTGGCTCCGCACCGTCACCTTCCCGCGCCACGCGACGGTGGCGGGCCTCGGCCGGCGGCATGCCTACGCCGTGCTCAAGGAGGGCGAGACCCAGAAAGTGGCGCGGTTCGCGCTGGAGTAGCGCCCCGTCCGCGTTCAGGGGGCCGAGTAGCCGAGCACCCGGAGCTCGAGCTCGCCCCGGCGCGGATCGGTCCGGAAGACGAGCCCGCCCGCGCGCTCGGAGCGGGCGGGGACGAAGTCGAACGTGGTCTCCGCCCGCTCCTCCCCGCTCCCCGTCCGCAGCACTCCCTCGACCGTCACCGCCGCCGCGGCGGCCCCGCCGCGGTTGAACGCCCGGATCTCCACCAGGAAGCCGTCCCGCTGGGGAAGGATGGAGTCGACCGTGACGGCGACGTCGGGAGGCGAGTCGTCGGTGGCGAGCCCGCCGCGCAGGAAGTAGCCCACCGCCACCACGAGGAACGCGAACCCGAGGACCGCCGCGATCCGCTCCGCCACGGGGATGCGCGGCTCGTCCCGCCCGGACCCGGCGGGATCGGCGACGGTGCGGGGGTCGGGAGGGGCGCTCAGGGAAGCCTCGGGGATCGGATCAGAGGATGAGGCGCGCCGCCGCGGCACCCACGGCCCCGGGGAAGCCGAGCACCAGGACGGCCCGGAGGGCCTGCTCCGGCGCGAGGCCGTCGAGCCGCCCCACGGTCCACAGCGTGTAGGCGCCGATCAGGAGCACGATCGCGTACCCGGCGACGGTGAACCGGAGGAAGGGGCTCCACCAGGGCGTGCCCGTCGGCACCGCCGCCTGCCCCCGGAACTCCACCGCGTACACGAACGCGTGCATCAGGCCGAGCGAGACGGCGACGAGCGCGAGCACGTGCCGGTCGGTCAGCCGGTAGGCGATGATGACGATCTCCTCCGTGACGGCGAGGTTGAGCGAGAGGAAGAGCGCCCCCACCGCCATGAAGAAGAGCTCGCCGGCGTAGCGGGTCGGCCGTCGGGCCCGCGCCCGCGGCCCTTGGGCGGTGCCGAGCTGGCTCTGGGCCAGCAGGGCGCCGACGCTCGCCGGCACCGCCTGGAGCGCCACCTTGCCGACGAGCTCGTCGAGCGACATGCCGGCCCGGAGGACGCCGAGGAGCGCCAGGACCGCGGCGGAGGCGAGGGCGCCCACCGCCAGGGCGACGAAGGCGTCGACGAGGTCGTCCCGCCAACCGAAGGTCTCCTCGAAGCCGATGTAGTGCGAGAGTCCCACCAGGAGCGGCACCACGACCACGAGCAGGAGGGCGAGGCGGAGGCGGTCGACGTAGAAGCCGAGGTGCCACATCTCCATCGTCATGAGGAGCGGCAGCGCGAAGATGATCGCGCCCCCGGCGGCGCGACCGAGCCCGCGGAGGAACGCCGCATCGGCGGCGCGGCCCCGTCCGGGCTCAGTCAAGGAGCGTGGGCTCCTCCTTCCGCGCCTCCCGGATCGCCTCCCGCACCGCCGCCCGGATCATGTCCGCCTGGGCCTTGGCCTGCGCCGCCTGGTACTCGGGCCGGTCGGTGATCCGCCGATCCCGCCGGCGCCCCTCCTCGTACCACTTGCGGGTGATCTCGCCGGCCAGCCGGCGGTTGCCGAGGCCGAAGGCGATGCCGGCGGCGAGCGCGATGGCGCCGAAGACCAGGGTGAAGGCGGAGGTGACGATCTCCTCGCTCACCCCGAGCTGCTGGAGGGCGAGGAAGAGCGCCACCAGCACCACGCCGCCCTTGGCGAGCTTGGCCAGGGTGGGCACCCCTTCCACGCCGCCGGCGCTGGCCAGGATGAGCCCCCGGAGGAACTCCCCCACCAGCATGCCGAGGATCACGATCACCACGGCGGCGATGAGGGTCGGGAGGAAGGAGACCATCGCGCCGAACATGGTGTTGATGCTCTCGAGCCCCAGCGCCGAGCTGGCGAGCAGGATGACCGCGAGCATCACCAGCCAGAAGACCAGCTTGCCCACCGCGTGGACCGGGTCGATGTGGGCCCGGCTCACCACCTCGGTGAGCCCGGCGTCGTCGGCCACCCGGTTGAAGTTCACCCGCTGGAGGGCCCGGTCCACGCCGCGCTGCAGCGTGCGGGCCAGGAAGTAGCCGGCGAGCAGGATGACGGCGGCGAGGAGGAGCGCCGGCAGGATGTAGGCCAGCTCGGAGGCCCCGCTCAGCAGTCGGTCCCAGATCTCAGTCACGTGACACCTCGATGACGATCTTGCCCATCTGTTCCGCCTCCGCGAGCCGGGCGAACGCCCGCGGCGCGTCCTCGAGCGGCACCACCCGGTCGATCAGGGGCCAGAGCTTCCCCTCCCCCGCCAGCCGGACGATCTCCCGGTACTCCCGGTGGTTGCCCATGGTGGAGCCGAGGATGCTCCACTGGTACCAGAAGAGCTTGCGCACGTCGGTCACGACCATCGGCCCGGTGGTGCCGCCGCAGGTGACCAGGCGGCCCATCCGCGCGAGGCAGCGGAGCGACGCCTCCCACGTCCGCTCGCCGACGTTGTCGACCACCACGTCGACCCCCCGCTTCCCGGTGAGGGCACGCACCTCGGCCGCCACGTCGGTCCGGGCGTGGTTGATCGTCACGTCCGCGCCCAGCGAGCGCGCCACCTCGAGCTTGCGGTCGGAGGCGCTGGTGGCGATCACCCGGGCGCCGAGCAGCTTGGCGATCCGGAGCGCGGCGAGGGAGACGCCGCCGCCCACCCCCCAGATAAGCGCCGTCTCCCCCGCATGGAGCCGGGCCCGGGTCACCAGCATCCGCCAGGCGGTGAGGGTGGCGAGCGAGAACGCCGCCGCCTCGGGCCAGGGCATCCCGTCCGGCACCCGCGCCAGGTTGCGCTCCGGCACCACCAGGTACTCGGCGATGGAGCCGGGGAGATGCTCGCCCAGCAGCCGATAGGTGGTGCAGAGCGAGTGCTCGCCGTCGAGGCAGGGGTCGCAGGCGTGGCAGGAGATCCCCGGGTTGATCATCACCCGATCCCCCGGCCGCACGGCGCGCACCGCCGGGCCCACGGCCTCGACCACGCCGGCGCCGTCGCCTCCCATGACGTGGGGGAACGAGTACTGCACGCCGGGCAGCCCCTTCACGACGAAGAGATCGAGGTGATTGAGCGCGGCCGCGCGGATCCGGACCAGGACGTCGGTGGGGCTCGCCACGACGGGCTCGGGCACCTCCTGCACCACGAGGTGCTCGAGGCCGCCGAGCTGCGTGAGGGTGAGGGCTCGCATCGGGGGGTGGTGGAGTCGACCAATAATAACCGCCCGGCGAGCCCCGTGCCGGGACGGCTAGAACGACGGCGTGGCCACCTGCTCCCCGGCCTGGAGCTTCACCTCGGCGGGAACGGCGCCGGGGGCTGCGCCCCGCAGGTGGAGCGAATAGCGGGTCTGGCCCCGGGAGGCGTCGACCAACCGGCCCAGCACGTAGGCGAGCGTCTCCCCGTCGCGCGAGACGGCGAGCGCCGTGACCGGATGATCCGTCGTGCCGAGCGTGGTGGCGGCCCCGGTGGCCGGGGTGAGTCGCATCAGCGCCGCGCCGGCACCCTTACCGGGCCGGTCGACCGCGTAGAGGAGGTCCCCGTTCGGGAAGAAGCGCGGCGCCGACTCCCGTGCCGCGGTCCGGGTCAGGTTCCGCTGGTTCCCGCCGTCGAGATCCATCAGGTAGACCTCGTGGTTGCCGTCCCGGGCGGAGACGAAGGCGATCGAGCGCCCGTCGGGCGAGACGACCGGCGCCTGGTTCCCCCCGGGCGACGCGGTGAGCGCCCGGATCTCACCCGTCTCCAGGGTGAGCAGGTGGATCTGCTTCGTCCCGGTCCGCTCCGAGGTGAAGACCAGCTGGCGGCCGTCGGGCGTCCAGCTCGGGTCGTCGTCGACCCCGCGCGCCTCGGTGAGCCGCCGGAGGTTCCGGCCGTCGGCATCCATCAGGTAGAGCTCGAAGTCGCCGGAGCGGTTGGAGCTGAACGCGATCCGGGTGCGGTCGGGGGACCAGACCGGGTCGAGGTTGATCGCGCTGTCGGCCAGGACGGGGAGCGCCTCCTCGGGCGCGGCGGCGCGGAGCTGGTGGATGCCGAACCCGACGCCGCGCCGGTTGGAGGTGAGGAGGAGATCGCCCACCACGTAGACCTCGGCCGCGGCGCTCTTCCCCCAGGGCGTACCGGCGGTGACGGTCGCGTGGCCGATCCCCGCCGCCTCCACGGTCCCGTCGGCGCCAACCCGGGCCACCTGCGGATCGCTGCTGCTCCACCGCGCCTCGGCCACCGGTCCCAGGGCGTTGCCCTTGTCGTCGAGGAGGATCGGGGTGAGGGCGGCCCGCTCCCCGGGTGCGAGCGCGAGTCGACCGCGCGAGAGCGCAATCCCGCCGGGGATGACCTCGACCACCCAGTTGGTGAGGGCGAACCCCTTGAGTCGGAGGCTCAGGCTGGTAGTGCCGAGCGCCCGACCCGTGAGCGTGCCGGTGGCGGGATCGAACGCGACGACCGACGTGTCGCCCACCTCCCAGCGGAACGGCGCCTCGGGCACCACGGTCGAGTCGGCCGCCTCGGCCCGGGCGGCGACGGTGCGGGTTCCCTGCAGCGGCACCCGCAACGGTCCGGCGCTCGGCCGCGGGCTGACCACCAGCGTCTCGATCGGCCGGTGGACCTGGATCGCGATCCGCCGCTCCTGGAAGAACCCGCTCACGACCACCTCGGCCTGCCCCGGGCCCATGGCCTGGACGATGCCGGTCGGCCCGACCCGCACCACGGCGGGATCGGTGGAACGCCACTGCAACCCGTTCCGCAGCGGGCGACCACCCTGGGAGGGGATCACCACCTCGAGGGTGTCGAGGTCGCCCGGCGACAGCACCAGGCGCTCGACCGTCGGCCGGAATTCGGCCTGGGACACCTCGACCGGCACGGTGGCCGTGAGCCCGCCCGGAATGCTCGCCTGGACGATCCCGTGCCCCGGCACGAGCCCGACAATGACCCCTTCGGCGTCGACGGTCGCGACGTCGGGGCGAAGCGACTTCCAGACGACCCGCACCGCGCCCACCGGCGAACCGTCCTCGCGGAGCGCGCGGGCCGTGGCGCGGACGTTCTCGGAGGGCAGGAGATAGATGGTGGCCGGCTCGATCGCGAGCACCGC
>DATLZT010000079.1:0-24451 GCA_035573835.1 Gemmatimonadales bacterium
GTGGGCTCCCGCCTGGACCGCCTCGTCGGTGCCGACGAACCGCGCCGCCAGGACCCACTGCGGTTCCGCGGCGATCGCCGGCGAGAGGAGCTCCAGCGCGCCCGGCGCGAGGTCGGCGGCGACGATCTCCCGGCCCGCCAGCGTGAGGGCATCCCGGCCCCCCCGCGCGATCAGCGTCACGTCGGCCCGGGGGAGCGCTCGGAGCCGCAGGTGGAGCTCGGTGACGACCCCGAACCCGCCGAAGCCGCCCACCTGCAGCTTGACGAGGTCGTAGCCGGCCACGTTCTTGACCACCCGGGCGCCCGCCCGCACGATCCGGCCGTCGCCGGTGACGACGGTGCATCCGAGCACGTGATCGCGCACCGGACCGAAGCCGTGGCGCAGCGGGCCGGCGGTCGCGGTGGCGACGACCGAGCCGATGGTGCGATCGGGCCGGCCCGGCGGGTCGGGCGCGAGCCACATCCCCTGGTCCGCCAGCCGGCGCCGGAGCGCTTCCACCGGCACGCCCGCCTGTACGGTGGCGACCAGGTCCGCCGGGCTCACCGAGACGATCCGATCGAGCCCGCGGGTGCTCACGGCGAGATCCGCCGGGGCGTCGGTGGGGAGCCAGCTCCCGTGGCCCTCGACCCGGACCCGCCACCCCTCGGCGTGCGCCATCTCGAGCACCTGGGCCAGCGCCTCTTCGGTGTCGGGGATGGCGCGGGGCAGGCCCTCCGGGTCTCGGCCCACCCCGACGGTGCCGAGGAGGGCCTTGAGTCGGGCGAGGATCGCCTCGCTCACGGCACGCCTCCCAGGGTCCGGCGGGGGGGGCACCACTCGCGGCAGGCGCGGATCGGCACCACCTTGCCGGGGTTCGCGAGCTCCCCCGGGTCGAAGACCCGCCGCACCGCCCGCATGGCGCCGAGCGAGGTGGCGTCGAAGATCCAGGGCATGTACTCCAGTTTGTCGGAGCCCACCCCGTGCTCGCCGGTGATGCTCCCGCCCGCCTCGACGCAGACCCGCATGATCTCGCGGCTCGCCGCCTTGGTCCGCTCGGCGAGTGCCGGGTCGCGCCGGTCGAAGCTGATGTTGGGGTGGAGGTTGCCGTCGCCGGCGTGGAAGACGTTGCTGATGGTGAGCCCGTGGCGGCGGCCGATCTCGCCCACGGCGTCGAGGATGTCGGGGAGCGTCGACCGGGGCACCACGGCGTCCTGCACCGCGAGGTCGGGGGCGATCCGCCCCATGGCGCCGAACGCCTTCTTGCGGCCCTGCCAGAGCCGGGCCCGCGCCTCGGGCGTGGAGGCGCTCGCCACCGAGCGGGCCCCGTGGCGGCGGAGCAGGCGCGCGACCGTCTCGCTCTCGTAGGCCACCGGCTCGGCGGCGCCGTCCACCTCGACCAGGAGCACCGCCGCGGCGTCGGTGGGATAGCCCGCGGCGTAGATCGAGGCCTCCACCGCGCGGACGCACGACTGGTCCATCATCTCCAGCGCGGCCGGGACGATCCCCGTCGCGATGATGGCCGAGACCGCCTCGCTGGCCGCCCGCACGGTGGGGAAGTCGGCCAGCATCGTGCGGGCGCAGGGGGGCAGCGGCTCGAGCCGCACCGTGATCTCGGTGGCGACCCCGAACATCCCCTCGCTCCCGACGAAGAGTCCCACCAGGTCGGGGCCCCAGCTCTCCCCGTGGGGCGAGCCGAGTCGCGCCACCGAGCCGTCGGGGAGCACCACCTCGAGCTCCACCACGTGGTTGGTGGTGACGCCGTACTTGAGGCAGTGCGGTCCCCCCGCGTTCTCGGCGACGTTGCCGCCGATGGTGCACGCGGTCTGGCTCGAGGGGTCGGGGACGTATTGGAGGCCGTGGCGTGCCGCGGCGGCGGAGAGCCGGGCGTTGACGACGCCGGGCTCCACGGTGGCCCGGCGTCGCCGGGGGTCGAGCCGCAGGATCCGCTGGAGCCGGGTGAGCGTGAGGAGCACGGCGTCGGGGTCGGCCAGCGCGCCGCCCGCGAGGCCGGTCCCGGCGCCGCGGGCCACGAACGGCACGCCGAGCAGGTGCAGGAGGCGGATCACCTCGATCACCTCGGCCCGGCTCCCGGGGAGCACCACCAGCCCCGGGGTGGACTCGCGGGTCGGGAGCCCGTCGGAGCGGTAGGTCGCCAGCTCGGCGGGACGGTGCCGCACCCAGCGGGGGCCGACGATGCGCCCGAGCGCGTCGACGAGCGCGGGGTTCATGAGATGGCGGTGATCTCCGGACGGGAGCCGCCGGTGCCGTTCGAGCGGGCGCGAACGTGGACCCGGGCCCGCTCGAGCGCGTCGACGACCAGCGGCGGGAGCAGGCGGAGCAGCTGCTCGACCCGCTCCCGGGTGGAGCGGAGATCGAGCAGCTGTTGTTTGATCGGAACGCTCAGCTCCGCGGCGGCGGCCGCCTGGAACGACAACGCCTGCGGGTCGTCCGACCAGGCGGTCTCCGTCGGGTCGGCGTCGTTGAGGAGGTTGAGCGCCTCGGCGTAGCGGCTGGCGAGGGCCCGCAACTCGGCCGTGCGATCGGGCGGCGCCTCGCGGTCGGCGTCCTCGACGTCCTCCACCAGCGCCACCCGGTAGGGCAGCGGCTCGTCCTGGTAGGCCCGCACCACGAACCGCGTCTCGCCGCTCACGGCGATGTTGCTCCGCCCGTCGGGGAGCGCCTGGGCGGCGCGGATCAGCGCCACGCAGCCGACCGCCCCGGCCGGCGGGGCCTCGCCGTCCGGGGTGATGGGCGTGATGCCGAACCGGCGATCCCCCGCGAGGCAGTCCGCGAGCATGCGGCGGTACCGCGGCTCGAAGATGTGGAGCGGGACCAGGGCGCCGGGGAAGAGCACCAGCTCGAGGGGGAAGACGGGAAGGCGGTACGGCATGGGGGAAACATACACCGGGGGAGAACGAACAGGGCGGGCATCGTCGCCCGCCCCGGGGTCCGTCACGGCTGGCGCCGCGGCTCAGGCCGCTTCCCAGCGCCCCTTGAGTTGCCGGACGTCGGGCGATTGGCGGAGCTTCTCGAAGGCGCGCTCCCGGATCTGGCGGATCCGCTCCCGGGTAACGCCGAGGAGGGCACCGATCTTCTCCAGCGTGAGCGCCTCGCAGCCCTCCTCGAGCCCGTAGTACAGGTAGAGAATCTTCCGCTCCCGCGGCGTGAGGTAGCGGTCCGCGATGCGGTCGATGAACTCCCGCATCAGCCGGGCGTCGGTGCTCGCCTCGACGTCCTCGCCCCGCTGACCCGCCACCCGCTCCCCCACGGTGAGTCCCCCGCGATCGGCGTCGTCGGTCGGCGCGTCGAGCGAGATCTCCGCCGCCGTGATCCAGCGGGCGAGGCGGATGTTTTCGACCGTGTCGTTGAGCGCCAGCGCGATCTCCTCGTCGGTGGGCTCGCGTCCCAGCTCCTGGGAGAGGAACGACTCCGTCCGCGCCATCCGGACCATCGCGCCGTTCTGCGCCACCGGGATGCGCACCGTCCGGGTCTGCTCCGCCAGCGCCCGCATCACCGCCTGCCGCACCCACCAAACGGCGTAGGAGATGAACTTCACCCCCCGATCGGGGTCGTAGCGCCGCGCGGCGCGGAGAAGCCCCTCGTTCCCGATGGCCACCAGCTCGGGGAGGTCGAGCCCCCGTCCCTGGAACCGCTTCACGTACGCGATCACGAACCGGAGGTTGGCGGTGACCAGGCGCTCCGCCGCCGCCCGATCGCCCGCGCGCGCCCGCCGTCCCAACCGCCGCTCCTCCTCGGGGTCGGTGATCATCGGGAGCCGCTGGAGCTCCTGGAGGTATTGCTCGAACGCGCTCGCGGGACTGCCCCGGTTCACCGGGCGCGCGTGACGGCCGTTCGCGGGCGACATGGGTGGCCTGGAGCGTGAGGGCGCGACGCGAGGATCGCGGATGTCGATCAGGAAATCGAACTGGGGTGTGGTGAGGCGAATATACCGACCGGAGGAAACAGGGTCAAGAAAGCTCCGGGATCGCCGCCATAACTCGTTGCTCCATCGCCCGATATGCGGCTGCTTCCGGCCTTGCCCGCGGCACCCGCCGGGGCCGACCGGGCCGCGGTGTGGCGTCGACGCCATGCTCGGGCGGCAGCAGGCGTTGCACTCGTGAACGGGCGTGCGAATGGGACATCCAGTGGAGGGCCGGCGTGGAAACGTGCTCAGCCAGGGTGGTCGCCGGGCCGGAGTGCGGCGCGCAGCGCCGCCGGCGCGACCGGGAGCGTCCAAGTCCCGTCCCCTTCGTGCATGCGTCCCACGCCACGCGGCAGCGCCAGACGGATCTCCCCCCGCCGGTTCTTCTTGTCCCGCGTCATCGCGGCCAGCATCGCCTCGCCGGCGAGCGGCGGCCGGTCGGTGCCCAGACCCAGCCGCGCGAGCAGCGCGCGCACCCGTGCCGCCGTGCCCGGCTCGGTCACACCCAGCCGCTCGCCGAGGCCGCACTCCACCACGAGGCCCACGGCCACCGCCTCGCCATGCGACGTGGCGTAGTCGGTGACCTGCTCGAGCGCGTGCGCGACGGTGTGGCCGGCGTTGAGGGTCGCGCGCCGACCCTGTTCCCGCTCGTCCTCGCTCACCACCGCCGCCTTGATCTCGACGCTCCGCCGGACGAGCGCGCCCAGCGCGGCGGGCTCGCGGGCGACGATCCGCCCGGCCTCGGCCTCGATCCATTCGAAATAGGCCGCGTCCGCCACGAGGGCGTGCTTCACCGCCTCGGCCAGCCCGGCGCGGTACTCCGCGTCTGGGAGACTCAGCAGGGTGTACGGATCGGCCACCACCAGCGCGGGGGGATGGAAGGCCCCCACCAGGTTCTTGCCGGCCGGGGTGTCGACCCCGACCTTGCCGCCGACCGACGCGTCCAGCATGGCCACCGTGGTCGTGGGCACCTGGACGTACGGGACGCCCCGCATGTAGGTGGCGGCCACGAAGCCCGCCAGGTCCCCCACCACGCCGCCGCCCAGTGCCACGATCGCGCTGTCGCGCCCGTACCCCTCCGCCAACATCCGGTCGGTGAGCCGCTCCCAGGTGGCACGGGTCTTGGACCGCTCGCCGGCGGGGAAGGTGAGCGGCGCACGCCACCCGGGCGGCGGCTCGTCGGCGCAGGTGCGGGGCGCCGGGTGCCAGGCATGATCGGTCGAGGCGAGGAACCCGCGGTAGAGCTCGGCCACCCGGTCGTCGCTGACCATCACGGTCCGCCGTCCGGGAAGCCGCGCCGCCACCAGCTCGGCGAGCCGTGCCAGGAGGCCGGGGCCCACCAGGACCTCGTAGCGCCCGAGCGCGTGCGCGACGGAGATCCGATGCATCACCAGGTCGCGTCGCCGACCCCCGTCCGGCGATTGGCCAGGCGCGCCAGCGTGAACAGGAGGTCGGAGAGTCGGTTGAGGTACACGAGGAAGAGCTCGGGCACTTCCGTCTCGCGCGAGAGGCGCACCACGCCGCGCTCGGCCCGGCGGCAGACGGTGCGGGCGAGGTGGAGCGCGGCGGCCTTGGGCGAGCCGGCGGGGAGGACGAAGGCGCGGAGCGGCGGGAGCTCCGCCTCGGCCGCGTCGATCGCGGCCTCGAGTTCCGCCACGCGCGCGGCCGAGAGGGTGGCCTTCTCCTGGGCCAGCGCCTTGCGGACCCGCTCGGGGTCGGGGGTGGCGAGGTGTCCCCCGATGGCGAAGAGGTCCCGCTGGATCGCGGCGAGGAGGTCGTCGTGCAGCTCCACCGGCGGTGTCGCGCGCGCCAGGCCGATCGCCGCATTCAGCTCGTCGACGTCGCCGTAGGCCGCGACGCGGGGGTGGTCCTTGGCGACCCGGCCGCCCCCCAGGAGCCCCGTCTCGCCGCGATCGCCGGTGCGGGTGTAGATCTTCATGGACGCCTCATTCTCGAGAGGGGCTCTCGACCACCGCCGCGGCCACGACCGCATGGCTCGCGGGCTCCAGCACGGCCCAGAGCACCGCCCCGTCGCGGGTGTCCGCCGGCTCGGTCCAGGGGTAGTCGCCGTCGCCTGCGAGGTCGGCCAGGGGCTGGAGGCGGCGCCAATAGTACGGCGGCCGGCCCGCGCCAAGCGGCGCCGGCGCGCCCCGTTCGAGCGCGAGAAGCGTGGGGCGGAACACCGTCATGCCCGAGCCCCCGGCCCCCTCCCAGAGCAGCACCGTGGCCGCCACGACGGTGTCGCGCGCCCCTCGCAGCGGCTCCCGCGCAGGACGATGGAGTCGACCGCGAGCTCCCCCCGGCCGCCGGCGGAGGCGGCGGGAAGCCGGCCCAACCGGATCGGTCCGGCCGCGGGGCCATCGAGCCGGATCGTGAGCACGCGCTCCCGCGCCAGCCAGGCCCGGAGATCGTGGCCGCGCGGCGCCGCCGGGCTGGCCCGGCGGACCAGCTCGGCGATGAGCCCGGTGTCGCTCGAGACGAGGTGGCACCGTCGTGGCGTCCCCTCGCCGACGAAGCTGCCGAGGAGGTGGCCGGTCGAGTCGATCCGCGCGTCGCTCGCGATCCCGGCCCGCTCGTGCGGGGCCGGCGCGCGGTCCAGCCCGGGGCCGGGCGACGGACCCGGTGGGACGCGGCCGGCCGGCACGAGAGCGCCGCCGCGGCCGCCGCGAGGATCAGGAGGCGCGGGAGCTGCCGGTCCGGCATTCCTCGATGGCCTCGAGCATCTCGGCCACCCGGGTGAACTTGAGCCGCGGCCGGCCGAGGGGCTGGCCCTTGGCGCACTCCAGCTCGTCGAGCGCCTTCCAGTCGGCGTAGGTCACGTAGCGGATCCCCCGCTCCGCAAGGAGCTGCTCGATCGAATCCCGCGGCGCCGGGGGCTCGGCCAGCGCGCCGGCCGCGGCGTCCTCGAGCAGCGCCTCGACCGTCTCCACCGCGTCGGGCTTGTTGGTGCCGATGACGCCGCTCGGCCCCCGCTTGATCCAGCCCACCACGTACTCGCCGCGGGAGGGCGCGTCGGGGCCCAGCATGACCCGTCCGCCGACGTTCGGGATCACGCCCCGTCTCGGGTCGAAGGCCACGCCGGGCACGCCCACGCCGAAGTAGCCTACCGACCGGAAGACCAGTCCCGCGGGGAGCGTCTCGTGCTCGCCGGTGGGCTCCGCCCGGATCTGGCCGTCGGCGCCGCGCACCAGCCGGTTCCGCACCAGGCGGATGGCTTCCACCCGGTCCCGACCCACGAGCTCGACCGGCGAGACGCAGAAGCGGATGCGGATCCGCCGGGGCTTCCCCGCGGGCGCCCGCTCGGCGAAGGCGCGCAGCGTGCGCAGGTTCTTCTCCGGCTCGCGGTCCTCGCTCGCCGCCAGCGCCTCGGCGCTCGCCGGGTCGAGCACCAGCTCCGCCGGGTCGACCAGCACGTCGGCGCCGGGGAGCTCGCCCAGTTCCTTGAGCTCGGGGTTGGTGAACGCCCCTTGCGCGGGGCCGCGCCGGCCCAGCAGGTAGATCGTGCGCACCCGGCTCGCGGCCAGCGCCTCGAGCGCGTGGGGGGCGATGTCGGTGCGCGCCAGCTCCTCGGGCGTGCGCGCCAGGATCCGGACCACGTCCACCGCCACGTTCCCCATGCCCACCACCGCGACGCTCTCCTGCGAGAGGTCGAACTCGAGGTCGCGGTAGTCGGGGTGGCCGTTGTACCAGCCGACGAACTCGGTGGCGGCGTGGCTCCCGGGAAGCTGCTCCCCGGGCACGCCCAGCGCGCGGTCGCCGGGGGCGCCGACGGCGTAGATCACCGCGTGATACGCGGCGAGCAGCTCCTCCCGGAGGAGGTCCCGCCCGATCGCCACGTTGCCGAAGAAGCGGAACCCCGGCTGCGCCGCGATGCGGTCGTAGACCTTGGTGACCGACTTGATCTTCTGGTGGTCGGGCGCGACGCCGCCCCGCACCAGCCCGAACGGCGTGGGAAGGCGGTCGAACATGTCGATGGCGACACCGGGCGCCTTCTTCTGCAGGTGCTCGGCGGCATAGAACCCCGACGGCCCCGAGCCGACGATCGCGACGCGGAGCGGGGGAAGCGGCGAGGATGACATGCGCCAAAGGTAACTAGGCCCCGGGGCGCCTCACAGCAGCTTGGGGCGGAGGAACCAGCGGAGCCGGGCCGCGCCGGGCTCGAGCCGCTCGAGCTCGAGGCAGAGCAGACCGCTCTTGGGGAAGTCGATCGCCAGCCGGTCGGTGCCGCCGGCGAGGAGGAGCGAGCCAAGCTCGCCGAGCCAGGGCTCGTGTCCCACCAGCACCACCGTGGCCCCGGGATCGACGTCGGCGAGGTCCCGGCCGAGCCGATCCAGGTCGGGCGGGGCGGCGAGGGCGTCGGAGACCCGGGGCGCCTCGAGGCCCAGCGCGTCCGCCAGGATCGCCGCCGTCTCGGCCGCCCGCCGCCAGGGGCTGGTGAGCACGAGGTCGCACCGCACGCCGAGCTTCTTGAGCGCGCGGCTGGTCCGGGCCTGGATCTTCCGCCCCTTGGCGGTGAGGGGGCGCTCGGCGTCGTCCGGGTACCTCGTCGGGTCCCGGTCCCCCGCGTGGGCGTGGCGAAGCAGGACCAGTCGCATCCGGGATCCTCCCTGCGGCGCTATCTCCCCAGCTCGGCTACTACACTGTCGATCCGGGCCAGGATCACCCGCCCCGGCAGGGTGTGGTGGTTGGCCTGGATCGAGAAGGTCAGGACCCGGCCATCGGGCCGCTCGACGTAGCCCGAGAGGGTGTTGACCCGGGAGATGCTGCCGGTCTTCGCCACCACGCGGCCCTCGAGCGGGGTGCCGCGGAACCGGTTGCGGAGCGATCCCACCGTGCCCGAGCGGGGGAGCCCGGCGGCGAAGACGGCGTACCGCGGATGGCGGCGCATGTACTGGAGCAGCCGGGTGAAGGCGAGCGGCGAGACCAGGTTGTCGGCGGAGAGCCCCGAGCCGTCGCTCAGCGCGAAGTGGGTCGAGTCGATGCCTACCGAGTCGATCAGGAACCGGCGCTCGACCGCCAGCCCCTCCTGCCAGCTCCCCGCCGTGCCGAACAGCCTGCCGAGCTGCTTGAGCAGCATCTCGGCGTACCAGTTCTGGCTGGTGTTGAGGATCGGGAAGATCCAGTCGCGGACCGGGCGCGAGGTCACCTCGGCCAGCGGCGGCCCCGCGCGGACGTGGCGGTACCGCATCGAGTCGGTGGTGGAACGGGTGGCGCCGGCCACCGCGATCCCCGCCTCGGCGAGCGCCTGCCGGAGTGCGCGGGCGGTGTAGAGGTTCGGGTCCGGGTGCACGAACGATTCCGTGCCGCCCCGGCTGTCCAGCGCCACCGTCCCCTCGGCCCAGACGGAGAGGGTGCCGGGCGTCCGGTAGAAGCGGTCGGGGAGGTCGGTGACGCCGCCCGCCGGCAGGGTCACCGTCCGGTTCTCGAAGGCGATGTCGCCCAGGTCCGGCTCCATCGTGATGAGCGCCGGGGCGCCGACGCCGGCGCCGGGGCGCCAGTGGAAATCGACGCTGTTGTCGTTGAAGCCGAGGCCCGAGACCGGCGCCGCATACCACCAGTTGAGGTCGAAGTACGACCAGGCGGGGTGCACCGTCTCCGGCTCGAAGTAGCTGCCGTCGCCCACCAGGTCGCCGGCGACGGTGCGGATGCCACGGGCGCGGAGTGCCTCGCCCAGCTCCCGGAGCCTGGCCGCGGGGTCGCGGTCGCAGACGCCGGGGAGGAGGGTGTCGACCGCGAAGCAGCGGCGGCCGAAAGTCGGGTCGCCCCGGCCGTAGAGGACGAGGTCCCCGTGCAGCACCCCGTCCACGATCGGGCCGGCGCCGTAGAGGCTGGTGCGCACCGTGAAGTCGGGCGGCAGGAGCGCCGCGGCCACCGCACTCACCACCAGCTTGGTGTTGCTCGCCGGCATGAAGAGCTTGTCGTGGTTGCGGCCGTAGAGGAGCCGGCCCCGCTCGTCCAGCACCGCGACGCCCCAGAGCAGGCGGTCGAACGGCGGCGCGTCGAGTCGGGCGTCGAGCCGGCGGGCGAGGTCGCGCTGCGCGGCGAGGGGGGTGGAGGCCGGGAGCAGGGCGACGAGCGCGAGCAGGATCCGGCCCGCGCGCGCCGCCCGGTCAATCGTACGCCACCCTCGGATCCGCCTTGGCATAAAGGATGTCCGTGAGGAGGTTCACCAGCACGAAGACGAGGCTCAGGAAGAGGATGCTGCCCTGGACCGCGGGGAGGTCGCGCTTGTCGATCGCGTTGAGCACGTAGCGCCCCACGCCGGGCCAGGAGAAGACCGTCTCGGTGAGGATCGAGCCGGTGAGATAGCTGCCGAAGTCCAGCCCCAGCACGGTGAGGACCGGGATCATGGCGTTGCGGAGGCCGTGGGTGAGGACCACCCGCGCCTCGGGGAGCCCCTTGGCCCGGGCGGCGCGCACGAAATCGCTCTGGAGCACCTCCTGCATGGCCGCGCGGGTCATGCGCGCCATCAAGGCCACCGAGCGCATCCCCAGCGTGATCGCCGGCAGCACGAGGTACACCAGCCCCCCCGAGCCCGACGGCGGGAACCAGCGGAGCTGCACCGCGAAGACCAGGATCAGCAAGAGCCCGACCCAGTACACCGGGAACGAGACCGCGAGGTAGGAACCGAACGTGGCCAGGCGATCGAGCCGGGAGCCGGGGCGCCAGGCGCCGTAGACGCCCACCAGGACGCCGGTCACGGTGGCGAAGAGCATCGCCGCGGCGGCGAGGCGCAGGGTGGCGGGGAAGCGCTCGAGCAGGTCGCGGAGGATCGGCCGCCGGGTGATGTACGAGGTGCCGAGGTCCCCCCGCGCGACCCCGGCCACGTAGTCCACGAAGCGCTCGGGAAGCGGGTCGTCGAGGCGGAGCTCCGCCCGGAGACGCGCGATCGTCTCGGCGTCGGCCCGCTCCCCCACCATCGCCTGCACCGGGTCCCCCGGCGCCACGTAGAGCAGGAGGAAGGCCACCAGGAGGACGCCGAGGAGCGTGGGGACGAGCAGCGCCAGGCGGAGGGCGAGGAAGCGGGTCACGGCGTGCGGCGCGCCTCGAGCCAGCGCTGCCCGTTGAAGATCGCCGGGATCTCCCACCCCGTCACGTCGGGCCGCACCGCATAGAGGTCGGTGGGGAACCAGAGGAACACCCAGGGCGCGAGCTCGAAGACCCGCGCGTCGATCGTCCGCGACAGCCGCTCCTTCTCGGCGGGGTCGGTGGTGGCGCGGGCGCGCAGGATCAGCGAGTCCAGGGTCGGGTCGGCGAGGAAGGCGAGGTTGCCGCCCGGCCCCTTGTTGGTCGAGTGGAAGAGCGGGTAGTTGAAGTTCTCGGGGTCGGGGTAGTCGGCGTACCAGTCGGTGAGGAAGAGGTCGGTCTCGCCCTTGCGGGCCGCGGCCCGGGCGCTCGAGGCGTCGCGCTCCACGATCTCCACGGTCACCCCCACCTTGGCGAGGTCCTGCTGCACCGCCTCGGCGATCCGGTCGTAGGGCGAGCGCTGGGTCCGCCAGAGGCGGAGCGCGAGTCCGTTGCCCTGGCCCGCCTCGGCCAGCAGTCGCCGCGCCGCAGCGGGATCGTGGGCATAGCGCTGGCGGGTCGAGTCGTAGCCCATGAGCCCGGGCGGGATCGCCCCGGCGGCGAGCACCCCGCGGCCGCCCACCACCCGCTCCAGGATCGCGGGGACGTCGATCGCGTGGTTGAGGGCGCGGCGCACCCGCGGATCGCGGAGCGGCCCCCGGGTGGTGTTGATCGCGATGTAGAGCGCCCGGAGCGCCGGCCGGCGCTGCAGCTCGTCGGGGCGCAACTGCTCCCAGCGCCGGGTCTCGCCGAACGGGATCTCCACCACGCTGAGCCGCCCCGCCTCGTACTCCGCCGCCTGGGTGAGCTCCTCGGGGATGATCCGGATCCGCAGCGTGTCCGAGGCGGGCGGCGTCCCCCAGTAGTCGGCGTTCCGCGCCAGGAGGATCGCGTCGTCGTGGGACCACGACACGAAGCGCCACGGCCCGCTCCCCACCGGGCGCTGGTCCAGGTCGGGCGGCACCGGGTCGGGCACCACCGCCGCCACCGGCATGGCGAGGAGCTTGGGGAAGACGTTGAGCGGCTCCTCGAGCGTGAAGGCGATGGTGGTGTCGTCGACCAGGGTGATTCCCGGCACGTCCGTGGCGTCGCCCATGGCATAGCGGCGCGCCCCCGCGATCGGATAGAGGGGCCAGCCGCGACCCCCCTTGGTGGCGGGATCGAGCGCGCGGAGATAGGACGCGCGGACCGCCGCGGCGGTGAGGGGACGGCCGTCGTGGAACTTCACGCCCGGCCGGAGATGGAACACGTACCGGGTGCCGGTGGAGTCGACCTCCCAGCGGCTCGCGAGCCCCGGGACCAGCCGACCGTCGGGGTCGAACTGGGTCAGGTTGTCGAACAGCAGGGCGACCACCTCTCCGGTCGGGACATCGGTAGAGAGGGCGGGATCGAGCGAGCGGGGATCGTAGGTGAAGTAGTAATCCAGGGTCGAGCCCGCGCGATCGGGGGCGCAACCCGCCGCCAGGGTCGTGAGGAACGCGACGGTGCGTAGGGGGCGCATTGTCTGCCGGTGCCGGGATGGGAGCGGGGGCCGGGGAACGGCGGCGCGCGGCCCCCGGCGCTCCCCTGTCGCCGAAGTTGACATGGTCACGTAAGCTGGCCAAACTACTGAGGTTGGACCATGCCGTCAATCGCGTGCCGGCTCCGCCGGCCGGACGTCGACCCGGCCGGCCGAGGGGCCGCCCACCCGCCGGGCCACCGCGCGTCCCCGCCCGGACCGCGCCGTCGGCCGAGGTCCGGTGCCGTCACCGTCCAGCCAGTCGGGGGAGTCGTCCGCCGGTGAGCCGTTTCGTTCCACTCGTCGGCCTCGTGGTCGCGTGCCTGACGACCGCCGCGGGGGCCGGACCGCGGCCGCTGGCGGCCCAGGAGCCGGCGCGGGTGGTGCGGGCGCTCGACTTCGTCGGTAACGACGCTATCGACGACCAGACCCTCGCGATCGCGATCGGCACCACGAATTCGAGCTGGTTCGCGCGGGTCCCCCCCTTCCGCTGGCTCGGCCTGGGCGAGAAGCGGTTCTTCGACGAGCAGGAGTTCCGCCGGGACGTCTACCGGATCCTCCTCCTCTACCGGCTCTCGGGCTATCTCGGCGCCACCGTCGACACCATGGTGCGGCGGTCCGAGGAGAGCGTCCGGGTGCGCTTCATCATCGACGAGGGCCGCCCGGTCCGGATCACGTCGTTTCGGGTCGAGGGGATCGACACCCTGCCCGAGCGGGAGGAGGTGCTGCAGGACCTTCCGCTCCGCGAGGGCGACCCGTTCAACCGGCTCCTCCTCCAGGCGGCGAGCGATTCGATCGCCCGGCGGCTCAGGGACCGCGGGTTCCCCTACGCGCTGGTGCTCCGGAACTTCACGGTGGACCAGGACAGCCGGACCGCCACGGTCCGCCTCGAGGTGGACCCCGGCACCCGGGCCGTCTTCGGCCCGGTGCGGGTCGAGGGGGCGGACCGGCTCGACTCGGCGTTCGTCCGTCGCATGGTGTCGGTCCGGCCGGGACAGACCTACTCGGAGGAGCGCCTCTTCGAGAGCCAGCGGAACCTCTACAACTCCGAGCTCTTCCGCTTCGCCTCGGTCGAGATCGACTCGGCCAACCTGGAGCAGGGCGAGGCGCGGGTGCCGCTCCTGGTCCGGGTCACCGAGGGGAAGTTCCGCCGGATCCGGGGAGCCTGGGGCTACGGCACCGACGACTGCTTCCGCACCGGGCTCGGCTGGACCGCCCGCAACTTCCTGGGCGGCGGCCGGGTGCTCGACCTGACCGGCCGGCTCTCGAAGATCGGGGTGGGGGACCCGGTCGGCTTCGGGGCGGAGCGGAACATCTGCGCCCCGATCCAGGACGACACCATCGGCTCCTCCCGCGCGAACTACAACGCGGTGGCGTCGGTACGGAAGCCCAATTTCCTCTCGCCCCAGAACACCGCCACCTACTCGATCTTCACCGAGCGCCGGTCGGAGTTCAAGGCGTATCGCCGCACCGAGCACGGCACCAGTTTCGGCATCACCCAGGAGACGGCGCGCCGGATCCCGCTCAGCCTGACCTACCGCCTCTCCTACGGCCGCACCGAGGCCGACCAGGCCAACTTCTGCGCCTTCTTCAACGTCTGCACCGCCGGCGACATCGCGTTCCTGCGGCGACGCCAGTTCCTCGGCACCCTCACCTTCACGGCCACCTGGCTCCAGGCCAACAACCCGCTCAACCCGACCCGCGGCCAGGTGGCCAGCGTCGAGGTGACCCACAGCTCGCGCCTGATCGGCTCCTCCTCGACCCAGCAGTTCAACCGGGTGGTGGCGGACGCGGCCTGGTACCGTCAACTGGGACGGGACGTGGTGCTGAGCTACCACGTCCGCGGCGGGATCGTCTTCTCGCCCCGGCTCACCCTCACCGGGGACCTGGCGACCTTCGTGCCGCCCGAGCACCGTTTCTACGGCGGCGGCCCGACCGACGTGCGCGGGTACGAGCGGAACGAGCTCGGGCCGGTGGTCTACGTCTTCACCCCCGACTCCGCGGCGCCCGACTCCTTCCTGGTGGAGGGGCGGTACGAGCGGGGGCGGGTCCGCTTCTCGCCCACCGGTGGCAATACCCAGGTGACCGGCAACGTCGAGCTCCGGGTCCCGGCGCCGATCTTCCGCGAGCGGCTCCGGCTCGCCCTCTTCGTCGACGCGGGGAGCGTCTGGCAGCGGGGTGAGGGCAGCGGCTCGCCGTTCCAGCTCCGCTTCACCCCGGGCGCCGGCCTGCGCTTCACCACCCCGCTCGGGCCGGTCCGGTTCGACGTGGCGTACAACGGCTACCGCCGCCCACCCGGCGCGCTCTACCGGGTGGAGCCGAACGGCGACCTCCGGCTGGTGGACGCCGACTTCGAGCTCCCCCGCCGCCGGTCGTACACGATCCACTTCGCCGTGGGGCAGCCGTTCTGATGACCCGCCGGGTGGCGCGCGTCCTCTTCGTGGCGGTGGTGGGGACGGTGGCGCTGGTCCTCGGCGTGCTCACCGCCACGGTGCTCACGCCCCCGGGGCGCGGGCTCCTGGCCCGCAGCCTCTCCGACGTGCTCGACCGCACGCTCCGGGGACGGGTCGAGGTCGGCGGCATCTCGGGCTCCTTCCTCTACGACCTCACCTTCGAGAACCTCGTCGTGCGGGACACGAGCGGGGTGCTGCTGGCCGATTTCCCGCGGCTCGACGTCAGCTTCCGCCTCCCCAACTTCCTCGCGCGGCGGATCGTGCTGAGCCGGGTGCGCGCCCACCGCCCCACCATCCAGCTCATCAAGCACCGCAACGGCCGGATGAACTTCGAGGAGGTACTGCGGCTGGGCGAGGGGAAGGGCGGGGGCGGGCCGTCGCCGCTGATCGAGTTCCACGACGTGAGCCTCACCGACGGCGAGGTGGTGGTGCTCCTGCCGTGGAATCCCCCCGACACCGCGCGCACCGAGGCCGAGCGGCAGGCGTCGCTGGGGGCGGAGCGGGCCAAGCCCGGCCGGGTGATCGAGGACTCGCCCGAGGGCTACCGCCGCCGGATCACGATCGGCCGCCTGACGACCCGGATGCCCCTCATGCGGATCTCGACGCCGGACCGCCGGCCGCTCCGCTTCGAGGTGGACACCCTGGCCGCGCGGGTAAGCGATCCCGCCGTGACGGTGACCGACCTCGACGGGGCGGTCCAGATCGCCGGCGACAGCCTGGTCTTCAGCCTGGCTCGCGGGGCCATGCCCGCCACCGAGTTCAGCGGCGGCGGCAGCGTGGCGTGGCCCGACGGGCCGCTGCGGTACAACTTCAGCCTCGACGTGCCCCGGCTCAGCCTGGCCGACGTCCGCTGGGTCTCGCCGGACTTCCCGGACATGACCGGGCGCACGCTATTCGCGGCCCGCACCGAGTCGCCCACCCGCACCGCCTACGTGCTCCGGGACCTCCACCTCCAGGGGGGCGGGGGGCGGGTGGACGGGGAGCTGGTCGCGCTGGACGACAAACGCCGCGGCCTCGGCGTCCGGGCGATGGACCTGGCGCTCACCTCGCTCGACTTGGACGCGGTCCGGGGCTTCCTGGACACCCTGCCGTTCCACGGCACCCTGACCGGTCGCCTCCGGGCCGACGGCTTCTTCGATCGCATGCTCGTGGACCTCGACTGGGTCTTCGCCGACGCGCGGGTGCCGGGCGGCGCCACGACCCGGCTGGTGGCCGCCGGGCCGGTGCGACTTGGCGGCTCGGCGGGACTGGCGTTCGACTCGGTGCGGGTCCACGAGGCCGACGTCGACCTCCGCACCGTGCGACGGCTCGCCCCGGCGGTGACGGTGGGCGGGCGCCTCGGGCTCGCGGGCCTGCTCACCGGCACCTTGCGGCGGGCGACCTTCGACGGGCGGATCCGGCACCAGGACGGCGATCGCCCGGCCAGCGAGCTCGCCGGCGCGGTCACCCTCGATACCCGGGGCGACACCCTCGGCCTGGCCACCGACCTGGTGCTCGATCCGCTGGTCTTCGACGGCCTCCGCGGCAGCTTCCCCCAGCTGCCGACGCGGGGCGCGCTCCGGGGCTCGTTCGTCTCCCGCGGCACCCTGGCCCGTCTCGAGGTCCGGGCCGACCTGGCCGGGGAGCTGGGGCGGATCCAGGCGAACGGCGTGCTGAGCCTCCGTCCCGATCGCTTCGGCGCCGAGAGCCTCGACGTGCGGTTCGACCGGCTGGATCTGGCCGCCCTCGCCGGTCGGGGCCCGAGCACCGCGCTCGCCGGGCGGATCCAGGCCACGGGGGTGATCGATTCCGTCGCGCCGCCCATGGGGGAGCTGGTGCTGCGGCTCGGCCCCGGCCGGATCCGCGAGGCGCGGCTCGACACGCTGGTCACCCGCCTCGTGGCGCGGGAGGGCACGATCACGGTCGACACGGTGCACCTGGGGTGGCCCGGGGGGCTCGCGGTCGGCGCGGGCACGCTCGGCTGGCGGCGACCGCGGGACGGTACGCTCGCCCTCCGTTTCGGCTTCGAGACCCTCACCCCGTTCGACTCGCTGGTGCACGCGCTCACCGGCGTGGCCCACGACACCACGCCCGAGTCGCGCCCGCTCGACGGCACCGGGCGCGGGACGCTCGCGCTGAGCGGCGCCCTGGATTCGCTTGACGTCCGGCTCGACGCCGAGCTGAGCGATCTCCAGTGGGATCGCTACCGGGCGCCGCGGCTGAGCGCCTCGTTGACTTGGCTGGGGGGCGACCGGCCCCGGGCGGTCGGGTCGCTGGCCGCCGACTCCGTCACGGCCGGCGACCGGGGCTTCCGCGCCGTCCGGCTCGACCTCGCGGGGTGGGTCGACTCGCTCGCCTGGTCCGGCGGGGCGGGATTCGGCTCGATCTCCCGGTTGGCCGGCGGGGGGCGCTACTGGCGGCACCGCGACCGGGGCGTCCAGGTGCTCTCGGTGGACACCCTCACGGCCGACCTGCCGGGGCATCGCTGGCGGCTGGCGCGGCCCTTCGACGTGACGCTCAGCGACTCGGTGCTCGAGCTCACGCCGGTCGAGCTCGGGGCCGAGGACGGCTCCGGGGTCCTGCGGGCGGCGGGCGCGGTGCCGCGCGCCAGCGCGGGCGACCTCGCCATCGAGGCCCTCGGCCTCGACTTGCGCGACGTGTACGGGCTGTTGCAGCGGGATACGACGGGCGTGGCGGGGTCGATCGGCGTCCAGTTGGCGGTGGGGGGCACCGCGGCGAGCCCCACCATCCGGGGCGCCGCGTCGCTGGCCGACGCGCGGTTCGGCGACTTCAACGCGCCGTTCCTCCAGGCGGTGCTCGACTACGCCGACCGGCGGCTCGAGGCCAACCTGGTGCTCTGGCGCACCGGTCAGGACGTGCTGCGGGTGGAGGCGTTCCTCCCGCTCGACCTGGCGCTCCGGGCGGTGCCGCGGCGCCAGGTGGAGGGACCGCTCCTGGTGCGGGTCCGCGCCGACAGCGTCGACCTGGCGCTGCTCGAGGCCTTCACGCCCGACATCCGCCGCGTGACCGGACAGCTCGCCGCCGACATCCAGATCCGGGGTACCTGGGAGGCGCCCCAACTGGCCGGGCGGATCGAGATCGACGACGGCGCCGCCACGCTCACCGGGCTCGGCGTCCGCTACGCCAACGTGAACGGCGTGATGCGGCTTTCTGGCGACTCGATCGCCATCGAGCACCTCCGGCTCTCGAGCGGGCGGGGTCGGCTCGAGGTCTCGGGGCTGGTGCGGCTCGAGCGGCTGACCCAGCCCCGGTTCGACCTCGACCTCCGGGCCCAGCGCTTCCGCGCCATCGACGCCCGCAACTTCCTCACCCTCGAGGCCACCGGCGACCTCCGGCTCACCGGCCCCCCGCTGCAGCCGCTCCTCGAGGGGCGGGTGGTGGCCAACAGCGGGGTCCTCTACTTCGCCGACCTGCTCAACAAGCGGGTGCTCGACCTGGAGGACCCCGCGTTCGCCGACCTGGTCGACACGACCTCCATCCGGCGCCAGAACCTCGGGGCGGCGTTCCAGAGCCGCTTCCTCGATTCGCTCCGGATCGACAACCTGAGCCTCGCCGTGGGCGAGGACTTCTGGCTCCGGTCGAGCGAGGCGAACATCAAGCTCGACGGCTCGCTCCGGGTCGACAAGGTGGGCCGCAACTACCTGCTCGAGGGCCAGCTGCAGGCGACCCGCGGCACCTACACCCTGCGGATCGGCCCGGTCACGCGGGACTTCGAGGTGCGGCGCGGGACGGTCCGGTACTTCGGCACGCCGGACCTCGACGCGGCGCTCGACATCGAGGCCCGGCACGTGGTCCAGCCGGTGGGCGGCGGCGAGGAGATCCCGATCACCGCCCGGATCGAGGGCACGCTGCAGGTCCCGCGGCTCCGGCTCGAGAGCGAGCCGGGGACCTATCTCTCCGAGTACGAGTTGGTATCCTACCTCATGTTCGGCAAGCCGTCGTTCAGCCTGAGCGGGGCGGGCACGGGCGCCGGACTGGCCGAGAGCCAGGCCTTCCAGACCGGGTTCGCGCTGCTCGCGAGCGCGCTCTCGACCGAGGTCGAGCGCACCCTGATCTCCGACATCGGGGTCCCGATCGACTTCCTCGAGATCCGGCCCGGCGAGTTCGGGCTTGGCGGGATCACCGGCCAGACCGGGGCCACCCGGGTCGCGGCGGGGTGGCAGATCGGGCGGAAGGTGTTCCTCACCGTCAACGCCAGCGTGTGCGAGGACATCGGCCAGTTGAGCTACCGGAACGTGGGGGCCGGGGTCGAGGTGCGGTTCAGCCGGGAGTGGCGGCTCCAGAGCGGCTTCGAGCCGACCAACATCTGCTACGCGATCCTGCCGCCCCAGGCGCTCAACTCCCGCTATCAGCTCACCACCGACATCTTGTGGGAGCGGGAGTACTGAGGTGCGCGCGTTGCTGATCACCAACCCCGCGGCGGCCCGCACCGCGGCGCTGCACGTCGAGTCGGTGCGCCGGACCCTCGAGCGGGGCGGCTGGGAGGTGGAGGCGGTGGCGACCGGGGGGCCGGGCGACGCGCGGACGTTGGCCGGGTACGGGGTCGCGGCGGGGAAGGAAGCGGTGGTCGTCTTCGGGGGTGACGGCACCACGATGCAGGCGGCCTCCGCGCTGGTGGGGACTGGCGTGGCGCTGGGCGTGATCCCCGGGGGCACCGGGAACCTCCTCGCCGGCAACCTGCGCATCCCGGCCAATCCGACCCGGGCCGCGGCGGCGCTGCTGCGGGCGCGGCGCAAGCGGATCGATCTCGGGCGGATGGAGCGGCCCGGCGGCGCGCAGTACTTCGCGGTGGCCTGCGGGGCCGGCTACGACGCGCGGGTCATGGCCGAGACCCCGTCGCTGCACAAGCACAGGTGGGGGATGGCCGCCTACGTGGCCACGACGCTCCGCCTCATCGGCGACGTGCGGAGCCGGGATCACCTCATCACCGTGGACGGGGTGGAATACGAGGCGCGGGCCGCGATGGTCCTGGTGGCCAACTGCGGCGAGATCATCCCGCCGTGGGTGCGGCTCCGGGCCGGCGTCACCCCGTACGACGGCTATCTGGACGTCGTCGTGATGCGCGCCGACAGCTTCGGCGACAGTCTCCGGGCGATCTGGGATCTCCTCCGCGAGGGCGGCGGCGACGGGCGCGACGCCTACGTGGGCTACGCCAGGGGGCGGGAAGTCACCGTGGTGACCGAGCCGCCGCAACCGGTCCAGCTCGACGGCGAGCCGGGCGGCTGGACCCCGTTCACCGCCGCCGTGGTCCCGGAGGCGCTCGACATCCTCGTGCCGGGCCGACGATGACCGCCGCCGGGGACGCCGCCAAGGGGGCGCTGCCCCTCGACCTCCTGGCCGCCATCGCCCGAGCCACCGCCGGGCTGGTCGACCCGGCCGAGCTGGCCCGGGTGGTGAAGGAGCAGGCCGAGCGCCTGGTCCCGCTCGACGCCTTCTACCTGGCGCTCTGGGATCCGTCCCGGCAGCGCTTCCGCTTCTTCGCCCACGGCGAGGACCGGGGCGCCGTGCCGCCGGAGGAGCGCCCCCTGGGGCGGGGCCCCACGAGCTGGGTGGTCCGTCACCGGCGCCCCTACGTGGTCAACGCCCCCGACGATCCGGTCCAGACCGCCGGCGAGACCTTCGGCACGGCGCATCGGTCGGGCTCCGCGGTGCACGTCCCGATGTTCTTCGGCGAGCGCCTGGTGGGCGTGCTCTCGGTGCAGTGCCGGCGGCCGGGCGCCTACGACGACGACGCGGTCCGCTTGCTGGAGGCGCTGGGGGCCCACGCCGCCATCGCGCTCGAGGCCGGGCGGATCGCCGCCGGCGCCCGCCAGGCCGAGGCGAGCGCCCGCGCGTCGCTCGCGGCGAGCCGGATCCTCCGGGAGCTGGTGCACGACCTGGCCGGCCTCGAGTCGCAGGAGGCCGCCGTGGAGCGCGGGCTCCAGGCCGCCATGGAGCTGACGGGCGCCGACGGCGCGGCGCTCGCCTGGCGGGCGGAGGACCGCCCCGGTTCGCTCGTGGTGCTCGGCGTGACGGGGCACGAGGCCCGGTACCGGCGGGTCGGGGAGACGCTGGACGAGGCCTCGGTCGAGGCTGCCGTGGTGCGCACCGCCGTCGAGCGGGTGAGCGACGATCTTTCGGCCGAGCCCGAGGTGGTCGCCGCCGGGGCGGCCCGCCGCGCGGTGCGCGCGGGCATCGTGCTGCCGGTGATGCTGGGCTGGAACGCGGTCGGGGCGCTGGTGGTGAGCGCCGCCGAGGTCGCCTGGCGCCGGCCCGGCGAGAGCGAGCGCCTGATGCTGCGGGCGGTGGGTGACCAGCTCGCCGCGTCGCTCAGCGCGCTCCGGGTGCGGGAGCAGCTCGAGCGGCGGCTGGAGCAGATCGACGCCTTGGGGCGGGTGGCGCACGCGCTCACCGGCGTGGAGGACGCCGACCGGACCATGCACTCGGTGGCGACCGAGGGGATGCGCGTGTTCGGCGCCCAGCGGGCCGCGGTCTACCTCATGCAGCGTCCCGGCGGCCGGGTCGAGTGCATGGTCTCGATCGGGCTGTCCCGCGAGTACGTCGCGACCCTCACGGCGGCGTTCGACCGCACCCGCGCGAGCGCCGCGCTGCGCGAGCGGCGGCCGTTCTTCGAGCCCGATGTCGCCATCACCGCCCCGCCGGAGCTCAGGGAGGCGATCCGGGCCGAGGGCTTCGCCTCGCTGGCGGCCCTCCCCCTGATCTTCGCCGACGAGGTGATCGGCGCGCTCGCGTTCTACCACGACCATCGGAAGGTCTACACCGCCGACGAGCGCCGCCTGGCCACCGCCTTCGCCGACCAGGCGGCGCTCGCGATCGGCAAGAGCCGGCTGCTCGACCAGGTGAGCCGGGTGAAACGGGAATGGCAGTCGGCCTTCGACGCGCCGGGCAGCGGGCTCGCCATCGTGGATCCGGCGGGGAAGATCCTGCGGGCCAACCGCGCCGTGGCCGAGCTCGCCGGGGTTCCGGTCACCGCGCTCCCGGGGCTCGAGCTGCGGAGCTTCCTGCCCGGCTGGCCCGAGGGGGACCAGAGCCCCCTCGCCCGGGCGCTCGCCGGCGGCGCGCGGGTCACCACGTTCCTGGAAGCGCCCGACGGCCGCCGCCTGGTGGTGAGCGCCGCGCCGATCCCGGACGCGGGGCTCATGGTGGCCATCGACGACGTGACCGAGATCGCGCGGCTGGAGGAGCGCTTCTTCCGCGTGGTCCAGACCGCCTACGACGCGATCGTCATCGCCGACGCCGACGGCCGGATCACCTTCGCCAATCCGGCGGCGGCGGAGCTCTTCGCCCGGGAGACGTCCGCGCTGGTCGGCCGCCCGATGGCGGAGCTCCTCCCCGGGGGGCCGCCCGGGACGCCGACGGAGCCGGGGCGCTTCGAGGCGACGATTCGCCGGCCCGACGGCGGCGAGCGGCTGGTGGCGGTCTCCAGCGCCCCGCTCGCGGCCGGCGAGGCCCGGCCGGCCTCGGTGGCCGTGCTCCGCGACGTGACCCAGGAGCGCGCCTCGCAGGAGGCGCTCCGGCGGTCCGAGGCCCGCTTCCGCGCCCTCTTCGCCGCGGCGCCGCTCTCGATCTTCTCGGTGGACCGGCGCGGGGGGTTCCGGTCGGTGAACCGCGCCACCGTCCGGATGGCCGGCCTCGCGCGGCGGGAGCCGAATCGCCGGCTGCAGGAATTCCTGCTCCCGGAGGAGGTGGAGCGGATCGAGGCGGAGATCGCCGCCAGCTTCCGGGGCGAGACCCGCGACTTCATGTTCTACTTCCGGCGGGCCGACGGCGCGATCCGCCGGGCGGCGGCCATCTCGGTGCCGGTGGAGGAGGAGGCCGGCGAGGACGCGGTGCTGATCATCGCCCGCGACGTGACCGACGAGCTCCGGCTCCGCGAGCAGCTGGGCCACTCCGAGAAGCTGGCCGCGCTGGGCCGGCTGGTCTCGGGCGTGGCGCACGAGCTCAACAACCCGCTGGCGGGCATCGCCGCGCTGGCGCAGGCGCTGATCCTCGAGCGGGAGCAGGATCCGGGCGCCGAGCAGGTACTGGAGACGATCCGCCGCGAGGCCACCCGCGCCGGCCGGATCGTGGGCGACCTGCTCACCTTCGCCCGCCAGCGGCCGATCGAGCGCCGGGTCGTGGACCTGAACCAGGTGGTGCGCGACACGCTCGACCTCCACGCGCGCACCGCCGCGAGCGGCGCCCGCTGGGAGCTCGCCCTCGCGGACGACCTCCCCGGCGTGAGCGCCGACCCGGACCAGCTCCGGCAGGTGCTGCTCAACCTCCTCACCAACGCCGACCACGCCATGCGGGGCGTGGCGTCGCGAGTGGGGCGCATCCGCACCTATGCGACGCCGGAACGGGTCGGGTGCGAGGTGGCCGACTCGGGGCCCGGCATCCCGCCCGAGGCGATGCCCCGGATCTTCGAGCCGTTCTTCACGACCAAGGGCGTGGGGGAGGGCACCGGCCTCGGGCTCTCGATCTCGCACGGCATCGTCCGGGCCCATGGGGGCGAGATCCGGGTCGAGAACCGCCCCGGGGGCGGCGCCGCCTTCACCGTCGAGCTCCCCCGGGGGTGAGCGCATTCCGCCGCCCCGCCGGCCGTGCTAGGTTGTTGTACCCACCCGTCCAAGGACGCGCATGGCGGATTCGGTCCTCCTGATCGACGACGACGTCGAGGTGCTCCGTGCCATCGGCAACTACTTCGAGCATCTCGGCTACGAGGTGACCCGCGAGCTCACCGGCGAGGCGGGGCTCTCCACGTACGACCGCCTCCGCCCGGAGGTGGTGATCCTCGACCTCCACCTCCCGGGGATGGACGGGATGGTGGTGCTGGAGCAACTCCGGGCCCGCGGCGCCGCGGTGATCCTCCTCACCGGCCAGGGCGACATCGCCACCGCGGTGAAGGCGATGCAGCTCGGCGCCGAGAACTTCCTCACGAAGCCGGTCGACATGGCCCACCTGGTGGCGGCCACGGCCCGGGTGGCCGACAAGGTCCGGCTCCGGCGGGTCAACGAGATGCTGCTGCGCCAGATGGTGCCGGGTGAGGGGCTCGAGTCCCTGGGCCGCTCCGCCGCCATGCAGGACCTGGCCCACCAGGTCGGCCTGCTGGCCCAGAGCGACCGCACCACCGTGCTGCTCCAGGGGGAGAGTGGCACCGGGAAGGGGTGGGTGGCGCGGATGATCCACAACCTGAGCCCGCGGGCCAAGGCGCCGTTCGTCGAGGTGAACTGCTCGGGGATGGGCACCACCGCGCTCGACTCCGAGCTCTTCGGGCACGAGAAGGGGGCCTTCGCCGACGCCACCGACCGGCGCCGCGGCCTCTTCGAGATCGCCGACAAGGGAACCATCTTCCTCGACGAGGTGGCGGCGCTGCCGCCCGAGCTCCAGCCGAAGCTCCTCAAGGTCCTCGAGACGAGGGGCTTCCGGCGGCTCGGCGGCACCCGGGAGCTCACCGTCGACGTGCGGGTCATCGCCGCCACCAACCGCGACCTCGCCCAGGAGGTCGAGGCGGGAAGGTTCCGCGAGGACCTCTACTACCGGCTGAGCGTGATG
>DATLZT010000080.1:0-7928 GCA_035573835.1 Gemmatimonadales bacterium
CCACGCGCCCCTGGGCGCCGCAGGGGAGGGCCGCCACGCAGCGAAGGTCGGGCCGGCGGCCGAGCTCCTCCCACTGGCGGCGGGCCGCCTCGAGGCGGGGATCGGTCGCGACGTCGTCGATCAGCACCGGCTGGCCGGAGCGCACCGCCTCCACCACCTCGGGATAGCGGTGGAGATCCACCGGGAGGTCGGCCACCGTCGGTGTCTCCCACACCGCGAGCACCCGGCCGTAGCGCTCCCCGGGCGGGGTGAGCACGAACGAGCAGCGCGGGACGCCGAGCGCCTCGCCCACCCGCCGGACCAGCGTCTCCAGCACCTCGTCCGGCCGGAGCGAGGCACAGATGTCCTGGAAGACGTCGAACATGAGCCGCTGCGCCAGCACCGCCTCGCGCAGCCGACGCAGCTCGGCGCAGGCCCGGAGCCGCGCCTCCAGCCGGGCCCGCAGCTCCGCCGGGCGCACCGGGGCCGCCAGCGCGTCGTCGGCGCCCAGGGTGATGGCCGCCACGACCTGGTCGGGATCGTCGGAGGCGAGGACCGCGATCCGGGGCACCGAGCGCCAGGCGTCGGTGGTGACCGGGGCGAGCTCCCGGGCGAGGGCGTCGTCGGCCTGGAAGGCGGTGAGGAGGATCGCGTCGGCCAGGGGCGCCCCGACGCGCTCCAGCGCGAGGCGATCGGCCTCGAGGACCTGGAAACCGCTCCGCACCAGGGCGCGCTCCAGCCCGTCGGGGCGGGCCGCCGGCTCCCCCAAGAGCAGGAGTCGCGGCCGGAGCAGTTCGCTCACCGGGCGCCGCCCCCCCGGGTGGCCGCCGGGGCGGAGGCGGTGGACGCGGGCGCGGGCCCCCGACCCTCAGCACGAGGTGACGGCATGACGACTCCCAGACGACGGCAGGCCGGGGATCCCGCGCCGCGGACGGCCATCGCGGGGCCGCTGCTCGGCGCGCACGTCTCGACCCAGGGCGGGGTGCAGACCGCCCCCCGCCGCGCCGCGGACATCGGGGCGACCGCCATCCAGGTCTTCACCAAGACGCCCAATCAGTGGCGCGAGCCGGCGCTCGAGCCGGACGTGTGCGCTGCGTTCCGCCGCGAATGTGACCGGTTCGACCTTCGCGGGGTCGTGGCGCACGATTCGTACCTGATCAACCTCGCCTCCCCCGATCCGGCGCTAACTGCCCGCTCGGTCGACGCTTTCGTGGCCGAGCTCACCCGCTGCGAGGCGCTCGGCATCCCGTACCTGGTGTCGCATCCGGGCAACTACATTGACGACCGGGAAGCCGGCCTGGCTCGCAACGCCGAGCGGCTGTCGGAGGCCCTGGCCCGGGCCCCGGGGCAGGTCATGGTGCTGCTCGAAACCACCGCCGGCACCGGGACCGCGCTCGGGAGCACCTTCGAGGAGCTGGCCCGGCTCCGGGCGCTCGTGGCCGAGCCGTTCCGCCACCGGGTCGGCTTCTGCCTCGACACCTGCCACGTATATTCCGCCGGATACGATCTGGTGGGGGACTACGACGGCGTCTGGGCCGAGTGGGAGCGGGTCATCGGCGTCGCGCACCTGCGCTGCCTCCACCTCAACGATTCCAAGACGCCGTTCGCCTCCCGGCGGGATCGCCACGAGCTGATCGGCGAGGGGAGCCTCGGTCCCGAGCCGTTCCGGCGGCTCATGCGCGATCCACGCTTCACGGACGTCATAAAGGTGATCGAAACCCCCAAAGGAGACGATATGGTCACGCTCGACCGCCAGATGCTCCGGCGCCTCCGCCAATACGCCTCCGGCGGCCGACCGGAGCGGGCCCGGTGCTGAGCCCGGGCCGCGTCGGCCGGCTCGCCCTCGCCCTGCTGGGGGCGATTCCCGCCCGCCCCGTGCGGGGGCAGGACGTCGACGTCCACGCCGCCTTGGGCGCCACCTACGCGACGTCGCTGGTCGAGGACCGCATCTTCGAGGACATCGAGGTCCGCCAGGCGATCGCCCCCACGCTCTTCCTCGGCGCGGGCCTGCCGATCGGCCCCCGCTATCGGGTGGGCGCCGAGGCGGCGCTCGCCACCGGATCGTACGACGCCAAGGCCGAGTCGGGCTCCACCGACCTGGGTACGGTGCGGACCGCGGCCATCACGCTCGGCCTCACCGGCACCGTGGTCGACCGGCTCCACTGGCGCGTGGGGGTCGGGCTCCTCAAGTACTTCCCCGCCGACGAGACGGGGATCTTCCGGCGGGGCGGCCCGGCCCCCCTCCTCGCGGGGGTCGGCGCGGAATACCGGCTCCCCTGGCGCCGGGGGTGGCAGTTCGTGGCCCTGGCGCGCTACGACGTGCACCGCTTCACCACCGACGAGCTCGAGGCGCGCGGCTTCCCCCGGTCACGCTCGATCCACCGGGTGGCGCTCGGCCTCGGCCTAACGAGAGTCCACTGATGCCCCGGATCTCCCGCGCCCTCGCCGTCGCCGCCGCGGTGCTGGCGGGCTGCTCCTCCGACACCAGCGGCCCCCTGCGGGGCGACATCTATGAATTCCGCCGGTTCGTGAGCGACGGCGCCGGCCCCGACACGCTCGCCTTCCACTGGCCGGGCTCCGCGCTCCCGGTCCGGGTGTGGGCGGAGGACCGGTTCGGCATGCCGGGCCACGTCCGGAACGGGATCGCCCTCTGGGAATCGGCGTTCCTCTACGGCGAGTACGAGGCGGTGCTGGTGGGGGATTCCACCATCGCCGACGTGATCGTGCGGGTGCCCGACGCGATCCCCGGTCCCGTGCAGACGACGCTCAGGATGGGCAGCTCCGCCCCGGGCTGCGAGGGCGCCACCGACGTGGTGGTGAGCGACGACCGGACCGAGCTCCTGCTCCCGATCCGGGTCTACCTCGTGACCAAGTTCGACCCCGCGACGGTCGATCCCGGACCGTGCTTCGCCGTCACCGCGGCGCACGAGATCGGCCATACCCTGGGCCTGTTCCAGCACAGCCCGGACCCGAACGACCTCATGTACGGCTCGCCGGAGGTGGGCAAGCTGAGCCGCCGCGACATCCACACCGCCGAGGCGGCCTACCACTACCCGGCCAATCTCGAGCCGACCCGTCCCTGATCGGCGCCGCCGCCGGCACGCCCGGGCCGAGGCGCCTCGGCGCGGGCTCCCTTGCCTTCCCCCGATTCCCTGCCGATTTTTCCGGCCTCCCGCCGGCCGGGAGCCGAGCCGCCGGTGCGCGCCGTGAGCGCGCGCCGTGCGCGTGCGCGTAAGGCGGCCCGGCGGCAGCACTTCCACGGATCGCCGCGGCGCCATCCCATTCCGACGGGCGGTCGTCGCGGCGTGCGGGCTACCGCTTCCACCCGCGCGCGAGCGCGACAGGACGACAGGGCGACATGGCGACTCGAACCTCCCCGGTCGCGCGTGATGCGCGGCTCCTCGCGGCCGAAGGCCTCAATCCTCCCCACGTCCATCGCAATCTCCCGCCCGCCGCCCTCTACGAGCACGCGATCCGCCGCGGCGAGGGGGTCGTGGTCGAAGGGGGGGCGTTCGCGGCGTCGACCACGCCGCACACCGGGCGCTCGCCCAACGACAAGTTCGTGGTGGCCGAGCCCGGCGCCGAGGCCGACATCTGGTGGGAGAAGAACGCGCGGATGGATCCGGCGGCATTCGAGCGGCTCCACGCCGACGTCCGGACGCACCTCGACGCCCAGGAGGTCTTCGTCCAGGACCTCTACGGCGGCGCCGACCCGGCGTACCGGCTGCCGGTCCGGTTCGTGACCCCGAACGCCTGGCACGCGCTCTTCGTCCGCAACATGTTCATCCGGCCGCCGGCGGCCGACCTCGCCGGGTTCTCGCCCGGGTTCACGGTGCTCCACGCGCCGGAATTCCAGGCCGATCCGGCGCGCCACGGCACCCGCAGCGGCACCTTCATCGCCATCCACTTCGGCAAGGCGCTGATCCTGGTCGGCGGCACCCGCTACGCCGGCGAGCTCAAGAAGTCGATCTTCACCGTCCTCAACTACCTCCTGCCGCGGCGGGGCATCCTCTCGATGCACTGCTCCGCCAACCTCGGCCCCGACGGCGACACGGCGGTCTTCTTCGGCCTCTCGGGCACCGGCAAGACCACCCTCTCGGCCGACCCGACCCGCCGGCTGATCGGCGACGACGAGCACGGCTGGAGCGACCGCGGCGTGTTCAACTTCGAGGGTGGCTGCTATGCCAAGGTGATCCGGCTCCGGGCCGAGAGCGAGCCGGAGATCTATGCCGCCACCCAGCGGTTCGGGACGATCCTGGAGAACGTGGTGGTCGACGCCCGCACCCGGGTGGTCGATTTCGACTCCGCCGCGCTCACCGAGAACACCCGGGCGAGCTACCCGATCGACTTCATCCCCAACCACGAGCCGAGCGGCGTGGGCGGGCACCCGCGCCACATCGTCTACCTCACCGCCGACGCCTTCGGGGTCATGCCGCCGATCGCTCGGCTCACCCCCGAGCAGGCGATGTACCACTTCCTCTCCGGGTACACCGCCAAGGTGGCCGGCACCGAGCGCGGGGTGACCGAGCCGTCGGCCACCTTCAGCGCCTGCTTCGGCGCCCCGTTCCTCCCGCTCAACCCGGGGGTCTACGCCCGGATGTTGGGGGAGAAGATCCGGCAACACGGGGCCCGGGTGTGGCTGGTGAACACCGGCTGGACCGGCGGCCCCTACGGCGTCGGGAGCCGGATGAAGCTGGCCTACACCCGGGCGATGGTCCGCGCCGCGCTCGCCGGCCGGCTGGACGGTGTCGCCTACCGGCGCGATCCGGTCTTCGGCTTCGAGGTGCCCACGGCGGTTCCCGACGTCCCCGCCGAGGTGCTCGTCCCCCGCGACACCTGGGCCGACCCCGCGGCCTACGACGCCGAGGCGGCCAAGCTGGCGACGATGTTCCGCGACAACTTCGAGCGCTACGCGCCCAGCGTCTCCCCGGACGTGAGGAGCGCCGGCCCCGGCGCGTGAGGATGCCGGGCGGCCCGGGCGACCTCGAGGTCGTTCGCGACCCGCTCTGGGACAACATCCGCCTCGATCCGGCGGCGCTGGCCGTGCTGGACACCCCGGCCGTCCAGCGCCTCCGCTACATCCGGCAGCTGGGCCATGCCTTCCTGGTCTATCCCGGCGCCACCCACACCCGCTTCGAGCACGCCCTCGGCACCTATCACCTCGCCAAGCGCGCCCTGGCCGCGCTGGAGGAGCGGGGCGAGCTCGACGCGGTGGATCCGGACGACTGCCTTGCCGTGCGCCTCGCGGCGCTACTCCACGACGTCGGCCACTATCCCTTCTCCCATGCCCTCGAGGAGGCGGGCTTCCCGCTACATGAGGCGCTGGGCGTGGCCAAGCTCACGCGGGGCGAGCTCGGCGCAGTGCTCCGCGCCCTCGGTCCCGCCGACCTCCCCGCCCGGATCGGCGCGCTCGTCACCGGCCGGAGCGCGAGCCCCCTCGCCGGCCTCATCTCCGGCTCCCTCGACCTGGACAAGATCGAGTACCTCAACCGCGACGCCCGGATGTGCGGCGTCCCGTACGGCACGGTGGACGTGGACCGGCTGCTGGCCGGGCTCACGCTGGTCCGGCTGGCGGACGGTCGATACGAGGTCGGGGTACAGGAGAAGGGGGTGAGCGCGCTCGAGTCGCTCCTCTTCGCCAAGTACCAGATGTACCGGAACGTGTACTGGCACCACGCGGTGCGGGCCGCCACCTGCATGTTCAAGCGGGCGGTTCGACGGACGGTGGCGGCGGGACGGCTCACCCTGGAGGAGCTCGCCGACGCCACCGACGGCGGGCTGATGGAGCGCCTCCTGCGGGACGACCCGACGGGGCTGGCCCGGGCGGTGCACGAGCGGCGGCTGTTCAAGCGCGCCGTCGACCTCCCGGCCAGCGACGTGCCCCCCGACGTCCAGCCCTGGCCCAGCGAGGCCCCCGAGCTCCTCGAGCGGGCCGAAGACCACCTGGCCCGCCGGGCCGGGCTCCCGCCGGGAGGGTTGTTGATCGATTTCCCCGCCCGCCCCACCATGATGTCGGTGGCGCTCCCGCTCCGCACCCGGGACGGCGGGGTCGAGCGGCTCACCGACGAGGGGCGGGCCGGACAGCTGGGGCTGCCGCGCATCGCCGGCGAGCTCTACCGGAGCGCGCGGCGACTCCGCGTCTTCACTGCCGAGCGGGCCGCCCTGGAGCTCGAGCCGGTGCTCGAACTCCTCCGGCTCCCGCCCCCGGACGTCATCCGCGTCATCGAGCGATCGTGAGGAACCGATGGACTGGCTGCTGAACCCCGAGGCGCTCATCGCCCTCGTCACGCTCACCGTGCTCGAGGTCGTCCTCGGCATCGACAACATCGTCTTCATCTCGATCCTGGCCGGCAAGCTCCCGCCCGAGCAGCGGGAGCGGGCCCGGCGCACCGGGCTGGCCCTGGCCCTCGTCACCCGGGTGGCCCTGCTCCTGTCGATCACCTGGGTGATGCGCCTGACCACGCCGCTCTTCGCGGTGCTGGGCCGGGCGATCTCCGGCCGGGACCTGATCCTCCTCGCCGGCGGCCTGTTCCTCATCGCCAAGAGCACCCACGAGATCCACCAGAAGCTGGAGGGCGCCGAGGGCGAGGGCTCGGCCCGGGTCCCGCCCACCTACACGGCGGTGATCGTGCAGATCATGCTGCTGGATATCGTCTTCTCGCTCGACTCGGTGATCACCGCGGTGGGGATGGCCGAGCAGGTGTGGGTGATGGTCGCGGCGGTGGTGATCGCGGTGGGGTTCATGCTGGTCTTCGCCCGCCCGGTGGGCGACTTCGTCGAGCGGCACCCCACGGTGAAGATGCTGGCGCTCAGCTTCCTGCTGCTGATCGGGGTGACCCTGATCGCCGAGGGGCTGGGCCAGCACATCCCCAAGGGGTATGTCTACTTCGCGATGGGCTTCTCGGTGTTCGTCGAGATGCTGAACCTGCGGCTGGGGAAGCGCGGCCGGCCGGTGCGGCTCCACGAGGAGTACCTGCCGGAGCGCTGAGCCGCGGACGCCCGGCGGGCGGCGGCTAGGTGGCCTGCGCGGGAACCCGGTACTCGCCCGACGGGTGCTCCACCGCGTCGATCCGGATCACGATGGCGGTGATGTTGTCGAGCCCGCCCCGCCGGTTGGCCTCGTGGATCATCCGGTCGACCCAGCGCTCCGGCCCGCCGTCGGAGAGGAGGATGCGGTTGAGCTGCTCGTCCTCCAGCATGCCGGTGAGCCCGTCCGAGGCGAGGAGCAGCACGTCCCCGGTGCGGAGCGAGCCGAAGTAGATGTCCGGCAGGACGTCGCCGCTGGCCCCGACGCACCGGGTGATGACGTTGCTGTAGGGGTGGACCCGGGCCTGCTCCGGCGTGAGGAGCCCCGCGTCGACCTGCTCCTGCACGTAGGAGTGGTCCTTGGTGAGCTGGATGAACTTGCCGTCCCGCAACAGGTAGGCCCGGCTGTCGCCCACCTGGCCGATGAGATAGCGGCCGGGCAGGAGCACCAGCGCGGTGGCGGTGGTACCCATGCCGCGCTTGTCGGTCTCGGAGAGGGTCCGCTCGAAGATCGCCTCGTTGGCGGCGCGGATCGCCTGCCGCAGCCGTTCCCCCGCCTCCTCGTCGCTGAGCCCCCGGAGCGAGCCCAGCTCCTCGGCGATGATCCGTACCGCCATCTCGCTCGCCACCTCGCCCGCCGCGTGCCCCCCCATCCCGTCGGCCACGATGAAGATGCCGCGGTCGGCCAGCATGAGGTAGTTGTCTTCGTTGCCGGCGCGGACGACGCCGGTGTCGGTGCGGGCGGCGCAGGTGAAGTGCACGGCGGCTACGGACGGGGGAGGAGGAGCAGGGCGGCGGCGGCGAGCGCGCCCAGGACGACCAGCGCCACGATCCACTTCGACACCCCGCGCCGTTCGGGCGGCGGGGCCACCGGGCGGGGCCGAGTCGGTCGCCGGGGCGTCGCCTGGGGCTCGCCCGCCGGA
>DATLZT010000081.1:0-6168 GCA_035573835.1 Gemmatimonadales bacterium
GAGCGGCGCCCTGCGGAGCGCCGGGCGGGGGCTCCGGCTCCGCTGGCTCCTGGCGGGCGCGGCGGCTGGAACGGCGTGGGTGGTGCTCCGATGAGGGGCCGCTGGCGCGCGCTCCTCCGGCTCCTGGCCGTGCAGGGAACCTGGAATTACGAGCGGATGCTCGGGGTGGGGATGGGCTACGCGGCGGAGCCGTTGCTCGACGACCTCCGCGCGGTGGACCCGACCCGCCACGCCGAGGCGGTGGTTCGGTCGGTCGAGTTCTTCAACTCCCAGCCCTACCTGGCGGGGGTGGCGCTCGGGGCCACGGTGCGGGCCGAGTACGACGGGATCCCGGGCCCGCAGATCGCACGGCTCCGCACCGCGCTCTGCAGTCCGCTCGGTGCCCTGGGCGACCAGGTCTTCTGGGCCGGACTCCTCCCGGCGCTGCTCGCCGCGGCCCTGATCGGGATCACCTTCGGCGCCACCTGGGCGGTGGGCGCCTTCGTGGCGGTCTACGCCGCGGTGCGGCTCTGGGCCACCGCCTGGGGACTCGCGACCGGGCTCCGCGCCGGCATGCAGGTGGGCTCCGCCATCCAGGCCTCTTGGCTCCCCCGCGCGGTGAAGCCGGTGGGCGCCGCGGCCGGTTTCCTGGTGGGCGCGGCGGTCCCGCTGGCGGCCGACTGGCTCCTCGCCCCCTGGAGCCGGGGGGCCGCGACCGGCGCCCTGGTCGTGGCCGCGGTCGGCGTGGCGCTCTCGCAGTGGTGGGGCAGCACCTTCACCGCGGTGCGGTACGGACTGATCACGCTCGGACTGGCGTTCCTCTGGACCTGGGTGGCGGCATGATCTCGCGCGACGCGACCATCGTGAACGAGCTGGGGCTCCACGCCCGCCCGGCGGCCCAGTTCGTCAAGCTCGCCAGCAGCTTCGAGTCCGACATCGAGGTGGTGAAGGACTCGCTTGCGGTCAACGGCAAGAGCATCATGGGTATGATGATGCTGGCGGCGGAGCAGGGAAGCACCATCAGCATCCGGGCCGAGGGACGGGACGAGCGGGAGGCGGTGGACGCGTTGGCCGCATTGGTCGAGAGGGGGTTCGGCGAGACGTGAACGCATCGCGGAGGTTGCGGGGCATCGGGGTCTCCCCCGGGACGGCCTACGCCCCGGCGGTGGTGATCCGCTGGGACTTCCCCAACGTCCCCGACCGGAGCGTCCGCCCGGACGAGGTCGAGGGGGAGGTCCGCCGCCTGCACGAGGCCGTGGCCCACACCGTGGCAGGGCTCCACGCGCTCAAGGAGCGGGCCGCGCGGCGGGCGGGCATCGCCGAGTCGCGCATCTTCGACGCCCAGATCATGATGGCGCAGGATCGTGACTTCCTGGGCGCGGTCGAGCAGCTGATCCGCAACAACCACTTCAGCGCCGAGACCGCGTACGAGTTCAAGGCGCTGGAGCTCCAGAAGCAGTGGCAGGGCTCGGGCAACGCCCTGCTGCGGGACCGGGTGGCGGACCTCTCGGCCATCCACATCCGGGTCCTCGGTCGCCTGGTCGGGCTGCCGGGCGACGAGCCGTGGGTGGGGCCCGCCAGCGAGCACGTGATCGTGGTGGCGCGCGAGCTCTCGCCGGGGCTCACGGTGCAGCTCGACCGGGACCACGTGGTGGGTCTGGTGAGCGAGGAGGGGACCCGCACCTCCCATGCGGCGATCCTGGCCCACTCCCTCGGCATCCCGGCCGTGATGGGCGTCCCCGGGGCGCTGGCCCGCATCACCCCGGGGACCATGGTGCTCCTCGACGGGCAGACCGGGGAGCTGATCCTCGACCCGAGCGGGGCCGAGCTCGAGCTGGCCAAGGCCCAGAAGCTCCGGCGGCGCAAGCTCGAGATCGAGCTCGAGACCCTGGTCTCCGAGCCCGCCGTCACCCCCGACGGGCGGACGGTGGTGCTGATGGGCAACGTCGACCTCCCGGAGGAAATCGAGCCGGCGGTGGCCCACGGCGCCCAGGGCGTGGGGCTGCTCCGGACCGAGTTCCTGGTCACCGGGCGCACCTCGGTCCCGACCGAGGAGGACCAGTTCCTGTACTTCCGCCGCGTGGCCGACGCCTTCCTGGGCCACCCGGTCATCGTGCGGACCTATGACCTGGGGGGGGACAAGTTCCCCGCCGCCTTCGACGCGCCCCACGAGGCCAACCCCTTCCTCGGCTGGCGGTCGATCCGGGTCTGCCTCGATCACCCCGAGATCTTCCGTCCCCAGCTCCGGGCCATCCTCCGGGCGGCAGTGGACCGGAACGTCCAGGTGATGCTGCCGCTGGTGACCCGGGTGGACGAGGTCCTGCGGACCCGGGCCATGCTGGAGGAGGAGGCGGCGGCGCTGGCGGCCGAGGGGGTCCGGGCGGCGGCCTCGGTGCCGGTGGGGGTGATGATCGAGACGCCCGCGGCGGTGGTCATCGCCGACCGGCTGGCCGAAGTGAGCGCGTTCTTCAGCGTGGGCACCAACGACCTCACCCAGTACACCCTGGCCGTCGACCGGGGCAACGCCCGGCTCGCCGACCGCTTCACCCCGCTCCATCCGGCGGTGGTGCGCCAGCTCAAGACGGTGATCGAGGTGGGGCGGCGGGCGGGGATCCCGGTGAGCGTCTGCGGCGAGATGGCGTCCGATCACCTGGCGGCGGTGCTCCTGGTGGGCCTCGGCTACGACTGCCTGAGCGTGGCGCCGCCGGCGCTCCCCATGATCAAGTGGGTGCTGCGCACGGTGCCGCTCCCGGTGGCGGAGCGGGCGGCGGCGGCCGCGCTGGACGCGGTCACCGCCGAGGGCGTGACCGAGTGCCTCCGGACCGCGATCGCCGGCTACATCGACGAGCGGTTGGTGTGAAGCCGCGGCCCCGGCCCGGCTCGGTTGCCCGGGGGCGGGCGCGGAGCTAGTTTGCCGTGTTCCGTCGCCCCCGGGCGGCGCCGTTCACCCCAGATCGAGGCTTGTGCATGCCCGCGCCGAAGCGGCACGTCTTCACCTCCGAGTCCGTCACCGAAGGCCATCCGGACAAGATCGCGGACCAGATCTCCGACGCGGTGCTCGACGCCATCCTCGCCGAGGACGCCGAGGCCCGGGTCGCCTGCGAGACCCTGGTCACGACCGGCATGGCGGTGATCGCGGGCGAGATCTCGACGACCGCTTACGTCCACATCCCCGACATCGTCCGGGCCACGGTCAAGCGGATCGGGTACACCGACGCCTCGTTCGGCTTCGACTGGGAATCGTGCGCGGTGCTCACCTCGATCGACCGCCAGTCGCCCGACATCGCGCGCGGGGTCGACGGCGGGGCGGACAAGCCCCAAGGCGCCGGCGACCAGGGCATGATGTTCGGCTACGCCACCAGCGAGACGCCGGAGCGGATGCCGCTCCCCATCATGCTGGCGCACCGGATCACCGAGCGGCTGGCGGCGGTGCGGAAGGGCGCCGACGGGCGGGCGCCGCTCGCCTGGCTCCGGCCCGACGGCAAGAGCCAGGTCTCGGTGGAGTACGAGGGGGACTGCCCGGTGGCGGTGCGGACGGTCGTGGTCTCGACCCAGCACGCGGAGGAGGACGGCGGGCGGCGGCTCGATCACGCCACCATCCGCGAGGCGGTCATCGAGGAGGTCGTCAAGCCGGTGCTGGCGCGGGCCAACCTCGACGCCTCGGGGGTGAGCTTCCTGATCAACCCGACCGGCCGGTTCGTCATCGGCGGCCCGCACGGCGACGCCGGGCTCACCGGGCGCAAGATCATCGTCGACACCTACGGCGGGATGGCGCGGCACGGCGGCGGCGCCTTCAGCGGCAAGGACCCCTCGAAGGTGGACCGCTCGGCGGCCTACGCGATGCGCTGGGTGGCCAAGAACATCGTGGAGGCGGGGCTGGCGCGGCGCTGCGAGGTACAGGTGGCCTACGCGATCGGCGTGGCCGAGCCGGTGTCGATCATGGTGGATACCTTCGGCACCGGCGCGCTGCCCGACGCGCGGCTCGAGCAGCTGGTGCGGCGGGTGTTCGACCTCACCCCCCGCGGCATCATTGACGCGCTCAACTTGAAGCGCCCAATTTACAGCCCGACCGCCGCCTACGGGCACTTCGGCCGGCAGCCGGCCGGCGCCACCTACGAGTCGGTGGGCGCCGCGCCGAAGCGGGTGCCGGTGGACCTCTTCACCTGGGAGCGCGCGGACCGCGTGAAGGACCTGCTCGCCGAGGCGCGCTGAGGAGCCTATGGCCGTTTCGACCGACCTGCCGATGCACGACGTCAAGGACCTCGCCCTGGCCGACGAGGGCCGCCGCCGCACCGAGTGGGCCGAGCGCGCGATGCCGGTGCTCCGCCGGATCCGGGAGCGCTTCGCCGCGGAGCGCCCCCTCGCCGGACGCCGGATCGCCGCCTGCCTCCACGTCACCACCGAGACCGCCAACCTCATGGTGACGCTCCGGGCCGGCGGGGCCGAGGTGGCGCTCTGCGCCTCGAACCCCCTCTCCACCCAGGACGACGTGGCCGCCCACCTGGTGCGGGACCACGGGGTGCGGGTCTTCGCCATCAAGGGCGAGGACCACGAGACGTACTACCGGCACATCATGCAGGCCCTCGCCGTCGGCCCCGACCTCACCATGGACGACGGCGCCGACCTGGTCGGGTCGCTCCACATGATCGCGCTGGGCCGGCTCGACGACCTCGCCCCGCCGGTGCGCCGCTGGGTCGAGACGCTCCCTGCCGCCGAGCGGACCGCGCTGGTCGCCCGGGTGGCCGGCTCCACCGAGGAGACCACCACCGGCGTCATCCGGCTCAAGGCGATGCAGCGGGAGGGCGTGCTCCAGTTCCCGATCGTGGCGGTGAACGACTCCCTCACCAAGCACATGTTCGACAACCGCTACGGCACCGGCCAGTCGACCATCGACGGGGTGCTCCGCGCCACCAACATGCTGCTGGCCGGGAGCACCGTGGTGGTCGCCGGCTACGGCTGGTGCGGCCGCGGCGTCGCCATGCGGGCCCGGGGGGCGGGGGCCACGGTGATCGTCACCGAAGTCGACCCGCTGGCCGCGCTCGAGGCCCGGATGGACGGCTTCCAGGTCATGCCAATGGCCGAGGCCGCCCCCCTCGGCGACCTCTTCATCACCCTCACCGGCAACCTCCATGTCATCCGGCCCGAGCACTTCGCCCGGATGAAGGACGGCGCCATCGTCTGCAACTCCGGTCACTTCAACGTCGAGCTCGACCTCGAGGGGCTCGCGGCGATGGCCTCCGCCCGCCGCACCGTGCGGGACCTGGTCGAGGAGTACGTGGTCGACGGCCGCCGCATCGTGGTCCTGGGCGAGGGGCGGCTCATCAACCTCGCCGCCGCCGAAGGACACCCGGCGAGCGTGATGGACATGTCGTTCGCGAACCAGGCGCTCGCGGCGGAGTATCTGGTGAGGGAGGGACGGACCCTGGCCAAGGCGGTGCACCGGCTCCCGGCCGCCGTGGACCAGGAGATCGCACGGCTCAAGCTCCAGAGCATGGGCGTCGCGATCGACACCCTCACCCCGGAGCAGCGCGAGTATCTCGCGAGCTGGGACGCCGGCACCTAACCGGCGCGGGCCCGGCGGGCGCGGGACGCGGTCCCGCGCCGCCGACCTCGCCATGACGGCAGGCCTGCCATGATCGAAGTCACTGTCGCCCACCTCGGTCTCGACCGCACCACCAACTCCCCGGTCGTCATCCTGCGCGAGAAGAACGGCTCGCGGGTACTGCCGATCTGGATCGGCCCCGCCGAGGCCAGCGCGATCGCCATGGAGATGCAGGGGGTCAAGGCCCCCCGGCCGCTCACCCATGACCTGCTCAAGCAGGTCATCATCGGCCTGGGCGGCGACCTCCGCCGGGTGCTCATCAGCGCCGTGAAGCAGAACACCTACTTCGCCGAGCTCCTCATCCATCGGGGGGACCAGGTGGTGCAGCTCGACGCCCGGCCCTCGGACAGCATCGCGCTCGCGCTCCGGCTCCGGGCCCCGATCTTCACCACCGATCACCTCCTCGACCAGAGCGCGGTCGAGACGGTGGAGCAGGTCGAGGACCCCTCGCACGACGCCGAGAAGCTGAAGCAATACCTCGAGAAGCTCGACCCGCAGGATTTCGGTCGCTTCAACCCGTGAGCGCGCGCGGTCCCGGCGCCCCCGGCCGGCTCGCCGCGGCGCTCGCCGCCGCGGTCTCCGCGGTG
>DATLZT010000082.1:0-2627 GCA_035573835.1 Gemmatimonadales bacterium
CAGCCCCCGGGCGCGCATCGCGTCGGTCACCCGCCGCTGCAGCGCCGTCTCGGTGAGGCCGGTCCCCGCCTCCCTCACCGCGCCCGCCAACGCCTCCCGCGCGATCGCGGCGAGCGCCTCCGCCGCGTACAGATGGTCCGCCACCTCGGCCGCGCTCCAGCGGGCCGCGAACTCGCTCACCAGCGGCGCCGAGGACACCACCCGGCCACCGAGTCGCGTCACCAGCTCCACCACCCCGTGCGGCACCCGATCGAGGTAGGGCACCGCGTCGTCCGGGGAGATCTCCATCGCCACCGTCCGGCCTGCCACCACCGAACGGAGCGCCTCGTGCAGCTCCTGCCAGCGGGCATACGGCACCACCCGCCCCGGGAATCCCTCCAGCGGCTGGAGCTCGATCTTGTGGGCCACCGCCACCGGATCGCCCTGGCGGGGCAGGAAGACGAACAGCCGCCGGGTCCCCAGCCCGCCGATGCCGAGCACCCGGCCGGCCACCGGGTTCACCCGGCGGAAGTCGTACACCAGCCACCCGTCCGCGTCCATCCGCGCCAGCGCCTCGCCGAGCCGGGGGCGGTCGAGTCCCGCGAGCGGTCCGGCGCTCATTCGTAGTCCCCCACGGCGGTCGCCCGCCAGCGGCACGCCTGCCCGCCGCGGCCGAGACACTCCTCGTGCGCCATCGAGCCCTCGAAGCCGACCAGGCACCGGAGCAGCTCCGAGAAGGCGGCGCCATAGAAGGTGCAGCCCTGGCCGTCGGGGATCGCCGCGATCGAGAGCGGCGCCGTCATCGTCGCCTCGGCCATCGCCTCGCGGAGCCGGAGCTCCGCCTTGAAGATCCGGCTCGCCGCCCCGGCCGCCGCCCGGAACCCGACCCGGCGGCTCAGGAACTGGGGCGACGAGCTCACCAGCGCCCGGAGCGGCAGCGCGCTCGCCCGGGCCGCGTGCCGCGCCGCCCGGCGCCCGGCATCGGCGAAGGCGAGCTGGGCGTCCATCCGGCGGCCGACCAGCCGGAACACCGATACCGCCTCGTCGAACGGCACCCGGCCGTTCTGGCGCACCGCGCGCTGGTAGCGGCCGATCTGCTCGGCCACGGTGCGGCTCAGGCCGAGGCGTTTCACCACGACCTCCTCCGCCAACTCCTCGAGCCCGTCCTCGACCGGCGTGTCGAGATTGCGGATGGCCTCGAGGAGGCTCATGGGGATGATGGCGTGAACGGCTGGCTGGCTGGGCACGGGAAGACGACGCGGGTTCCGGATCTGGGGTCGGCGGAACATAGCCAGCCGGCGGGAAGGAGAAAAGCCGTCCCCATCCGCCTATCATTCGGCCATGCCCGCCCCCGTGGCCGACCGACGCTCCTTCGAGGAGGAGGCCCTTCCGCATCTCGACGGGCTCTACCGCGTGGCGCTCCGGCTCACCCGCGATCCCGCCCGGGCGGAAGACCTGGTGCAGGAGACGATGCTCCGGGCCTTCCGCGCCTGGGACCGCTTCACCCCGGGAACCAACGCGCGGGCCTGGCTGTTCGCCATTCTGCGGAACGGCTTCATCAACGAGTACCGTCGGATGCGGCGCGAGCCCCGGATGGTCGAGCTGGACGCGGCCGAGCCGGGGTCGATCCACGACGCGGTGGCGGACACCGATCCCGAGGGGAGGTTCTTCTCGCGCATCGTGGACGAGCAGGTGCTCGCGGCGCTGGACGACCTCCCGCCCGACTTCCGCGAGGTGGTGGTCTTGAGCGACGTCGAAGGGCTCCCGTACGCCGAGATCGCCGAGCTGCTCGGCGTCCCGGTGGGCACGGTGAAGTCGCGGCTCTTCCGGGCCCGGCGCCTGCTCCAGCGAGCCCTGTACGACTACGCGGTGGAGATGGGCTACCTCGAGGAACCGCGGGGCACTCCATGAGCACCGAGCCGGTGAACTGCGACGAGACGGTGGCGCTGCTGCACGACTTCCTCAAGCGGGAGCTCACCCCCGAGTCGGCCCGGGCGATCCGGCGGCACCTCGACGCCTGCCGCCACTGCGCCCAGCACGCCGAGCTCGAGCGGCGCTTCCTCGAGCTGCTGGAGCGGTCGGGGCGCCGCACCCGGTGTCCCGACGCGCTCCGGGCCCGCATCCTGGACGCGCTCCGCGAGCTGGGCGGAGCGCCGGAGTAACCGCCGGGACGCGATGCGGCTCGCCGGCGCGGCGCTCGCGTCCCTGGCCGCGGCCCTCCTCGCCTGGCGGGCGGGCACGCTCACTCGTGGGGGTGCGGTCGCCGCCACGCTCGTGGGCACGGCCGTCCTCGCCGGTACCGGGTGGCCCGGCGCCGCCGCGCTCGCCGCGTTCTTCGTCTCCAGCAATCTCGTCGACCGCCTGGTCGCGATCCGCCATCCGGCCCCCGGGGAGGCGAAGGGCTCCCGTCGGGATCAGTGGCAGGTCCTGGCCAACGGCGGCCCGGCGGCGGTGGGAGGGCTGCTCGGGGTGGCCGAGCCGGGGCTCGGGCTCTGGGTCGTCAGCGCGAGCCTCGCCGCGGCGGGCGCCGACACCTGGGCCACGGCGCTCGGGGCCACGAGCCCCCATCCCCCTCGGCACGTGCTCACCCGGACGCCGGTGCCGCCCGGGACGAGCGGGGGCGTCACCCTCCGCGGCACGCTCGGGGG
>DATLZT010000083.1:0-15049 GCA_035573835.1 Gemmatimonadales bacterium
CCGCCGGCGGCTCGGCCGGCGCCGCCTCGGGCGTCGCGGTCCCGGCGGTCACCGAAGCCACCGACTCCGCGGCGGCCTCCGAGGCGGACGGCTCCGCCCCGGCGGCGAGCGCCTCACCCGACGCCATGAGCTCGTCCGTGCTCGGCCGCCCGGCCGGAGACGCCCCCTGGGCGAGGACGTTCCAGAGCGTCGCGGGCTCGTCGGACGGCCACTCCGGCGGCGCCATGGAATCCGCGCCCCCGGCCCCCGGTGCGTCGGCGGCCGCCAGGCCGGACCCGGGAACCGGAGCGGAAGGCTCGGGGTCGACCGACGCCAGCCCCGGTGCGTCCGGGAAATCGGCCCCCAGCTCCCCGTCGACCGCGCGGCCCACGGACAGGGTCTCGGCGTCGTTCGGCTGCTGGAACTCGGACCCACCCGACGGGTGAAGGACCAGCTCCTCCCCGACCACGTCGAGCAGCTCGACCGGCTCCCGGGCGTGCTCGTCCGCCTCGGGCGCCACCGACGGCTCGGGCATCCCCGCCCCCGGGAACTCGCCCGCCTGAGTCTCCGAGGCGGCCGGGCGATCGACCGACGACGCCGGATCGTCGATGGGATCGAGCCGAATCGCGGTGGCCTCGAAGCCGTCCACCACCCCACCCATCGGCACGGCGTCGGCCTGGGGCTCGCCGGCCGGCGGGAGGCCTTCGCCGAACGCCTCGGCGATCGCCTGCTCCCGCGCCGGGTCCAGCAGGGGCTCGGGCGCCGGCGGGCGAGGGGTCATCGTCTGGGCCCGCATCAGCTCGAGGCGGGAGAGCTGGACCCGCGCCTCCTCGTTGGTGCGGTCGACCTCGAGCAGGGAGCGGACCCACTGCTCCGCCTCGTCGTACCGCATCCGCCGCTCGGTGATGTCGGCCAACGCCTTGAGCGCGATCACGTTCTCCCGGTCGAGCTCGAGCACCCGACGGAAGGCGGTCTCGGCGGCTTCGTCCTCACCCAGGTCGAGGTGGCAACGGCCGAGGACGATGTTGCCGGGGATGTGGTTGGGGTGGCGCTCCAGCCCGGTGCGCAGGACCTCGAGCGCCCGCTCGACCTGCCGATCCTTGCGGTAAGCCTCGGCGAGCGGGGCGAAGAAGGTTCCCTGGGGATTTTCCTTGCAGCGGCGCTCGAGCTTCTCGATTTCGCTGGAGTGAGCCATCCCCGGTCCTGTGCGCTAAGTTGTTGTGGGGGTTGAACAAACAGTAGCGACGGGAGTCGACCGTGTCAACTGTCGAGCCGCTCCGATCGCTTGAGATTCCGCGTTGTCCCGCTTACACTTATGCCCTTACCCCCGGCGCAAACCCGGCCCGACTTCGGAGTCTGCTGTCGTTATGATGAGAGCCTTCCGCAACAGCGTGAAGTACGCCGCCCCGCTCTTCGCCCTCCTCATGCTGGTCTTCCTGGTCACCAGCGTGGATTGGAACACCTTCTTCTCGGGCAACCAGAGCGTCGGCGAGATCAACGGGCGGGAGATCGACGCCCGGGCCTATGAGAACGCGGTGCAGCAGGCGATGAGCCAGCAGCAAGGTCGCGCGCTCGGGCTCGAGGACGTCGCCCGGGTGCGGGACGAGGTCTGGCAGCAGTTCGTGGAGAGCGAGATCCTCCGGGCCGAGTACGAGCGGCGCGGGCTCACCGTGAGCACCGAGGAGTTGGCCGAGGCCATCAAGAACGTCCCGCCGCAGGAGCTGGCCGACGTGCCCGAGTTCCAGACCAACGGGAAGTTCGACCTGGCCAAGTACCAGCGCTGGCTCCAGTCGACCGCCGCCCAGCCGTACCTCCCGGCGTTCGAGGCCCGCTACCGGGAGGAGATCCTCCGCAGCAAGCTCCTGCGCCAGGTCACCGCCGACCTCTACCTCTCGGACGCGGCGCTCTGGCGTCGGTTCCGGGACGAGAACGAGCGGGTCAAGATCCGCCTCGCCGCGATCGTGCCGCGGACCGTCGTCCCCGATTCCGCGGTGCCGGTATCGGCCCAGGAGATCGAGGCGTACTACAAGGCGCACCCCGAGGAGTTCGAGCGGCCGCGCACGGCCTACTTGAGCTACGTGGCGTTGAGCCGCCTGCCCGACGCGAGCGACACCGCGGCCGCGCTGGCCCGGGCCAACCAGATCCGGCAGGAGATCCTGGGTGGCGCCCCCTTCGCCGAGGTGGCCCGGCGGGAGAGCGCCGACACGGTTTCGGCCAAAGAGGGGGGCGACCTGGGCGAGTGGACCCGCGGCTCCTTCGACCCGGCATTCGAGGAGTGGGCCTTCAAGGCCCCGGTGAACGCGATCTCGCCGCCGGTCCTCACGTCCTTCGGCTACCACATCATCCAGGTCACCTCGCGTCAGGGCGACAAGGCCAAGGGTCGCCACATCCTGATCCCGATCGAGCCGGCGGGGGAGCATCGCGACCGGTTGGACGCCCGGGCCGACAGCCTGGAGGAGCTCGCCGCCGAGCGGCTCGACCCCGCGGCTCTCGACACCGTGGCGCGGGCGCTCAACCTCCGGATCGGGAAGTCGAATCCGGTGCAGGAGGGGACCCGGGTCCAACTCGGCGCCATCGTGGTGCCCGACGCCGGCGTCTGGGCGTTCCGGGCCCAGGAGGGGGAGATCAGCCCCATCATCGAGACGGAATACGCCTATTACCTGTTCCGCCTCGATAGCCTGCAGCCCAAGGGGGTCCCGCCCCTGGCGCAGATCCGCGACGCGGTGGCCCACACGGTGCGCGAGCAGAAGAAGTGGGAGAAGGCCCGGGAGCTGGCCGCCCAGCTCAAGAAGCGGGTGGCCGAAGGCACGCCGCTCGCCCGGGCGGCTGACGCCATGGGCCTGCCCAACCGGGAGCTGGGCCCCTTCACCCGGATCTCGCCGCCGCTCCCCAACCCCATGTTGGTCGGGGCTGCCTTCGGCCTCGAGCCGGGGGCGGTGAGCGACGTGCTGGACACCAAGGACGGGCTCTACATGCTCCAGGTGCTGGAGCGGACCAAGGCCGACTCGGCGGAGTTCGTGAAGAAGCTCGACGAGCTCCGGCCCCAGGCGGTGCGGCTCGCCCGGCAGGACCGGGCCCGCAACTACCTCACCGCGTTGCGGGACGCCGCCCGGATCGAGGACCGGCGGGTGATGCGCACCGAGGCGCAACTCCAAGCCGAGGCGGACGCGCAGGCGGAGGCGCAGCGGGCACTGGGCGGGAGCTGAGCCCAGGTCCACCGGGGAGCGCGAGGGGGCGGATCGCTCGGCGATCCGCCCCCTCGACTCTGGCCCCGTCGGCGGGCGTCATTGGGAGAGCCGCTTCGGCTCGCCCCCGCCCCCCGGGGCGGCGGGACCGTCGAGCTGCCGCGGCGGGGGCTGGGTGCGGTCCTCGGGCTGCCCCATGATCGCGTCCTGGGTGTCGCTCAGGCTGCGCTTGAACTCCCGGATCCCCTTCCCCATCGAGGCGCCGATCTCGGGCAGCCGCTTGGCCCCGAACAGGAGCAACACGGCCAGCGCGATCATCATGATTTCCCAAAAGCCGAGATTCCCCATACCGGATTCCCTTTAGAACAGCGAGCGGGCGATGAGATAGGCCACGATGACCCCGAGCAGGCTCAGCGCCGACACCTGGAGGCCCAACGGCCCCAGAGTCAAGTTAATCACGAGGAGGTCCACCGACACGGGGCCCAGGGAGGCGGTCACCGCGTAGGTGAAGACGTCCTTGGCGGCGCTGTCCGGGAGGAACCGCTTGAGGAGGGCGGTCAGGAACCCGCCGGCGATGAAGCCGGCGATCAGCACCCCGAGATAGAATCCGGGTCGGCGCGGATTGGGCATCAGCGTCGGCGCTCCAGCACGTAGGTGAGACTCGCCCGCAACGCCTCGCGGGCCGGGCCCGGCGCGAGCCGCTCGAGCTCCGCTTCCGCCCGCTGGGCGTGCTCCTGGGCCCGCTGCCGGGCGTAGGCCAGCCCGCCCGCCCGGGCCACCGCCTCGATCACCGTCGCGATCAGGTCGTCGGACGGCTCCGGCGTGTGCATCAGCCGCGACACCTGGCGGCGCTCGTCGGGCGTCATGGCCGGGAGCGCCGCGATGAGGGGAAGCGTGACCTTGTGCTCCCGGAGGTCCAGCCCGGTGGGCTTCCCGGTCACCTCCTGCTCCTCGGTGTAGTCGAGGAGATCGTCCACGATCTGGAACGCCATCCCCAGCGCCTCGCCGTAGCGGCGGAGCGCCTCCCGTTCCTCCGGCTCGCCCAGCAGCGCGCCGACCTCGCACGCCCCCGCGATGAGCGACGCGGTCTTGGAGTGGATCAGGAGGTCGTACTGGTCCTCGGTGAAGGCGAGCGGGTCGTGCGCCATCAGCTGCCGCATCTCCCCCACCGTCATCTCGTTGGTTACCCGGCTCAGGATCCGGAGCGGCGCCAGGTCGTCCAGCCGCACGAGCTCGATCACCGCCCGGGAGTAGAGATAGTCCCCCATGATGACCGAGACCTGGTGGCTGAACAGCGAGTTGATCGTGGGCATCCCCCGCCGCAGCACCGAGTGGTCCACCGCGTCGTCGTGCACCAGGGTGGCCAGGTGGATCAGCTCGATCACCGCGGCGAGCGTGGTGATTCGATCGTCCCGGCGGCCCGTCGCCTCGTTGGCGAGGAGCAGCAGGGTGGGCCGGAACATCTTCCCCTGCATCCGCAGGAGATGGGCGTTCACCTCCGCGATGAGCCCGAAGTCGGCCTCGATGATCCGGCGGAGCTCGCGCTGCACCTCCTCCAGCTCCGCCCGGAGCGGGGCCTGGATCGCCGCGAGCGAGACCGGCGTCGTCCCGGCGCTCATCCCTGCCGCCCCGCGCCGAGCCGCTGGATCCGCGACGCGACGTCCCGGAATCGGATGTCGACCGCCATCGCCCGCTCGTACCACGTGACCGCCTCGTCCGCCCGCCCCTGGGCCTCGGCGGCGCGTCCCAACCAGTAGACCAGGTTCACCTTCTCGGCCTCCCCGCCCGGCTGCGTCTCGACCGCGCGTCGCAGGATGTGCTCCGCGATCGCCCACTGTCCCTTCTCGAAGAAGCAGATCCCCAGCGCCTCCGAAGTGCGGAGCCGCCCCTCCGGCGCCCGCAGCGCCTTCTGGAACTCGGCGATCGCCTCGTCGAGCAGTCCCATCTCCTTGAAGGCGATCCCCAAATCGTAGTGCGACTGGAAGTCCTCCGCCTCGATGTGTTCCTCGATCCCGCGCTTGAACTGCTCGAGCATCTCGGCGAAGTCCCGCTCTTCGTCGCCGGTCGGCTCCTCGTCCTCCACCCGCATCCGCGAGTCGCGGGGCGCACGGTCCCCCAACACCAGCTCGCCCAGGTCGACGAAGTCCCCGCCCCCCGCCGGGGCCTGGGGCGGGGGGGCCGCCGGCTCCGCCCGGACGACCGGCCGCTCCGGCTCGGGCGGCGCCAGCGTCTCCAGGGCGGCCGTGGCGCGCTGGTTCCCCGGATCGTGCTCCAGCACCCGGCGGTAGACCGCCAGCGCCTTGTCGAGCGAGCCGGTCCGCAGCAGGGCGTCGGCCAACTCGAGGTAGGCGTCGATCAGCTTGGGCTTCTCGCCGGTGCGGTACGCCACCTCCACGCGCTTCTGGTGGTAGCGCACCACGTTGGGGTCGAGCCGGATCAGCTCGTGGATCAGGTCCATCGCCCGACCCCAGTCCTCCCGGTCCTCGTACCCGACCAGCGCAAGGTCCAACTCGTCGCACCCGCGCTCGGTCTCGCCCAGCGCGATCAGCGCCTCGCCCAACGCCCGGTGCGCCTCGGGGTCGTCCGGATCGTCGAGGATCCGCTCCTCCAGCTCGGCGATCGAGGGACCCTGCGGCGAGGTCGGCTCGATGAGCGGCAACCCCGCGACGGGCGCGCCGGACGCCCCATCCGGACCCGCGTCCTCCGGCCGCTCGAAGGTGAAGGTCGACGTCGTCTCGATTGGTTCACCCGCGGCGCCGAGGTCGAGGAACGGGTCGAGCTCGAGCGGTCGCTCGACCAGGTCCGCGGCGTCCGCCGCCGCTCCCGACGGGTCGAGGATCAGCTCGCCCGACGCCTGCTCCAGCCCGGCCATCGGGGACGCGACCGGGCCGCCCGCCACCAGGTCGGCGTCCTCCCGGACGAGCGAGCCGCTCTCGTAGTCCCCGCCCCCGCCGGCGTCGGCGCCGGGCCCGAGCGGCTCGAAGCCGTCCACGGGCGGCACGTCGAGCTCGACGTCCCCCACCCGCTCCAACCCCTCGAGCCGCGGCACCCCGGTCGCCCCGAAGCCCTCCCCCAGCGCGGTGGGCTCCACCGGCAGCATCGGGACGTCGACCGCCTCGACCCGGAGGTCGGCGAAATCGGGCGTGCGCCCCTCGATGGGCGGCGCGTCGAGGGCCGCCGCGTCGAGCGGTCCGGCCGACTCGAGCCCCAGCGGCGACGGCCCGTCCGCGGCGCCCCCCGGCACGGCGGCCGGGGCCGCGTCCTTCAGGTCGGCCGCGGGACGCCCCCGGCCGGGGCCGCCGGTCGGCTCGCCCAGCCCCAGGTCGAGGAACACCAGATCGCTCTTCTTGGGACGCGTCGCCTCCCCGGTCGGCGCCCCCTCCCCCTCGGGGATTCCCTCGAGCCGCTCCCGGGTGCGTCGCGCGCCCGCCGAGTCGCCCCGCTTCTCGAGCTCGGCCACCAGGATCTCCAGCTGCTCCTTCGCCTCCTCGTTGCGGGCGGCGGCGCGGAGCAGCTCGATCAGCATCACCCGGATCTCCTGGTTACCGGGGAACTGCTCGGCGAACGCCTTGACGGAGTTGAACGCCTCGTCCAGTCGCCCCTGGGCGTGCATCCGCTCGATGAACTCGATGAGGTAGCGCTTGGCCTCGATGACGACGTTCTTGCGGGCGTGGAGCTGGGCGAGCTTGAGGTAGGTCTGCACCCGGCCGGGATTGACCCGGAGGATCTTGCCGCAGAGCGCGATCGCGTTGTTGAGGAAACCCTGCTCGGTATAGAGGTCCACCGCGCGGTCGTACGCCTGCACCGCCGCGGCGGGATCGTTGGCTTTGAGGTAAAGGTCGCCGACGCGGTTGTAGATCGAGACGTCCGGAACGGGATCCTGCCCCGACTCGAACTCCTGGATCGCCTTCCGATAGACTTCGATGGCCCGACGCCAGTCTTCCTTCTGCTCGAACTTGCGGGCGGCGTCCTTGAGCTTGTCGAGATTCATCCGCTCGGGTCGCGATGGAGATGGGGATGGCAAGGGGGCCGGCAGAAAGATACCGGCGGGCGCGTCGGGGAGGCAAGCGTAAAGGGGCGTGGGACAACGGGGTAGCCATCGGGGGCGGGGGAGCCGGCGGGCCGATCCTCAGTCCCCTGGATCCAGCTCCCCCGACGCCACCGCCCGGGCCAGCCGCTCCAGGTCCCGGCTCGGCGGCCGATCGACCCCGAGGGGCGCCACCGGCGGCTCGAGCCCCCGGATCCGGCGGTAGAGCTCCGCCACCCCCCGACCCGGCTCGAGCGGCTTGAGGAACTCGAGCCCCTGGGCGGCGCAGAGCAGCTCGGCCGCCACCACCCGCTGCGCGTTGGCCAGGATGCGCCGTGCCTTCACGGCGGCGGCCATCCCCATGGGGACGAAGTCCTCCTGGTTCGCGTCGGTGGGGATCGACCCGATGCTCGCCGGATGGGCCAGCGCCCGGGACTCGGCCACCAGCGCCGCGGCGGTGATCTGGACCATCATGAACCCCGAGGACAGCCCGGGATCGGCGGTGAGGAAGGCGGGGAGCCCATGGGAGAGATCGGGGTTCACCAGCCGCTCCACCCGCCGCTCCGCGACCGCCTGGAGGGTCGTGAGGCCGATCGCCAGCACGTCGAGCGCCTGGGCCACCGGCTGGCCGTGGAAGTTGCCCCCCGAGAGGATGTCCCCGTCGTCGAAGACCAGGGGGTTGTCGGTCGAGGCGTTGAGCTCGACGGCCGCCACGTCCTCGGCGAAGCGGACGGCGTCGGCCGCCGCGCCGAGCACCTGGGGCGTGCAGCGGAGGCTATAGGCGTCCTGCACCCGGGGATCGTTCTCCCGGTGCGACTCGCGGATCTCGCTCGCCTCGAGCAGCCTCCGCATGAGCTCGGCGGCGCGCCGCTGCCCGGGGTGCGGCCGCACCGCCTGGATCCGCGGGTCGAACGGGGTCGGCGTGCCGCGCAACGCCTCGAGGCTCATCGCCGCCGCCCCGATGGCCGTCCGCCACAGCACCCACCCGTCGTGCACCAGGAGGGCCAGCAGCGCGGTCTGCGCCTGGGTGCCGTTGATGAACGAGATCCCTTCCTTGGGAGCGAAGCGGAAGGGCTGGAGTCCGGCCGCCCGCAAGGCGTCGGCGGCGGGGACGGGCCGTCCCTCCGGGTCGAGCACCTCGCCTTCGCCCATCAGCGCGAGCGCCACGTGGCTCAACGGCGCCAGGTCGCCGCTCGCCCCCACGCTCCCCTGCTCCGGCACGTAGGGCAGCACGCCCGCATTGAGCATGGCCACCAGCGCCTCCACCAGCGCGGGCCGGACCCCGCTCGTCGGGCGGACCAGGACGTTGGCCCGGAGGAGCATCATCGCCCGCACGACGTCGGGCGGGAGCGGAGCGCCCACCCCGGCGGCGTGGCTCCGGATCAGGTTCTCCTGCAGCCGGTCGAGCCGGTCGCCGGGGATGCGGACGTTGGCCAGCTTGCCGTAGCCGGTGTTGATCCCGTAGACCGTGCGGCCGGCGGCGATCGCGTCCTCGACCCGCCGCCGGGAGTCGGCCAGGCGGGCGAGCGCCGCCGGGGCGATCGCGACGGTGGCGGAGGGGTCGCGCGCCACGCGGACCACGTCGGCGATGCGCAGCGACTCGCCGTCGAGCACCAAGGGCTGGATTGGCATGCGCAGAAAGTAAGGGAGGCACGGCACCGGGGGAACCGCGGGTGGCGCCGTGCCTCCGCCGACCGCCCCTCGAGCCCGGCTACCGGCGCACGACCAGCTCCGGGTTCCCCGGATCGGTCTGGTACGACCAATCGAGGATGAGGAAGTCGGTCCCGGCGTGGGTCACGCGCACCGCGCCGTAGCGGTAGAAGCCGTCGCCCACGTCCATCCGGAACACGTAGCCCCAGCCGGGGAGCGCCTCGAGCCCTGCGCGGGCGTAGCCGGAGACCGGCGCGACGTCGATATCGGTGAGGTCGCCGATCGCCGCGTCGCCATAGAGCGCTACCTGCGTCCCGCTCCGGACCGGCGTGAGGAACAGCGCGCCCGAGAGGTCCCGCTCGACCGAGAAGTCCACGCCGGCCGACGACCCCGCGCCCACCAGCCCCAGCTCGTCGGGGTCGGCGCGGCCGTCGCCGTCCCGGTCCTGCCAGAACCGGAAGCCGCTTCCCTGGTCCCGGTGCTGCCGAGCGTAGAGCACCACGTTCCTCGCATCGGGGCGCGGCGTGTCGTGCCGCAGCGGCGACCAGAGGCTCTCGAATCCCTCGACGCTCACCGCCGAGACCCCGAAGCAGCGCGGCACCCCGTTGGTGAGGGCGCCCACGACGAACTCCGGGGATACGGTGGTGCCCTCGAGCGACCAGGTGGCGCCGCAGCGGTCGTGGTCCAGATCGTAGCTGGTGCTGTAGACCCGATAGTGGAGGAAGCCTTCCGGGTCCTCGCTGAACGGGTTGTCGGACCAGACCAACGCGATCCCCCCGTCGAGCGAGGTGCTCGCGAGCGTGGCCGGCCGGCTCAGCGCGAGGCGCTCGTCCACCGTCACGACCTCGCTGGGGGCGCTCTCCTCGCCGTTCCGGTCCTCGGCGGTGACGTAGTATTGCAGGTGGGGCACCCCACGGTCGTGGAACGAATTGGAGGTGGTGCTCCCACGCAGCCGGTATTCCTCGCCGGTCGAGCCACGGGAGTAGACGTGCCAGACGGCGAGGTCGGGATCACCGTCGTCGTCCCACCGCAGGACGATGCCGGAGGGCTGGTCGGGGTCGCCGCTGGGCTCGACGGTGTAGGTGAGGTTGTCCGGGGGGGCGACGAGCGCGGGGCCGGGGTCCGCCGGATCGGCGGTGCTGCAGCCAATAGTCGCCACCACGAGCGTGAGGGCGTAGCATCCGCGACGCATCGGGGGTCTCCGCTGGGAGGGTCGCCGTGGCATCCGGCAGACCTCGTGCCAGCCGCAAACGGAGACCGACCCCTCGTCACCACAACGACTTACGGTTTCCGACCCGGAGTCCCGGGGCCGCGTCCACCTGCCAATTCGCCCCGCGGACTGTCCGCCGGAGAGGACACCCCGACGCCTACCGCTCCACGGTGGTCTGGTCGTAGTCGAACTTCACGTCCGGGAGATGGGTGAGGAAGATCGTGAAATAGAAGGCGAAGTTCCCGTTCACGTTCTTCACGAAATTGAAGCTCGCCTTCCATTCATGGAGGTCCCGCTCCAGCCGCACGATGTGCGACTCGAACCGGGAGCGGGTGATGTTGTATTGGGTGGACCAGGAAAGCGCCCAGAACGGCGTCGGCGAGAAGCTGGTGCTGAGGGCGAGGCTCTGCTGCGCCTCCCGGGGGGCCGCCGGCCCGGGGGTCGGGCGGCTGCGGGAGAGGGTGTAGTCGAAGTTCGCGTTGAACCCGCGGCCGCCGGTCGTGGACAGCTGGCTCGAGCTGTAGAACGAGCCGATTCGCGGAATGCCCCGCCGGTCGCGGAGGGTCGACGGTGCGTCCTGCCGTCGGCGACCACGGTCGTCCCGCCCGCCGAGGCCGAGCAGGCGGGCGAACGGGCGGAGCGTCGCCTCCGAGACCGCGAAGCTCGCGCTCACGCTGGTGAGGAATGGATCGAAGCGCGCCGTGTCGGTCCCCACCGTCCCCCGCCAGAGGTCGTGCGTGAGACTGAGGCTGAAGCCGGGCAGCAGATCGCTCTGGAAGGCATTCGACACCGTCTGGGTGCGCCACCCGGTCCGGCCCGGCTTCCTGGCCTGCTCGAAGTCGAACGCCACGGCGCTGGTCGAGATGCTGAGGAGCCGGACCTTGGGCGCGTTCCGGTCGGCGGCGGTCGTGTCGCCCTCGGCGGTCCGGCGTTTCCCCTCGAAGTTCTGCGCCAGCCCGATGCTCATCGTCTGGGTCGGATCGCTCCGGAGCACCAGCGGCTGCCCCGGCCGGGTGATGGCGCGGGCGAACTCCTCCGGGATCGACGCGGCCGGGCTGTAGTTGTACGAGATGATCGGCGAGACGCTGTGCCGGATCCGGCTCAGCCCGAAGATGCCGGGGAAGAACCCGAAGAAGGTCGGCGTGGCGTTCAGCGCGAAGGAGAACCGCTTCCCCTGGACGACCCAGTCGCCCTGGGTGTTCCGGTTGCGGAGCGCGAAGGGCTGGCCCGAGACGACGTTGGCCACGCCCACCACCGGCTGCAGCTTCCACGAGCCCCGGAAGAGGGTGGGGAGATTGATCCCCGTCTCCCAATTGAGCCCGGTCGAGAAGTCGGCGTCGAAGAGGCGGACCACCCGGAGCGAGTCGCCCGGTCGGGCCGGGTCGGGGACGAAGAAGGTCACGCTGTCGCGACCGGTCCGCTCCCGGTCGGTGAGGTTGAGGGTGTTCCGCCAGTTGAAGCCCCCGATCCGGAGCGGGGTGTCGAAGTTGAACGCCGTCGTGCGGGTGTCGGCGGTGAGGTCCACGGTGTCGACCAGCCCGTTGGCGTTGGCCACCAGGGCCCGGCCGGCGGGCTGGTTGGAGGCGCGGTCGTGGGTGAGCGAGAGCGCCGGCGACCAGGTGACGCTCCGGCTCAGGTCGATCGGCCGGGGCGAGAGGGTCACCGCCGGGAGCTGCTGGGTCACGCTGTTGTCGGTGAGGCTCTGGCGGCGGTTGCCGCCGATCGTGAGGGTGCCCCACCCGTAGCGCTTGCTGAAGTTGAGCGAGCTCGTGATCTGCTGGGTGGTGAGGATCGGGTCGATCGCGTTCCGCCGCACCACCGACGAATTGCTGGCGTAGTTGACGTCGAACCGCAGCGAGGTCGTGAGGTTGAAGTTCTGCTGGTGGCTCCAGCGCAGCGCGGTGGCCGAGCTCCCCTCCCGTTCGATGGTGCGGTCGTACGCCACGGCGCCGTTCAGGAACCGGTCGAGCCACCGGTACTGTCCCGAGACCCCGTATTGGACGTAGCGGCGCGAGTACCAGTCGAGCCGCGCGGTGAGGTCCATGTAGTCGTTGGGGGCCCAGTAATAGCCGATGTTGGTCACCTGCCGGTTGTAGCCGCCGCTGGGCCGGACGATGTCGTTGATCCCGAATTGGGGGACGAGGATCCCCGACCGGCGCCCCGGGCGGGTGTCCTGGAAGATGAAGGGGAGCCAGAGGATCGGGACGTCGCGGACGTAGAGGACCGCCGACCGGGCCACGATCACGGTGCGGGAGACCCACTTCACCTGGCGCGCTGCGAAGTGATAGTGCGGCACCGGGAGGTCGCAACTCGTGATCTCGCTCGACGCGGCGTAGATCCGGCTCGAGCTCGAGTCCTGGGCCACGTCGCCGCGCAGGAACCAGGCGACGCCCCCCTCCTGGAAATTGGTCAGCGCGTCGGTGACGACGCCCCGGCGGGTGCAGGTGTTGTAGCGGATCCCCTCCCCCACCAGGACCGAGGTCCGGTCGAAGAGGTGGGGATCGCCCGCGGCGTCCAGGACGCAGCTCCCCTCGGCGTACGTGATGGTCTCCGCCTCGAGCGTCGCGTCCTTGCGCTCGGTCATGGCCGGGGCGGAGTCGCTGCCGGCCAGCAGGATGCGTCGCTCGTCGGCGAGCAGCGTGGCGGAGTCGGCCAGATAGCGGGTTGCCTGGTAGCCGGGCCGCCGGAGCAGCGCCGCCAGGACCGTGTCCGGCCGGGGGAACTCGCGGCGCGGCGCGGTCGGCAGCCCCAACCGCCGGGCGGTGGCCGTGTCGAGCGCCTGTCCGCCGCGGGGAGTGGCGCCGGCGGTCCGGGCGGTGTCGCCGGTGATCGCCTCGTCGGCCGGCGTGAGGTCGGGGGCGATGGCCGCCCCCGCGGGGGTGCGCCGGAGGGTGGTGTCGGCCCGTGCCGTATCCTGCTGGGCCTGCGCCGGGGTCGCGAGGGCCCAGCAGGCGAGGACCGAGACGATCGTCGCCGCCGCCCGGCGGGCCCGCCGGCGGTGGATCACCGCCGTGCCCAGCACGCCGATCTCGTACAGCAGCAGCAGCGGCACCGTCAACATCAGCATCGAGACGACATCGGTGCCCGGCGAGAGCACCGCGCCGCCCGCGAAGGCCAGCACCACGGCCATCCGCCGGAAGCGATGGAGCCCGGCCGGGGTCACCACGCCGAGCCAGGCAAGGAGGATGATGACGAGCGGCAGCTCGAACGAGATCCCCAGCGCCAGGACGATCTGCAGGACGAAGCCGAAATAGGCATCGTAGGTGATGACGTTCTGCAGCGCCTCCGACTGGAAGCTGAAGAGCACCCGAAGGGCCTGCGGCACCACCACCAGGAAGCCGAGCGCCGCGCCGACCAGGAAGAGCACGGTCCCGGCGACGAGCGCCGGCAGGACGGCGCGCTTCTCCTGCTGGTAGAGCGCGGGGGCGAGGAACGCCCAGGCCTGGTAGATGATGACCGGCGAGGCGAGGACCAGCCCGACGACGAAGGCCAGCTTGAGCACGATCATGAGCGGCTCGGTCGGGCTCAGGACCGCGAGCTTGCCGTCCGGGAGGTAGGGGGCGATCGGCTGCTTGAGGAGGACGACGAGCTGGAACCGCTGGACGAGCCAATAGCCGACCACCACCCCGACGACGACCGCGCCCAGCGAGCGGATGATCCGGAGCCGCAATTCCTCGAGGTGCTCGAGGAACGGCATCTCCCCGCCGGGCGCGGTCATGGTCAGGACGGCCCGGGCGTCAGCGCCCGAGGGCCCTCAGGCGGTCGCGAGCGAGGGCGGCCTCGTCGGACTTCGGGTACTCCTTCACCACCCGCTGGTAGGTCGTCCGCGCCGCGGCCACGTCCCGGCGCTGCTCGGCGAGGAGGCCGAGCTTGTAGAGCGCGGTGGCGGCTCGGGCCGAGGTGGGATAGTCGTCGACCACCTGCGTCCAGTAGTGGGCCGCGGAGTCGGGCGACTCCGTGGCGAAGGTCTCCCCCAGGAAGTACAACGCGTCGGGCACCCGCTCGCTGGTGCGGTGGACCCGGAGCAGCTCCCGGAAGCCGAGCCGGGCGGTGGCGTTGCTCCCCCGCCGGAGCTGCTGCACCGAGGCCTCGTACATCTGGTCGGCGGAGGCGACTCGCGCCGGGGGCGCGGTGTCGGCGCGGGCGCCCGCCCCGGGCGCCGCGGCGCTGTCGAGCTGTTCCCGCCGGGCCTCCAGCTGGGTGCGGATCTCGGTCAGGCGCCGCTGGCTCTGCCCCTGCAACTCCTGGATCTGGACCAGCTGCTGTTGGACGTTGTAGAGGTCGTTACCGAGGTTGCCGGCGAGCCCCCGCACCAGTTGCTGGCTCGCGGCGAGCGAGTCCATGATCCGCCGCTGGAGCTGGATCAGTTCGTTCAACTGGAAAGCGCGGGCCGAGTCCTGGCGCGCGGCCTCGGCCCGCATGATGTCGAGCTGGCTCTCCAGCCGCCGGACGTCGCTCTTGAGGGCGCACCCCCCGAGCGCCAGGACGGCGAGGACGATGCGGGGCGCTCGGCTCACTGCGGCATGACCAGGTTGTCGCCGCCGGCCGTGATCTCGAACTCGGCCCGGCGGTTCTGGAACCAGGACTCCTCATCGGCGCCCTGGACCAGCGGCCGCTCCTCGCCGTAGGAGATGATGTCGAGGCGGTCGGCCGCCACGCCCTTGCTCACCAGGTAGCGGCGGACCGCGTCGGCCCGGCGGTTGCCCAGGGCGAGGTTGTACTCGTCCGAGCCCCGCTCGTCGGCGTGCCCGGAGATGCGCAGCCGGACCTCCGGGTTGGCCAGGAGCACCGCCGCCTTGCGGTCGAGCACCGGGCGGTCGTCGTCCCGGATGTCGAACTTGTCGTAGTCGAAGTGGACCATCTCGGCGATCGCCTTGGTGGCCGCCTCGCGGGCCGCCGCGCGGGCCCGCTCGGCCTCCTCCGCCCGACGCCGCTCCTCGTCGTCGTTGGTGGTCGGCTGGGTGGGCGGCGGCGGCGGCGGGGTCGACGGCTGGACCG
>DATLZT010000084.1:0-18338 GCA_035573835.1 Gemmatimonadales bacterium
GGGGGTTGATGCATCCCTCGGGGGTGGTAAGCCTCGCTATAGCCTACCAGACGCTCCGCTTCTCAACTGTCCGCTAGTCTCCGCTCGGTCCTGCAATGCACCACTGCCCTACAACCACATGCGTATGCGCCGAAGACCGGGGTCCCCTACCCTTCCTTTCCGATTGAAGATCGATCCGACACGCCAACCCCCACGCCAAGGACGGGTCGGTCCCCGCCCCGCCCCCACGCGCGAAGGCACCAGCATGACGACAGTTTGACGACAGTTCGTGGTCGGCTCAGGAGCGACTGGATCGCGCTCCGTCAACTTCGGATGGATCGGCTCCGCCCGCCGTCGGCCGCACGACCGGCGAACCCGCAACCTCCATAATGCAACGCCCGGCACCCACTCCGCCAGTGGCCGGGTCACATACCGAGGAAACCCCGGTATCAGATCGGCCGGCGCTGCTCCGCCCAGCGGTTGGTCGCGTCCAGCACCGCGAACACCGCCGCGCGCTCCGCGCTCTCCTTGATTTCGGCCGTTCCCGTCAGGAGTTTAGTCTCCCGCCCCCCTAGCCCCTGCACCGCCACCAGCACGAACTCCCGGTCGAAGGCGTCGACGATCTTCGCCCCCTCGAGCGCCACGCTGTTGTCCTGCAACAGCTTGTCCAGCGCGGTCACCGCCGCCCGCGCCGCGCCCTCGACCCGGCTCCGCGGAGTGTCGGACGCCTCCTCCTCCGCCGTCTCCTGCCGCCCGGCGAACGAGAGGGTCACCGCGATCCCGATCCGGAGCGGCCGCTTCCCCGGCGCCACCGCGAGCCCCTCGAACAGCACCGCGCGCTGCATGCTCCGCTCCCGCACCACCTCGCGGGTCACCGCCTCGATCGGCTTCACCTCCGCCGTCTGCGCGATACTGATCTTCCGGTGATCCACCTTGAGGCCGAGGTGCGCCAGCAGCGCCGACTCGACGTTGCGGACCAACTGCTTCGGCGCCACCCCCGACTGCGCCAGCACGTGCACCTCGCTCACCTCGCCCAGCGGCGTCGTCACCACCCGGGCCGAGAGGATCCCCTCCAGGCTGGTGAGCAGGTTCTCCGCCCGCCGGACGCCCCACGGGTCCGGCATGGCGTCGGCGGGCGTCGGGCGCGGCGACTGGCCCGGGTCCGGTTGTCTGGCGGAGAAGGAGCCTGACACGCTGTCGATCCTCGAGTCGTGAAGGGTCGCTCACGCGACCGCGTTTCGTCCCGCCATCTTGGCCTGGTAGAGCGCGCGGTCCGCCGTCACCAGGAGATCCCCCTCGCCGGGGTGCTCCGGATCGTACTCCGCCACGCCCACACTGGCCGTCACGAGCCCCACCCGGTAGCCGAGCCGGCGGCCCACCCCCTCGATCCCGGCGCGCAGCGCCTCGGCCACCCGGCTCGCCCCCGCGGCGTCGGTGCGGGTGAGGATCACCACGAACTCGTCCCCCCCGTACCGCGCCGCCAGGTCGGACGCGCGCACCGCCTTCCGTACCTCCGCGGCCACGTGGCGCAGCACCTCGTTGCCGGCCTCGTGCCCGAACTCGTCGTTCACCTGCTTGAAGTGGTCGAGATCGATGAAGAGCACGGCGAAGCGCTCCCCGCTCCGCTTGCACCGCTCGATCTCGAAGGCCAGTCGGTCCCGCAGCACCCGGAACGTGGCGAGCCCAGTGAGCACGTCCACCGCCGCGGCCTGCTGCGCCTCCTCCGCCCGCCGCTCCTGGTACGGGGTGCACTGCCGCAGGGTCGCGCGGCCCAGTGCCGCCGCCTCCGCGAACCGCCGGCAGCTCGGGAACCCGCAGGCGCCGCAGTCCCAGGGACGTCCGTTGGGGCCGGTACCGACCGCCTTGAGGATCTCGGCCACCGCCGCCGACGGCACCTCCGGCCGCGGCCGCGGGGCGAATGAGGTGCCCACGTCGACCGCGACCTCGGGATCCACCACCGGCGTCGGGCTCCGAGGTGGCTCAGTACTCCCCACCACCGCACGACGCCAGAACAGCTCCTCGCGGGGCCCCAACAGCGGATGGCCCAGGCCCCCGTCGTGCGCCAGCACGTCGACGAAGCCGAGGGGGATCCGGTCGACCGCCACCGCACGGGCCAGGGCCCGGAGCCCGTCCAAGCCCCGCACCACCCTGAAACGCCTGCTGGAGTACCGAGCCTCCTCCAAGATTGCAAGTGGCATGCCGCCCGGCACGCTCAGGTGCCGCCGCCGCTCCTCCGGCACCCGGACGAAATAGTCGGGCTGGGTGAGGACGCTCACGCCCCGCTCGACCAGGATCGCCTCGAGGTCGCTGAAGGTGATGGCCGCGTCCAGTTCCCCCGCCCCCGGCGGGGGCGCCACCCCGGCGTAGACGATGGGCCGCGACGAACCGTACTTGGCCCTGAGATACCTCGCCTCGGCCACCGGAGGGGTCACGACCGGCGCGAGATACGGCAGCAGCTCGGGATACTGGCCCCGGACCGTCTCGACCACGATCGGGTCGGTAGAGCGGACCAGCGTGTCCCAGGCCTGCTCGCGCCAGAGCCGCAGGTAGGCCGCCGCCACCAGCTCGTCCCCGATCACCCCCCGGTGCACCGTCCGGAAGCCCGCCTCGTAGCAGGCATTCACCAGTTGGTCGGGCGTCGCCGGGAAGAAGTGCGCGGCACACTCCACGCCGAGGATCAGGATGCCATCGCCTCGATCGGCGATCGCCCCCGCCAGGTCGCGATCGCCCGGCGCGCGCACCGCCGCATGCGGACAGGCCGGCACGCAGAGCCCGCACCCGGTACAGGCCTCGGCCACGATCCGTACCAGCCGATCCTCCACCGCCACCGCGTCGCTGGGGCAGACCCGCACGCAGGCCAGGCACGCGACGCACCGCTCGGGGTCGATGGAGAAGATCACCGGGTGTGGAGCTCTATCTGCTCGAGAGGGATTCCCCCAATATCGGGGCGCGGGAAGGTGCTGTCAAGACAGCCAAGCCTGCAAACTCTGGCAGCATTTCGACTTAGACCGGGAGACCTACTCCAGTTTATAGGCCTTGATCTTGCGGTAGAGGGTCCGCTCCCCGATCCCCAGCATCTCGGCCGCGCGGCGCCGGTTGCCCCGGTGTTCCCGGAGCGCCGCCTCGATCGCGGCCCGCTCGACGTCGGCCATGGTCATCCCGGAACGATAGACCACCGCCTCCGGCTCCTCCCGCTCCGGCTCCGGGATCACGTCGGCCACCTGGTGCGGCTCGGCGATCTCGATCACCTGTACCCGCTCCGGCACGCTGTCGATGCGGCGGCGCAGCTCCTCCACCTGGAGGCGGAGCTCCATGAGGCTCCGGAGGATGAACTCCAGCTCGTGCCCCGGCACCTCCCTGGTGGACGGGGCGATCCGCACCGGGAGCATCCGGCCCGCGCCTTCGAGGATGTCGGGGGGGATGTCGGAGGCGCGGATCTCGGAGCCGGGAGCCAGCACGACCATCGACTCCACCAGGTTGCGGAGCTGGCGGACGTTCCCCGGCCAGGGCGCCTCCACCAGCCGCTGCATGGCCTCCGCGGTGATCCCGCGGAAGGTGCGGTCGTGCTGCCGGGCGAATTCCCGGATGAACCGGCGCACCAGTACCGGGATGTCCTCCCGGCGTTCCCGGAGCGGGGGGAGGTAGATGTTGAGGACGTTGAGCCGGTAGTAGAGATCGTCCCGGAACTCGCCCAACGCCACCGCCTCGCGGAGGTTCCGGTTGGTGGCGGCGATCACCCGGACGTCGACCCGGATCGGCTGGGTCCCGCCCAGGCGGAAGAAGGTGCGGGTCTCGAGCACCCGGAGCAGCTTCACCTGGACGTTGGGCGGGATCTCGCCGATCTCGTCGAGGAAGATGGTGCCCCCGTCGGCCAACTCGAAGCGGCCGAGGCGCCGCTCCGCCGCGCCGGTGAAGGCGCCCTTCTCGTGGCCGAAGAGTTCGCTCTCGAGCAGGGTCTCGGGGAGCGCGGCGCAGTTGACGGCGATGAACGGCTTCCCCGCCCGGGGCGAGAGGTCGTGGATCGCCTTGGCCACCAGCTCCTTGCCGGTGCCGGACTCCCCCTGGATCAGCACCGTGCTCGAGACCGGGGCCATCTGCTCGATCTTGACCAGCACCTCCTGGATCGCGGCGCTCACGCCGATGATCCCGGTGCGCTGCTGCAGGGCGCGGCGCTCGAGCAGCCGCTCCACGGTGGCGACCGCCTCGTCGAGCCGCACCGGCTTCCCCATCAGCTCGGTGACGCTGAGGCGGCCGGTCCGCTCGGCGCGCTCGGAGTCGGTGGGCTCGAGGAGGGCGAGGGTGGAGATCTCGCTGTCCCGCGCCAGGGCGGCGAGCTGGAGCGCGTGGGGCTCGTGCACGGCGCCGGTGAGGACGATCAGCTCCGGCTGCTCCCGCCGCACCGCCCCCACGGCGTCGTCGAGCGAGGAGATCATGGCGGTGGACATCCCCGCCGCCTCGAGCGCGGCGTTGAGGCGCACGGCCGTCTCGAGGTCGTCCATCGTGAGCAGGACCCGTCGCGGCATAGTGGAGATAGCTAAACCGGCCCGGCGGGCGGGAAAAGGGGAGCCGCCGCGGACCCGGGTCCGCGGCGGCCGGCCCGGCAGCCTCAGTGCCCGGTGCGCGTCCCCCGCACCAGCTCCACCGCGTGGTCCACCAGGTCGTCGAGCACGGCCAGGCCGTCGCGCACGCCGCCGGGGCTTCCCGGGAGGTTCACGATCAGGGCGCGGGCCCGCACGCCGGCGACGCCGCGCGAGAGGGCGGCCCGGTGGAACCGGGGGTAGGCGGCGTAGCGGAGCGCCTCGGCGATGCCGGGCGCCTCCCGCTCGAGCACCGCCCGGGTGGCTTCCGGGGTCACGTCGCGGGCGGTGAGGCCGGTGCCGCCGGTGGTGAGGATGAGGTCGGCCCGATCGGCATCGGCCCAGTCGGCCAGGGTGGCCGCGATCCGCCCCGTCTCGTCGGGAACGATCGCCCGCGCCGCCACGGCGTGGCCCCGGCTCTCGGCCCAGGCCTGGATCGCGTCGCCGGAGGCGTCGGCCCGCTCGCCCCGGCTCCCGGCGTCGGAGATCGTGAGGATGGCGACTCTCACTTCCCCTTCTTCACGCTCCCGCGGTCGTAGAATGGCCGCTTCACCACCTCGGCCGGCACCCGCTCGCCCCGGATCTCGATCTCGATCCGGGTGCCGGGCTTGGCCGCCTCGGTCGGGAGGTAGGTGGTGCCGATCGGCACGCCGAGCGACGGGCTCATGGCGCCGCTCCGCACGACGTCGACCCGGCGGCCGTCGTGGTAGACCGGATAGCCGTGCCGGGGGATCGCCTTCGACTCGAGCCGGAAGCCGACCAGGCGGCGGGTGACGCCCCGCTGCTTCTGGGCCCGGAGCGCCTCGAGCCCCACGAACGGCGCGCCCTTGTCGAGCTTGACGATCCAGCCCAGCCCCGCCTCGAGCGGGGTCACCGTGTCGTCGATGTCGTTGCCGTAGAGGGCGTAGCCCACCTCGAGGCGGAGCGAGTCGCGGGCGCCGAGCCCGATCGGGAGCGCCCCGCCCGGCACGGCGAGCGCCTCCCAGAGCCGGCGGACGTGGGCGGCGCGGCAGTAGAGCTCGAAACCGTCCTCGCCGGTGTACCCGGTGCGGGAGATGAAGCAATCGACGCCCGCCACCGTCCCCACCGCGAACGTGTAGTAGCCGATCCCGTCGAGCCGGGTCGAGGTGAGCCCCTGGAGGAACGCCTCGGCCCGCGGTCCCTGCAGCGCCAGGAGCCCCACGTCGTCCGAGATGTTCTTGAGCCGCACGTTCGCCCCGTCCTTCTGCCCCACGACGTGGGCCCAGTCCTTCTCGATGTTGGCGGCGTTCACCACCAGCATGATCTTGTCGTCGAACCGGTAGACGGTGCAGTCGTCGACGAAGGTGCCCTCCGGCGAGAGGAGCGCCGAGTACTGGACGTCCCCCGGCTCCGTGGCCCCCACGTCGTTGCAGGTGATCCGGTTGACGAAGGCGTTGCGGTCGGGGCCGGTGACCTCGAACTCCCCCATGTGGGAGACGTCGAAGATCCCCAGGTCCTCCCGGACCGCGCGGTGCTCGGCCAGGATCCCGGCGGGGTACTGGACCGGCATCTCGAAACCGGCGTAGGGCACCATCTTCGCGCCGAGGGCGCGGTGAACGTCGTAGAGCGGGGTGCGGCGGAGCGCGGTGGTCGGTGTCATGGCGGAATCGTTCGTCAGGTGAGCAGCAGCGCCAGCAGCGCCTTCTGGGCGTGGAGGCGGTTCTCGGCCTGGTCCCACACCCGGGACCGGGGGCCTTCGATCACCTCCTCGGCCACCTCCTCCCCCCGGTGGGCCGGGAGACAGTGGAGGAAGATGGCGTCGCGGTCGGCCCGGGCCATCAGCGCCGGGTCGACGATGTAGCCCTTGAACGCCCGGGCGCGGACCTCGGCCTCGCCTTCCTGCCCCATCGAGGCCCACACGTCGGTGCTGACGACGTGGGCCCCCGCGGCGGCCTCGGCCGGGTCGTGGGTGAGGAGCAGCTTCGTCTTCCGGCGGTTGCGCTCGAAGACGTCGCGGTCGGGTTCGTAGCCCTCGGGGCAGGCGAGCCGGAGCTCGAAGCCGAGCGTGCCCGCCGCGTCGATCCAGCTGTTGGCCATGTTGTTGCCGTCGCCGATCCAGGCGACGACCCGCCCCTCCCACCCGCCGAGCGCCTCCCGGATCGTGAGCAGGTCGGCCAGGACCTGGCAGGGATGGTGGAGGTCGGTGAGTCCGTTGATGACCGGCACGCTGGCGAACCGGGCCAGCTCCTCGACGTCCGCCTGCGCGAAGGTGCGGATCATGATCAGGTCGAGGTAGCGCGAGAGCACGCGGGCCGTGTCGCGGATCGGCTCCCCCCGGCCCAGCTGGATGTCCCGGGCGGACAGGAAGAGCGCGTGGCCGCCGAGCTGGTAGGCCCCCACCTCGAACGAGACCCGGGTCCGGGTGGAGCTCTTGGCGAAGATCATCCCGAGCGTCTTGCCCGCCAGCGGCTTCTCCCGGTACTCGCCCCGCTTCATCCGGGCGGCGAGGTCGAGGAGCGCGAGCAGCTCGTCCCGGCTCCAGTCGGCGATGGTCAGGAAGTCGCGCTTCGGCATGGGACGGGGCCGGGCCTCCGAGGGGTCGGCGGGGATAGTAGTCGGGGCCCGGGGGAGCGGCAAGTTGGGCGCGGGGGCCGGGGATGCCCGACGACGCGTGGGTGCCCGGCCCCGGCGCCTGCTACAGGATGTACCGCCTCAGATCGTCGTCGTTCAGCACCCGGGAGAGCCGGTCGCGCACCACGCCCGCGTCGATCACGATCCGCTTCTCCGGCCAGCCCGGGAGCTCGAAGAGGATCTCCTCCATGAGGGTCGACATGACGGTATGGAGCCGCCGCGCGCCGATGTTCTCCATCCGGTCGTTGGCCACGTAGGCCATCCGCGCGATCTCGGCGATGGCGTCGTCGGTGAAGACCAGCTCGGCGCCCTCCGCCGCCACCAGGGCCTGGTACTGCTTCGTGAGCGCGTTCTCCGGCTCGGTCATGATGCGGATGAAGTCGCGCTCGGTGAGCGGCTGCAGCTCCACCCGGATCGGGAAGCGCCCCTGCAGCTCCGGGATCAGGTCGGACGGCTTGGAGACGTGGAACGCCCCGGCCGCGATGAAGAGGATGTGGTCGGTGCGGACGTAGCCGTAGCGGGTCTGGACCGTGGAGCCCTCCACGATCGGGAGCAGGTCCCGCTGGACCCCCTCGCGGGAGACGTCGGGGCCGACGGTCCCGCGCTCCCCCGCGATCTTGTCGATCTCGTCGATGAAGATGATCCCGTGGTTCTCGACCCGGTCGAGGGCCTCGTTCACCACGTCGTCCATGTCCACCAACTTCTTGAGCTCCTCGTCGGTGAGGATGCGCCGCGCGTCGGGCACCTTCACCACCCGCCGCTTCTTCCGCTTCGGCAGCATCTCCTGGAGCATCTCGGTGAAGTTGATGTCGGTGCCCTCCATCCCCTGCGGCGGCTGCATGAACTCGAGGAGCGGCGGCCCCTGCTGGGCGATCTCGATCTCGACCTCGCGGTCGTCGAGGCGCCCCTCGAGCAGCATCTGCCGGAGCTTGTCCCGGGACCGGCGGCGGCGCTCGTCCTCGCCCTGGGCGGGCTCGGGCTTGGCCTGCCCGGCGGGCCCCACCACGAAGACCGGGCGGCCGTCGGGCTCGGTCGGGCGCTCGGGCGCCGGGGAGGGCGGCGGGAGGAGCAGGTCGAGGAGCCGCTCGTCCGCCCGTTCCTCCGCGATGTGGTAGACCTCGTCCTCCCGCTCGGTGCGGACCATGTTGATGGCCGCGTCGACCAGGTCCCGCACCATCGATTCGGCGTCGCGCCCGACGTAGCCCACCTCGGTGAACTTCGACGCCTCGACCTTCACGAACGGCGCCCCGGCCAGCCGGGCCAGCCGGCGCGCGATCTCCGTCTTCCCCACCCCGGTCGGGCCGATGAGGATGATGTTGTAGGGCATGATCTCGTCCCGGATGTCGTCGGGCGCCTGCGCCCGCCGCCACCGGTTCCGGACCGCGATCGCGACCGCCTTCTTGGCGGCCTCCTGCCCCACGATGTAGCGGTCGAGCTCCGCCACGATCTGGCGCGGCGGCAGCTCCTCCAGCCAGGGCGCCGGCCCCGGCTCGGCGCTCGGCTCCGTCTCGGGAGCGACCGCCCCTGGCGACATGGTATCCATCGATTCACCGCCCTGCTTCCGCTCGATCCCCGGCCCGCGGCGCGCCCAGCCGGGCCGCCCGCGTCCGGCGGGGCTCAGTCGCGCCCCAGCTCGAGGATCGTGATGTTCCGATTGCTGTACACGCAGATGTCGGCCGCGATCTCGAGCGACCGTTTCACCACCTCGCGGGCCGGGAGGGACGAGTCGGGCAGCAGCGCCCGCGCCGCCGCGAGCGCGTAGTTCCCCCCCGAGCCGATCGCCGCGATCCCGTCGTCGGGCTCGATCAGCTCCCCCGAGCCGCTCGCCACGAAGATATGGTCCACGTCCGCCACGACCAGCAGCGCCTCGAGGCGCCGGAGCACCCGGTCGCTCCGCCAGTCCTTGGCGAGCTCCACCGCCGCGCGGGGGAGGTTCCCCGGGTAGCGGTCGAGCTTCTCCTCGAACTTCTCGAACAGGGTGAGCGCATCCGCCACCGAGCCGGCGAAGCCGGCCAGGACCTTGCCCCCCTTCAGGGTGCGGACCTTGTTGGCGCTCGCCTTCATGACCGTGTCGCCGAAGGTCACCTGGCCGTCGCCGCCGAGCGCGACCCGCCCGTCCTTCCGGACCGCGATGATGGTGGTGCCGTGGAAACGGTGCATCGACTCCTCGTCCACAAGATAACGCCGGTCAGGCCCGGGGGTGGGCCTGCCGGTAGACCCGCTTGAGTCGCTCGACGCTGGTGTGGGTGTAGACCTGGGTGGTGCTGAGCGAGGCGTGGCCCAGCATCTCCTGCACCGCCCGGAGGTCGGCGCCGGCGTCGAGCAGATGGGTGGCGAAGGTGTGGCGCAGCGAGTGCACCCGGAGCCCGTCGCCTCCGACCGCGTCCAGGGTGCGGCGGACGCAGCGCTGGATGCTCCGGGGGCTGAGCCGCCGGCCGTTCAGGTTGACGAAGACCGCCCGGCGGTCCCCCCGGGCGGCCTCCACCACGCGCTCCCGGTGGCGCAGGTAGCGCCGGAGCGCCGCCACGGCCCGCCGCCCCACGGGCACGATCCGCTCCTTCCGTCCCTTGCCCCGCACCTTGACCTGGTCGGAGAGCAGGTCGAGGTCGTCCAGGGAGAGCCCGGCCAGCTCGGAGAGTCGGATGCCGGTCGAGTAGAAGAGCTCGACCATGGCGAGGTCGCGGGTGGGGCCGAACTCGTCGGCGGCGGCGCGGCCCTCGAGCCAGGCGAAGAGCGCCTCGGTCTGCTGACGGTCGAGGCTGGTCGGGAGCCGTTTCCCGATCCGGGGGACCTTGGCCGCGCGGGTGGGGTTGTGCGCCAGGCCGTGGTGGAGCTGGAGATAGCGGTAGAGGCTCCGCACCGCCGAGAGGGCCCGCGCCGCCGAGCGCTTGGTGAGCCCGCGGCGCTGGAGGTCGCCCAGGAAGCCGCGGAGGCCGAGCCGGTCCACCGACGCCCAGCTCCAGGAGCCGTAGTACCGGGCGCAGAAGGCGCAGAACGCCTCGAGGTCGCGCCGGTACGCCGCCACGGTGTGCGGCGAGGCCTGGCGCTCTTTCTCCAGATGGAGCAGGTACTCGGCCACCTCCGGCGGGAGCGGTGCCGCCGTCCCGTCCTCCCCCGGGCGGCCGCCGGCCACGCCGGCCTCGCCGGCCCGGCGGCTCACAGCTCCCCCAGCCAGGCCGCGAAGTCGCGCCGGGCCCGCTCCACCAGTCGGGCCTTCTTCTCTTCCTTCGTGAGCCGGGTCCGGCCGGTCCGGGTCCGCGGGGCGGTCGCCACCGCGCCGGCGCCCGCCCCGCCCTCCGACGGGGGGGCCTGGTCGGCCGCGGTGAGCGGGTCGAGCAGGCCGAAGTTGGCGTTCATCGGCTGGAAGTGCCTGGGATCGGCCTCGCGGAGGTAGCGGTAGAGCCCGCCCAGCATCGTGGTGGGCGGCGGCACCAGCGGCTCGAGGCCCCGGAGCCGCCGCGCCAGGTTGATCCCGGCGAGGAGCCCGGTGCCGATCGACTCGGTGTACCCCTCCACCCCGGTGATCTGCCCGGCGAAGAAGACCAGCCCGTCGTCCCGGAGGGTGAGGGCGGGGCCGAGGCTCGCGGGGCTGTTGACGTAGGCGTTCCGGTGGATGCTGCCGTAGCGGAGGAACTCCGCCTGCTCGAGGCCCGGGATCATCGCGAAGACCCGCTTCTGCTCCGGGATGCGCAGCCGGGTCTGGAAGCCGACCAGGTTCCACATCTGCCCCGCCCGGTCCTCCCGCCGGAGCTGGACCACCGCGTACGGCTCCCGGCCGGTGCGGGGATCCGGGAGGCCGACCGGCTTCATCGGACCGAAGCGGAGCGTGTCGCGGCCCCGGCGCGCCATCTCCTCGATCGGGAGGCACCCCTCGAAGTAGGGCACGGCGTCGAAGTCGTGGCCCGCGAACTGGTCCGCCGCCGCCAGCGCGTCGATGAACGCCTCGTACTGTTCCCGCGTCATCGGCGCGTTGAGGTAATCCTCCCCCTCGCCCTTCCCGTAGCGGGAGAGGGCGTAGAGCTTCCCGTGGTCCAGCGACTCGGCGCTCACGATCGGGGCGATCGCGTCGTAGAACGCGAGCGCGCTGGTGCCGAGCCGCGCCTGGATCGCGGCGGCGAGCCGGTCGGAGGTGAGCGGCCCGGTGGCGATCACGCCGGGCGAGGGAAGCGCCGTGGCCTCCTCGCGCACCACGGTGACGTTGGGGTGCGCGGTCACCCGCTCGTGCACGGCGCGGGAGAAGAGCTCGCGGTCCACCGCCAGGGCGGCGCCGGCGGGCACGCTCGCCTCCCCGGCGCAGCGGAGCAGGAGACTGCCCAGGTCCCGGAGCTCGGCCTTGAGCAACCCGTGCGCGTTGGCCAGATCGGTCGACTTGAACGAGTTGCTGCAGACCAGCTCGGCCAGGCGGTCGGTCTGGTGCGCCGGGGTCCGGACCACCGGGCGCATCTCGACGATCGTCACCCGGACCCCGCGCTCGGCGAGGGCCCAGGCGGCCTCGCAGCCGGCCAGCCCGCCGCCGACGACCGTGGCCCTCACGTGATCGCCGCCTCCTCGGCCTCGAGCACCACTTCCTCGTACCGGCACTTGAGGCAGGTGCGGCGCTCCCCCTGGGCCTTGCTCACCCGCTTCTCCATGCCGACCCAGCCGCAGCGGGGGCAGGTCTCGCCCACCGGCTGGTTCCAGGTCGAGAAGTCGCAGGCGGGGTAGCGCACGCAGCCCCAGAACGGCTTGCCCCGCTTGGTGCGGCGCTGGGCCAGCTCCCCCACCTCGCACTTGGGGCACTTGAGCCCGAGCGAGATCGCCCGGGTGCCCTTGCAGGCGGGATAGGTGGTGCAGGCGAGGAACTCGCCGAACCGGCCGGTCTTGATGACCATGGGCGAGCCGCAGAGGTGGCACTTCTCGTCGGTCGGCCGGTCGGGGGTCTTCGCCTTCTTGAGCGACTTGGCGTAGTCGCAGCCCTGCTTGTAGTTGACGCAGGCGATGTAGGGCCCGAAGCGGCCGGTCCGGAGCTCCACCGCCGAGCCGCAGGTGGGGCACCGCTCCCGCACCAGCGACTCGGGCGACATCCCGTACGCCTCCGCCACCAGCGCGTTGATGTCCACCGCGTCCAACGCCTCGGTGAAGGGGCGGTAGAAGTCCCACAGCACCTGCTGCCAGGAGAGCTCCCCCTCCTCCACCTTGTCCAGCTCGGTCTCCATGTCGGCGGTGAAGCCGACGTCGAAGATCTTGGGGAGATTCCCCACCATCACCCGCTCGACCGTCTCGCCCAGCTCCGTGGGGACGAAGCGGCGGTTCTCCATCCGGACGTAGTCGCGGGCGGTGAGGGTGGAGATGATGGCGCTGTAGGTGGACGGCCGCCCGATGCCGAGCCGCTCGAGCTCCTTCACCAGGCTCGCCTCCGAGTAGCGGGGCGGCGGCTGGGTGAAGTGCTGGCTCGGCGTGAGCCCGAGCAGGTCCACCCGGTCCCCCTCCGCCAACGCCGGGATCTGCTTCAGGTCCTCGACCGACCGCCCTTCCTCGGCCTCACGCCGCTCGTGGTAGACGGCGTGGTAGCCGTCGAAGACCGGCACCGAGCCGGTGGCGCGCACCAGGTAGCGGCCGAGCTCGAAGTCCACGATGGTCATGTCGTAGACGGCCGGCGTCATCTGGGAGGCGACGAAGCGCTGCCAGATGAGCTGGTAGAGGCGGAACTGGTCCGGCTCGAGGTAGCGCTGCACGTCCTCCGGCCGGCGGCGGACGTCGGTCGGGCGGATCGCCTCGTGCGCCTCCTGGGTCCGCCCCTTGGAGGCGTAAACGTTGGGCCCGTCGGGGAGATAGCGCCCGCCCCAGGTGTCGCCGATGAAGGAGCGCACCGCGTCGATCGCCTCGGGCGAGACCCGCACCGAGTCGGTCCGCATGTAGGTGATGAGCCCCACCGGGCCCTCCTCGCCGACCTCGACGCCCTCGTAGAGGTCCTGCGCCGCCCGCATGGTGCGGCGGGACGAGAAGCCGAGCTGCTTGGACGCCTCCTGCTGGAGGGTGCTCGTGGTGAAGGGCGCGCCGGGGCGCTTGTTCCGCTTCTTCCGCTCGACCCGGGAGACGACGAACGGCATCCCCCCCAGCTCCTCGACCACCGCGCGGGCCTCGGCCTCGGTCCGGAGCTGCGGCTTGTGGCCGTCGATCTTGTGGAGCGACGCCTCGAACTCCTGGCCGTCCTTGGCGAGCAGCGCCTCGACCGACCAGTACTCCTGCGGCGTGAAGGCGCGGATCTCCCGCTCGCGCTCCACGATCAGCCGGAGCGCCACGGTCTGCACCCGGCCGGCGGAGAGCCCGCCCTGGATGGTCTTCCAGAGGATCGGGCTCGCCTTGTAGCCCACGATCCGGTCGAGGATGCGGCGGGCCTGCTGGGCGTCCACCTTGCGGTCGTCGATGGTGGTCGGCGCCGCCATCGCCCGCTCCACCCCGCTCCGGGTGATCTCCTCGAAGAGCACCCGCTTGATCCGGTCCCGCGGGACGTCGAGCTGCCCGGCCACGTGCCAGGCGATCGCCTCCCCCTCCCGGTCCGGGTCGGTGGCCAGGAAGACGTTCGCCGCGCCCTTGGCCGCCTTGCGGATCTCGGCGAGGGTCTTGGTCTTCCCCTTGATCGTCACGTACTCGGGGCGGAACTCCCGCCGGGCGTCGTCGATCTCGACCCCGAACTTGCGGGTGGGGAGATCGCGCACGTGGCCGATCGTCGCCTTCACCTCGTAACCCCGCCCCAGGTACTTGCCGATGGTCTTGGCCTTGGTGGGGGACTCCACGATCACCAGCGACGTGCCGTTGCCCGAGGCCCTGCCCGCGGCCCGCTCCGAGGTCCGGGCGGAGGCCCGCCGGGCCCGGGCCGGGGTCGGGGTCGCGCCGTCCCCGTCGACCGCCGGCTTGGAGGCGGGTTTCCGGGCTCGTGTCGCCGTCTTCTTCTTCGATGTCGCCATACCGTTATTCTGCCAGTCCAATGTCATTCGCGGCGCGTGCGATCTGGAGAGCAAAAAAACCCCTGGGGTGGGCCGAAGCAAGGCGGCAAACCACAAGACGTTGAGGCGCAACCACTTGGAAACCGGCCCCGGCTACCACCCCGCCCGCTCCCGTGCCAGCGCCACCACCTGCGCCACCGCACGCTCCAGCTTGCCGTCGTTGGGCACCTCGGCGTCCGCCCGCGCGTAGAACGGCTCCCGCTCCCTGAGCAGGGTCCGCATCTGCTCCGCCGGATCGGGCCCCATGAGGAGGGGGCGGTCGTCGGCGGCCCGCGCCCTCATGGCGGCGGTCATCGCCATGGTCCGCAAGTAGATAATGAAAGAGGACGGGCGGGTCTCCTCCAGCAGCCCCGGCTGGGCGGCCCATCCACCCCCGGGGGCGATCACCGACGGAGGCCCCGCGAGGGCCGCGGCCACCGTCTCCCGCTCCACCTGACGGAACCGGGCTTCGCCGAATTCGGCGAAGATCCGGGCGACCGGCATCTGCATCTTGCGGACGATCAGCGCGTCGACGTCCACGAACGGCGCCCCCAGGCGCTCGGCCGCGAGCCGACCGACGGTCGTCTTGCCCGAACCGGGGAGTCCGATCAGCACCACGTGCCGTTTCATTCGCCCTCCCCCGCGGCTCCGCCGCCCGCGCTCGCGGCGCGCCAGCGCCCGCCCAGCGCCGCGACGTAGCCGTCGTAGTTGCGCCGCATCTCGGCCAAGGAGTCGCCGCCGAACTTCTCCAGCATCGCGTCGGCGAGCACCAGCGCCACGCACGCCTCGGCGATCACGCCGAGCGCCGGCACCGCCGTGACGTCGGAGCGCTCGCTCTGCGCCTTGGCGGGCTCGCCGGTGGTGAGCTCCACCGTGGGCAGCGGCGCCATCAAGGTGGCGATCGGCTTCATGGCCACCCGTGCCACCAGCGGCTCGCCGGTGGTGATGCCCCCCTCGAGCCCGCCCGCGTGGTTGGTGCGCCGCCGGAACCCGCCCCGCGGATCGGGCTCGTCCCCGGGATGCCAGGGCGTCCGTCGCGCCTCGATCGGATCGTGCACCGCCGAGCCGGGCCGCCGGGCCGCCTCGACGCCGAGCCCGATCTCCACCGCCTTCACCGCGGGGATCGACATCAGGATGCCGGCGAGGCGGCCGTCCAGCTTGCGGTCCCAGCTCACGTGGCTGCCGAGCCCGACCACCAGCCCCCAGGCGACGACCTCGACCTCGCCGCCCAGCGTGTCGCCGGCCGTCTTCGCCCGGTCGATGCGGCGGATGATCTCGGCTTCCGCCGCGCGGTCGAGCACCCGGACCTCGGAGCGGTCGGCGTGTTCGTTCAGCGGCCGCGGCAGCTCCGCCGGCGGCGGGACGCGCACGCCGCCCAGCGACACCACGTGGCTCCCGATCTCGACCCCGAACTCGGCGAGGAGCCGCTTGGCGAGGGCGCCCGCGGCCACCCGCGCGGTCGTCTCCCGGGCGCTCGCGCGCTCGAGGACGTCGCGGGCGTCGAGCCGGTCGTACTTGAGCACCCCGGCGAGATCGGCGTGGCCCGGGCGCGGGCGGGTGACGCGACGACGCCGGAGCTCGCCGGGCACGCCCTCGGGGGCCATGACGTCCTCCCAGTTGGGCCAGTCGCGGTTGGGGATCAGCATCGCCACCGGGGAGCCGAGCGTCTCGCCGGCGCGCACCCCGGCGAGCCACTCCACCCGGTCGCGCTCGATCTTCATCCGGGCGCCGCGGCCGTAGCCCATCATCCGGCGGGCGAGGTCGCGGTCCACCCAGTCGGCAGCGACCGGGAGCCCCGCGGGGAGCCCCTCCACCAGGGCGACGAGCCCCTTCCCGTGGGATTCCCCGGCGGTGGTGAAGCGAAGCGACACGGCACCCTCCCAAGCGCACGAGCCCGGCGCGAGGCCGGGCTCGTGGGATCGCGGACCGCCTGCGCGGACCCGGCGCTCACTGGTTCGACGGAAGCTCCTGACCGTCGTCAATGATACGGGGCGTGACCAGGATGATCAAATCGCGCCGCCGCTCGTTGACCTTGCTGTAGGCGAAGAGCTTGCCGATGAGCGGCAGGTTCATGAGCATCGGGATGCCGGAGCGCGACTTGGTCACGTCCGTCACCGTGAGCCCGCCGATCACCGCGGTCTCGCCGTCCTCGACCAGGATCTGGTTGTCCGCCGCCTGCTTGGCGAAGTTGAAGCCGAGGTCGGAGGCGGCGAGGGGCTGGACCGCCGAGCGCTCCGCGTGCACTTCCATCAGGATCTGGCGGTTGTTGGTGACGTGCGGCGTCACGGTGAGCCGGATGCCGGTCTCCTTGAACTGGACCGTGGCGCGCGGCGCGCTGTTGCCGCCCGACTGGGAGCTCGCGTCGATCACCCGCACCGGCGTCTCCTCGCCCACCAGGATGTCGGCCTTCCGGTTGTCGAGGGTGGTGATCACCGGCTCGGCCTGCACGTCCGCCAGGTTGACCTGCTCCAGCGCCTGGATGAACGAGGTGATGGAGAAGCCCCCGATCGTGGTGCGGAAGAAGAGGTCCAGCGCCGCCCCGGTGATGGTCCCGTCGGCGTTGCCGACCGCCGCGAGGCCCTCGCCGCCGAAAATCACGCTGCCCTTGTCGTAGAATTCGTCGTCGCTCTTCCGGCGCTGCACGATCTTGTTGAAGAAGTTGCCGTTGTCGTCGCCGATGTCGTACTTGAAGCCCAGCTCCTCGATCTCGGTCCGGTCGACGAAGATGATCTTCGCCTGGATCGAGATCTGCGGGGTCCGGACGTCCAGGCCGCGGACGAACTCCTCGATGTTGGGGAGCCGGCTCCGGGTGTCGGTGACGATCAGGGCGTTGGTCCCCTTGTCGGCCACGACCTTCCCCCGGCCCTTGGTGAGGACCGCCTCCACGCTGGGCAGGAGCGAGTCGGCCCGGGCGTAGTTGATCCGCACCACGGCCGTCTCCAGCGGCTCGAGCGAGTCGAGCGCGGCGAGCGCCTTGGGCGAGTCGACCCGGATGATGCCGCCCGGCATCTCCTGGGCCGAGAGGCCCTGGGTGGCCAGCACCGCCAGGAACGCCTGGTGCCACGGCTGGTTCTTGATCTCCGCCGTCACCTTCCCCTGGATGTCCTTGCCCAGGATGATGGTGCGGCCGCTGAAGGCGGCGAACCCGGCCACCACGTCGGCGATGTCGGCGTTGTCCCAGGTGACGGTGATCCGCGGCTCCTCGCGGATGGCGCCGAGCTCGGTCCGGAGCGGTGTGGGGACGAACCCACCCGCCGTGCGCAGCGCCGCGGTGCGCGGCGTCGCCGGCTCCGCCGCGAGGTCGGCCGCCGCGAGGTCGGCCGCCGCCGGCACCGAGGACCAGGCGTGGAAGGAGTCCTCGGCGTCGAAGCTGATCCGGATCGCGTCCTCCTCGTGCTCCAGCTCGTAGTCCCGGAGCTCGGTGAGGTGGACCACGATCCGGACCACGTCGGGCCGGAACTGGGAGTAGCGGACGTTGGTGATCCCGGCGCGGTTCACGCCGTCGTAGGCGACCCCGCCGGTGACCAGCGAGGCCCCGGTGACGTCGACCACCAACCGGTCGGGATTGCGGAGGGTGAAGTCGCGGACCTCGACGGCCCCGCGCACGCCGATGACCACGGACGCCTGACCGGCGGCCGGCACCACGCTGACGCCGGTGACCTCGCCCTCGCCGGGCTCGTCGGCACGGACGGGGGCCGCCGCCAACAGCGCCGCGGCGGCCAGGGAGAAGACGTGCACTCGCTTCATGGGGTCTCCGCCTCCCGCTTTCTCAGCGACAGGGTTTCCTGCCTCTCGTAGCCCAGGTCGTCGATGGTGAACACCACGTCGGTCTGCCGGATCTGGGCGACCCGCAGCCGGCCGAGCTGGTCCCCGACCTTCATCTTGTAGCGCTTGTTGGTGCCCTTGTCCTTGAGGACCGCCACGCTGCGGCTCGGCGAGCGCAGGTCCTGGTAGATCCCCACCAGCGCGAGGTCGCCCAGCTCGGGGCCCACCTTCTCCGTGGTGAGGAGCGACAGGAACGGGTCCCGGGCGCCGCCACCGTAGGCGAAGGTCTCCCGCAGGACCTCGGTCTCCTTGGCCCGGGCCAGGGAGTCGGCCCGGGCGGAGTCGGCCGCCGCGCGGGCGATGGAATCCGCCCGGGCGCGCTCCGCCGCGCGGGCGATCGAGTCGGCGCGGGCCGCCTCGCGGGCCCGGCGGATCGAGTCGGCCCGGAGCACCCGGAGCT
>DATLZT010000085.1:0-14635 GCA_035573835.1 Gemmatimonadales bacterium
AGCGCCCGGCGCGCGCCGGGGCCCCTGCATCTAGGACCGGTCAGCTCCGCGGAACCCCTACTCGCGGCAACGACCCCCGGGCCCCGGGGCCGGCGCGGGTGATGAGCGGAGGGCTACCGCCGGGCCGCCCGAGCGCCGTCGGCGGCGCTGCCGGCGGCGTCCTCGGCGAACGTGCTGTCGGCAGGTACGTGGGTCAGGTGGATGAACGCCTGCTCCGGCAGGTACCGCGTGGCGGCGAGTTTGAGGTCCTCGGGCGCCAGCGGCTCGGCCGGGAAGGGCGCGGGGATCCGGTCCAGCGGCAGGTCGAGGCGGTGGTGGAGCTCGAGCTGCGCGAGCCAGAAGCGGTTGTCCTGCAACGCGGTCTCCAGCTGCCGGCGCTGGATCCGGGCCACCGTCTCGAGCTCGCCGGGCGTCGCGCCATCCGCCCGTACCGAGTCGAGGACTGCCAGCATCGCCCGGGTGAGCTCCCGCATCCGCTCCGGGCCCGAGTGGAAGCCAAGGAGCACCCGGAAGTGCTCGTCATAGAGCCGATAGGTATAGCCCGCGACCATCACCCCGTAGGTACCGCCCAATTGTTCGCGCAGCCGGTCGCGCAGCCGCCGCTCGAGCACCAGGGTGAGGGCCGAGAGCCGCCGGCGCTCCCGGAGGTACTCCTCCGATGCGGTGGGGAACGGGCCGTCGAAGGCCAGCAGCGTCTCCGAGCGCGGCACCTCCAGCACGCGGTGGACCTGCCGGAGCTTGCCCACCAGCGACCGGACCTGGGGGTCCGCGGGCGTTTCCCGGGCGTCGGTGGCCGGGAGACTCGCGAGGTAGCGCTCCACCAGCGGCTTCACCTCCTCGGCCGTCGCGGCGCCCACGATGAAGAAGGTGAAGTCCCCCGCGTTGCCGAAGCGGTCGCGGTAGACCGCCAGCGCCTCCTCCAACCGTACCAGCTCGGCCAAGTGGGTCTGCACCGGCAGGAGCCGCGGGTTGCCGCGGGCGAAGACCTGGTTCAGCATGTCGTGCAACGTGACGTCCCGCCCCAGGTACTTCGCCACCCCCTGCCAGGCGGCCAGCGCCGCCATGTCCAGCTTCGGGGCGGTGAACTGCAGGTGCAGGAGCTGGAAGAGGATCTCCAGCTCCTGGGGCGAGCCGGCCAGCTCGATCGCCTCGTCGGCGTAGCCGATCTCCACCCGGAGCGGCTGCACCGCCGTCGTGGCGATGTGGCGCAGCAGATCATCGCGGTCCCGCTCGCCCAGCCCGGCCGCCTCGGTCATGAGGTGGGCCACCATCCGGCCCGGACCGAAGAAGAGCGAGTCGGGCACCCGGGAGAACCCGCCCGGGCTCCAGGCCCGGAGCAGGAGCCCGTCGGGGTCGTTGCCGCTGGGCTTGAAGAGCACCCGGGCGCCGTTGGAGAGGGTCCACGCCGTCACCCCGGCCTGGACGTGCAGCGTCTCGGCCACGATCCGGCCGGGCGTGGGGAGCGTCGCCATGAGCGGCCCCTCGGCTGCCGCGGTCGGTGCGCTGTCGGGGGGGAGCGGGGTCCGGCTGATCGAATCGAAGAGCGCCAGGACGCTCTCCCGGGTGGGCGGTCGGAAGCCCAGGGCGAACCGCGGTACCCGCACCAGCACCTTGAGTCCCCGCCGCGCGCGCCAGAAGCGCGCCGCCTCGGCGAGCGCCCCGGACGTGATCGCGGGGAGCAGCTCCGTCGCGAGTGCCAGCTCCTGGTCCGCGCTCAGGAGCGGCCCTTCGCCCGTGAGACGGTGCCGGACGTACGCCTCGGCATACGCCGCGGACGGCACCGCCGCCGCGCCGGCGGCCCCGTGCTCGAGCCGCCGGAGCAGCGCCGCCTTCTGCCGCTCCAGCGCCGCGGCCGGGATGCCGTGCCGCGCCACCCGCTCGAGCTCGGCGAGCACGGCGCCGAGCGCGTGCTCCAGGCTGTCGGGCTGGGCGACGATGCGCGCGGTCACCACGTCCATCGGCCGCGCCGGCCGGCTCCGGCCGATCTCCGCGTGGATGAACGGCCGCGAGGGCCGCTCGCGGATCCTGAGCAGCGCTCGCTGCAGGTGCTGGAAGAGGAGCTCCGCGACCAGGTCCTGCCGCACCGCCATCCGGGCCTCCCGTGGGCGGGCCGGTGCCGGCCAGAGCAGGTCGATCCCCGGCTCCACCTTGTCGCGCAGCACGTCGACTACCGGCGGGGCGCCCAGGTCGAGCCTTGCGTCGGGGCGCCGGCGCCGCCGCGTGGGCGCCGGGATCGCGCCGAACCGCCGCCGGATCTCGCGCTCCATCGCGGCCGGATCGAAGTCCCCCACCGCGATCACGGCCATGAGATCGGGCCGGTACCAGTCCCGATAGAAGCGTCGGAGCGGCGCCGGCTCCGCCCGCTCGATCGACTCGGGCAGCCCGATCGGGAACCGGTGGCGGTAGCGGGAGCGGCCGAAGACCAGGTCGTGGATGTGGTCCTGGAGTCGCTCGTCGAGCGAGTCGCGGAGGGCGCGGCTCCGCCACTCGCCCAGTACCACGCCCCGCTCCGCGACCACCTCGGCGGAGTCGAGGGTGATCCCCCCGCCGGCCCAGTCGGCGAGGATCGTGAGGCCCCGCTCGAGCGCCGCCGGCTCGTCGGTGGGGAGGGTGAGCTGGTAGACCGTCTCGTCGAAGGAGGTGTAGGCGTTCAGGTCGGCCCCGAACCGCATCCCGCTGGTCTCGAGGAAGTCCACCAGGGCCTGCCGCGGGAAGTGGGCGGTGCCGTTGAAGGCCATGTGCTCGAGGAAGTGGGCGTAGCCCCGCTGGTCCTCGTCTTCCAGCACGCTGCCGGCGTCGACGGCGAGCCAGAGCACGGCCCGCCCGGCCGGCATCGGGTTCGGCCGGATATAGTAGCGCAGTCCGTTGGGGAGCGTCCCCAGGACGAGCCGGGGGTCGCGGAGCGTCGAGTCCGACCCCGGGGGCGGGGCCGCCGCCACGGGGGGAGCTCCCGCCGCCGAGCCCCCGCTCGCGGCGACCGGAACCGCCAGGAGGCACCCGAGCGCCCCCACGCCCAGGAGCGCGGCCCGGGCGGCGGATCTCGGCGCGCTCATGACCGGCCGCCCCCGCGCGCGAGCAGGATCTCGATCATCTCACCGAACTCCTCCTCGCTGTAGCGGTTGATGTCCCGGACGTGCACCACGATGCCGTCCTGGTCGACCAGGAAGGCCCGGCGGTTCTTGGCGCCGTCCGCCCAGCTCTTGCCGAAGGAGTAGTTGACGCGATTGGGGGCGTCGCGATCGATGCGCCGGCCATCGGGGTCCGGGAGGCGCCAGAAGTCCGTCGCGGTCATGACGAGCGCCGCGTGCACCCCGTACGCCTCCAGCCACCGCTTCGTCAGCTCGGCCTCCCGCGCCGGCGTGACTGAATCCTTCAGATAAGCGAAGTACCCGCGCGACTGCGCGACGAGCGTGACCTCGAGGGCGGGAAAGCGCTGCGCCAGCCGGCGGAGCGGGACCAGGTTCTCCGCGCAGCTGTCGTACATCATCCGATCGCTCACGACCGGTCCCAGGCAGTCCGGATTGGCGATGAACACCACCAGCGACACACGTCCCGGGCGCGGTCGTGGGGCGGAGTCGCTCCGGCCGAGCCAGATGTCGCCCCTGAGCTCGGGGGCGCGCTCGCCGATGGGCATGCCGAGGAGATACGTCTCCGGCGGTTGGCCGGTCGCCCGGGCCCAGTTGTCGCGCTTGAGCTTCACGAACTCGGCGGTGCTCCGCCGCAGGGCGTCGAGGAAGGCCCACTTCCCGGTCGTGACGTTGAGCAGCGCATAGACCCGTTCCGCGAAGTTGTCCCCATTCCCGGCCAGGCCGAACTCCTCCTCCAGCCGGGCCCGCTCACGCTCGGTGAGGGAGTCCAGGACCGGCAGCGCCGGCGCTGCCAACCGCCGGATGGCGGCCGTGTCCATCACCCAGTCGGCGGCGTTGGCGTGCATGACCCTGAAATAGACCTTGAGTCGCCTGACCCGGTCCGAGACCCGGGGCAGGTACCTCGTGACGACCTCCTCCGTGAGCGCGAACTGCGGGGCGTGCCCGTACCCGCTCCACGCGCCCTGCGCCAGGTACATGCTGACGAGCGTATCGATCACCGCGGCCAGCTCGCCCTCGGCCTTCGGCGGGATCGCGGCGAGCCGTCGCTCCACCAGCGTGCGCAGCCGGTCGCGCCACCCGGCGGCGAGGTACAGCGGTACGAGATAGTCGAACTCCGTGAGCGGGACCGAGTCCGCCGCCGCGAAGCGGGTGAGGCAGCCCCGGGCGGTGGCCGTCACCGGGGGCGGCGGCGGCGAGGTGAGCTCCGCCGGTGCGAACGCGATCGTGTCGCGCCAGTGGCCGGTGGTCAGCGCCTCCTGCGTCGCCAGGGTCGATCGCACCCTGCTCACGGCCGCCTGGCACTCCTCGACCGAGGCGTACGCCGCGAGGTTTACCGTCGTATCGGGCCAGCTGAAGCGGGTCTGACCGGCGGCCGGCACGGTCCAGCAGAGGAGAGTCAGGGCCAGCAGCCCCGCCCGGCGAGCTCGCATCCGGCGCTCCCTAGATGGCATCGATCGTGGAGGTGAAGCTGAAATCGCGCGCCTTGACCGGCGGCACGATCGCGGGCGAGAGCGGCTCCCCCTCTCCCCGCATCGGCCGGAATACCCGTACCGGCTCGCCGAGCTGCTCGATCGCGTTGAGCACGAAGAGCGGGGACTCGGTGAAGCGGAAGTTTTTCACCGCCTTGGTGATCTGGCCGTTCTCGACGAGCCAGAGCCCGTCACGGGTCAGCCCGGTCGAGAGCAAACTCACGCCGTCGAGCAGGCGGATGTTGGAGAACCGGGTGACGAGGAGGCCCCGCTTGGTGGTCCGGATCATCTCCTCGACCGAGCTGGTGCCGCCGCTCATCCGGTAGCCGGACGCGCCGCGGAGGCTGTGGTGTCCCTTGAGGCGCTGGATCGCGGTCGGGAGCTGGTGGGCCAAGGCGGTGAGCACTCCCTGATCGATCCACGTGACCGGGCCCGGGTACTCGTGCGGTTCGGTGAGGATACCGAGGTCGGGGTGGGCGAGATCGTGGCTGATGGTCACGCGCTCGTCCACCACCCTGAGCCCGAGCTTGGTGCGCCACAGTTGGAGCGCCTCGTCGGGGCCCAGGCGCCAGGGGCCGTCGATGCCCGCCTCGGGGAACTCGCGCGACGTGAAGGACCCGACCAGGACCTCCAGGATATCCGCCACGGCCTGCGGCTCGAGGATCACGGTGTAGCGGCCGGGCTCCAGGGCCACCGGGTTCCGGGAGGCGAGGCATTTCTCGACGGCCCGCTGGGCCAGGGCCGCCGGGTCGATCCGCGCCCAGTCGTAGGAGGACGCCCCCGCCCATCCGGAGGCCATCCCGGACGGATCGCGCACCGTGGTGGAGCAGTACGCCTGGGTCCACCGCACGTACGGGTGATGCCAGAAGGCGTGCTTGCCGGCGCGGAGCTCCGGGAAGTCCGTCCCCAGCAGCGCCTGGGCGGCGACCCGCACCTCGAGGTAGCCGGCCGAGAGCAAGCCCTTGGCCTCGGCGGGCGCGATCAGCGCGCGCGCGACCTCGCCGCTCCGCTCGGTCGTGAGGCCGGGGGTTGCATCGCTCCAGATCGTCGACTCGGGGCGTTCGTAGGCGGGCTGCGGGGGGAAATAGCCGAGCCCGCGACCCATCCGGGCTTCGAGCCGCGAGAGCCGCTCGGCGGCCCGCACGGCCGCCTCGAGAGAGACATCGTCGATTTGGTTGGTGGACACGTAGCCCGGGTGGCCACCGCGCACGGTACGGGTGACGGTGACGCCGATGTTCCGCCGGTCGCTCGCCAGGGCCACGCGATTACGGGCCCAGCGGAGCTCGCCCTGCCACCAGCTCGACACCCCGATGGTCGTGTCGCCGCCGCCCCGGGCGAACGCGTGGGCCCGGGCGAGGAGCGCCTCGCAGTCCTCGGCCGAGAGAATCCGGGCGTCGCTCATGCCTTCCTCAGCACGTCGATGACGGTCAGCTGCTCGAATGCCGCCGGGGGGGCGGTCACGCTGTGGTACGTGTGCTGCGCCGGCTCGCCCTTGCTCGAGCCCAGCCCGTAGCGGCGGCGGCCCGCCGGGCCGCCCAGGGCGGCGAGCCGCTTCCACAGCTCGTTCGCCCGGAACAGGAAGCCCGCCCCCACGACGCGGGCCACCTGCTTCCCCCGCTTCACCTCGAAGACCCGGCCCCGGCCCAAGCCGCTCTGGCCCTGGAAGTCCATCTCGAGCGCTCCCCCCTTGACGGCGAGACCGGTACCCATCCCGGCGATGAGCTCGTCGACGTCGCGCGTGCCGCGCCCGGGGGCGAGCGTCAAGTTGGGGGTGTGGGTGAGCGGGGCCTCCAGCGCCGAGGGCGCCGCTGCGCAGCCGTGGGAGCGGAGCGGGGCGCCGGTCTTGGCGTAGTGCGCCTTCAGCCACCCGGCACTCTCGCGGGTGGTCTGGAAGTCGACCAGGATGCCGTCCCGGACCAGCGCGAACTCGTCCGGCTTCACCCCCTCGTCGTCCCACGCGACGGTGGCCGCCCCGCCCGGCTCCGCGCGGTTGGCGGTGACGGTCAGTGTGGGCGCGCCGGCCTGGTAGCTGCCGACCATGGCGAGCGGCTCGGTCAGGTAGCTCGTCCCGCCGGCGTTCGCCTCGTAGCCGAGCGCCCGATCGAGCTCGGTGGCCCGGCCGAGGGTCTGGTCCAGGAGCCGCGCCACGGTCCAGGCATCACAGACCGTGTCGTAGCGCCCCACCGCCACCGGCTTCTCGGGGAGCTTCCACTCGTCCTTCATGTCCTCCATGAGCCGCCGGACCTGCTCCCGGATCGGCTGCCCCTTGAACAGCTCCCAGCCGACGCCGGCCGGCGTCAGCGTGTCGAGCGCCCCGTCGTAGACGGGCTGTCCGTTCTGCTTGAGCTGGAGCTTGACGTCGCCCTCGGACCGGTAGACCCGCTGGGTGCAGTAGCTGCCCTCGGACGAGGCGAACGCCTTCTCCTGGACCTGGCAGCTGTAGCTCGGGGCGAGCGGGATGAAGTCGGGGAAGCGGCTCACGAACAACCGGAGGCCCTCGAGGTAATCGGCGATCTCCAGGGGCGACACCTCGAGGGGGTCGATCGCCACGGGCATGACCCAGTGCCCGTCCCTCACCGCCGGCACCGGCGCGAGCTCCACCGCCCGCGCCGGCCCGAGCGCGTGCACCTTCGCTTGATGCACCGCCTCCCGGCCGAGCCGCCCCATCTCCTCCACGTCCCACACAGGGCTGCTCGCGAATCCCCAGTAGCCGTCCACCAGTGCCCGGGCGCCGACCACCACCTGCTCGCCGTCACGCACGTCGGCGACCCTCGTCAGGAAGCTCCGGCTCCTCGTGTGGGTGAGCCGCACGTCGGCGTAGGCCGCACCCGCGGCGCGCGCCGCCTCGAGCGCGCGGAGGGCGAGGTCCTTGACCCGCGGGTCCTGGATCGGCGGCGCCGGCTCCCATCGCCGGCCGAACCGCGCCAGGAGCGGGCGCGGCGCCGCCATCAACGCCGTGGCAGTGAGCCCGGCCTTCAACAGATCGCGACGGCTGAATGACATGGGTCCGAGGGGCGGGGACGTCTAGTCGTCGAGCACGATCACCCGGCCGGTGTTGCCGGTCCGGGTGCTGCGGAAAATGTAGGTCCCGGGCACGGGGAACCGCCGGCCGCGGGTGTTGAGCAGGAAGTCGTTCGTCGAGCCCTCGATGCGCCCGATATCCCCCCCGAGGCAGAAGTCGCCGCCAAGCGTGGCGCAGAGCTGGGGGATCTCCAGGACGTGCGTCGGGTCGTCGAACGTCACCTCCACGGAGTCCCACGACAAGTTGGTCCAGAACACGTAGCCGTTCCGGCGGATCGTCACCTCCGTCGGCGAGAAGGCGGACCGCTCGCCGGGCGCCCCCTGGATCTGGAAGCCATTGATGACCGGCAGGGTCGTCTTGAAGATCACGGTATCGGCCAGCGCGACGCCGTTTACGGTGCTCCGCACCACGATGGCGGCCTGCCCGGGGCGCAGCACCGCCACGGTGCCGAACCACCGCTCGACCCGCACCGTGGATGGATCGAGCGACTCGTACTCGAAGATGAGGTCGGGGATCGGCGTCCCCGACGGGTCCAGGACCCGCGGCGCGAGGACCGGGTCGAACGCGATCTGGGGTCCGATGGCGAAGAGGACCCGGCCGGCCAGCGCGTTGAGCGGCAACATGCCCCATACGGCGCTGTCGGGCGGCACCGGGTCGATCGTGAGGCTGTCGGGCGTCGGCGGCGCGGTGGCGGCCACGTTCACGTACGCCGTGTCCGCGTGCCGGAGGTTCCCCTCGATCGCGAGCTCGGCGATCACCGCCACGCCGAGCGCCGGCTGCCGCGCCTGGAGCAGCCCCTCGGGGGAGACCCACACCAGGGTGGTGTCGGCGGACCGGAACGTGGGTGCCGGCAGCCCATCCATCGGCGCGCCCGCCGCGTTCCGCGGCGTGGCTGTGAGCTGCAGCGTGTCGTACGGCTCCGCCAGCGCCAGGTTGACCGCCCGGTGGTCGAGCGTGAGCCGCTGGTACAGTCGTGCGGGATCGGTGATCGGCTGGTACGGGTCCACCGGCTCCAGCCCGCCGCAGCCGGCGACCGCCATCGCCACCACCAACCCGCGCGCGAGGTCGGACCACGATCGCATCGTCACTGTGCCTCCGCTCATGCCCCGCGCGAGATGCAGCCGGTGAAGCGCGGGTTCGCCATCCGCTCCGCCGGGGGGATCGGCAGGGTCACGTCCGTGCCATAGCTGGCGCCGGCGCTCGCCGGGTAGGCGCCGGTCGGGTAGAGCGCCTGCGGATCCCGCCCGTACTGCCGGACGAGGCGGCGCAGGTCGCCCTGCCGGTGGCCGGTGAGGAAGAGCCAGAACGCGCGCTCACGGAAGAGGAGATCCACCCGGGCGTCGGCATCGCCAGGGTCGTCAAGCGGCCGGAGGCCGGGGACCCCGCCGGTCCCGGCGTTCCACACGGTGTCGGTCGCCCCCGGGTCGGTCGGGTTCGGCTGGGTCGTGAAGGTCCCGTCGGTCCGGAGCCGGTTGAGGATGCCGAGCCAGTCGCCACCCGCCGCGCCCCGGAGCGCCGCCTCGGCTTCGATGAGTCGCGCTTCCACGTCGCTCGCCAGCACGATCGGCGTCGCCCCCTCGAGGTCGTACTTGTCCGGATGGTAGATGGCGACGGCCCCGACCGTGCCCAGGAGGGTGGCCCGCGTCCGCGGGTCGTCGCTCGCGCGGTAATCGAGCCCGTTGAGGCCCTCGCGGTCCGCCACCGTAAGCTCCCAGGGTCGCTCCGAGAACATCAGCTGGCGGGCGAAGCTCCGGGCATTCAGCTCCGCCGCGGCGTGGAACGCCACCGCGTAGCGGTACCCGTCCGGCACCTGCGCCGCGGCGGCGGCGGCCTCCGCCAGCCGGCCGAGGCCGAGCAGCGCGCGCGCCTGCCCCATCCGCGCGAGGTGCACGAAACGGACGCTGTCCGCCGCGACGGCGAGCGCCTGCCCGAAGAGCCCCAGCGCATGGTGGTAGACCTGCTCCGTCGTCGAGCCCGGCGCGAGGGTGTAGTCCCCGTCGTAATCAAGGGTGCTGAGCGGGATGCCGGAGCAGAAGAGCTCGGCGAGGAAGACCTCGGCATACGCCTGGAGCGCGTACACGTGCCCCACCAGCGCCCGCTGCTCGGGGGGCGCGTACCGGGTGAGCAGGCCGACCGCCTGGGACGCCTGTCCCCGCACCTTCTGGAGCCGGGCGTAGGCCGAGCCGACCACGGAGTTCGATTGTCCCTCGATCGTGGTGCGGCGATCCACCGCCGCGCTCTCGCCCTCGCTCGTCGCATCCGTTGCCTGGAGCTCGTCGCTGAGCAGGCCGGTGATGGCCACGAACGAGAACACCGCGTCGCCCGTGGCGTCGCTCGCCCCCCCGAGGGCCTCCCGGAAGCGACCCAGCAGCCCCTGGTAGGCGGCCAGCGCCCCCTCCGGGGTCTCGATGATCGCCGGATCACTCACGTTCGGCGGCAGCTCGTCGCTCTCGAGGAGGCTCCCGCACCCGGTCACCAGCGCGGCGACCGCCGCCACGCCCGCGACCGACCGCACCACCCCCACGACCCGGGAGATCCGCGTCGCACTCGTCGTCATGGTCGTCGTCCGCTCCTCGGCGTCAGTAGGTGGCATTCACCCGCACCTGCCAGGTGCGGGGCCGCGGCAGCATCCCCGGGTCGGTCAGCGCGGTGCCGGTGGCGCGCCCGTTGACGCCCGGGTCGAGCCCCCGGTAGTTCGTGTCGAGCCAGAGGTTCGAGCCCTGGAGCGCCACGCTCATCGCGCGGGCACCGAGCTGGCGGGCGAACCGGGCGGGCAGGTTGTACATCACCGAGAGACTGTTGAATCGGAGGGTGTTGACGGTCTGGAACCAGTTGAACTCGGCCGCTTCGATCGACGCCGCCTGCTCTTCCAGGGTCGACGACGGATCGTTCCAGGCCCGGGAGAACGGGGCGAGCCGCTGCGACACCTCGTTGCGCTGCGTCATCCCGTCCTCGTACTGGAACCCGGCCGTGATGCTCAGCGCACCCCGGAAGAGCGAGAGCGTCGTATGGACGCTCAGGGTGTAGTTGGGGAGCGTGCTCCCCACGTAGACCAGGGTGTCCCCCAGGGTCAGCTCGCCGGGCTCGAGCACACCGTTCCCGTTCGCGTCGGCGTAGCCCACGATCGGCCGGACCCACTGGCTGAAGAGCGGATAGCCCGGCGCCACCCGGATGCCGCTCTGCTGGTTGCCCTCGGTGTAGAATGGTTCCACACCGGGCCCGAGCTCCACGACCTCGTTCCGGTTCTGGCTGAAGGCGAGGTCCACGCCCCAGGTCACGGGGGCGCTCCGCACGACCTGGGCGCCGAGCTGGAACTCGAGTCCGGTGTTCCGGACCACGCCGACGTTCCTGAGGACGGCCACGCCGTCGCCGTAGACCGACGGGGGGAGCGGCACCGGCAGTAGCGCGTCCGAGGTGGTCTTCCGGTAGGCCGTGATGCTCACCCGCATCCGGTCGTCCAGCAGGTCGGCGTCGAGGCCCCCCTCCAGCTCCTTGGTGCGCTCGGGCTTCAGCTCCGTGTTCCCGAGCGTCTGGAGCTCGACCCCGTCCCGGAGCTCGCCATCGGCCCAGATCGGGGTCTTCGTGCCGTAGAGCCGGAGCCGGTCGGTGGGCCCCGGCTGCCGGCCGGCATGGCCATACGCGACGCGGAGGCGCAGGGTGTTGAAGACCGACCGGAGGGCCCGGGGGAAGAAGGCCTCGTCGGACACGAGGTACGACATGCTGAGCTTGGGGAAGCTCGGCAGTTGCAGGCGGCTGCCGAACGTGCTCCCGCCGTCGAGCCGGAGCCCGGTCGAGAGCCAGAAGCGCTTGTGACTGAGCCCCGGCTCCAGGTACCAGCCGAACGTCGCCTGATCGACCTCGGTCTCCTGCAGGCTCTCGATCCGACCTGCCCCGTTCGGGGACTCGGTGCCCTCGGCGAGGTCCCGCACGTCGGTAACGAGGTCGTTGACCGCCTGGCCGGTGTACTGGACACCGGTCGCGAACCGGAAGTCGAACCCCCAGCCGACCGGCACCTGGGTACGCGCCTGGAGGTTCACCGTGCTGTGGATCGAGGTACCCTTCCCCAGCCCCAGCCGTCCGCGCCCCAGCGGGCCGTCCCCGAACCCGCGGGGGAGGAAGACCTCGTCGCTGCGCTGGATCACGTTGAGCCCGACGTCGCCGGTCGTCGTGAGCCAGGGCAAGGGGCGCCAGGTCAGGTTGAGCCCGTTGGTGAACTGGGTCGCCGTGCTCGTCGCCCGTTCGTAGTAGTCGGCGAGCACATCGTTGGCGTCGACGGGCACGAGGGAGCCGAAGCCCGCCCCCCCGAAGTTCCGGTAGTACGTCCCGGTCGCGCGGTCGAGATACGTGCCCATCAGCTCGCCAAGCCGCTGCTCCAGCTCCGAGCGGCGCTGCTCGGTGCGGGAGAGGCTCGCGGTGAGCGAGACATCGGCGGTCCGGCCCAGCCGGGCGGTGATCCGGCTCGACGCGCCCCACTGCTCCAGGCGCTGCGGCCGGCGCATCCAGTCGGGTGGCGCCGCGCCGCGCTGCTCGCGGTACCGGTCCACCTCGTAGCCCGGGAGCTCGACCAGTCCCACTTCGTCCCGATAGCTCCCGGTCACGCTGTAGGTCAGCGCCTCGCTCCCGCCCGAGACGCCGAGCATGACGCCGGCGCGATGGCCGCGGTCGAGCACGGTCAGCGCCGGGTCGTTCAGGAGCTGGAAGGTCGAGATGCTGTCCGGCCGGCAGCCGGCGACCGTGGGGTCGCCGCCGATATGGTTGTTGATCGGACAGAAGACCCTCGAGTCGTCGGTCAGCGAGGTGCCCCAGCGGAGGTGGAGATCGGGGTAGCTCCCCGCCATCTCCGTCGTCCCGTACTCGAGGCTCGTGGTCCAGCGGGCCGGCCCCGCCTGCCCCTTCTTGGTGGTGATCACGATGACGCCGTTGGCCGCGTCCTGGCCGTAGAGGGTCGCGGCGGAGGGCCCCTTGATCACCTCGATCGTCTCGATGGTGTGGGGGTCGATGTAGTCCAGCGGGGAGGGCGCGGCGTACTCGCCGGACTGCCCCCCGAGGTTGGTGCCTCGCGCGCCGGACTGCTCGGCGTAGACCCGCACCCCGTCGACGATCACGATCGGGTCGTTGCTCAGGTTGGGGCTGCTGTTGCCCCGGAGCCGGATCCGTGCGGGGTCGCCGGGGGCGCCCGAGCTCCGCTGGAGCGTCATGCCCGGCACCCGCCCCTCGAGCAGATCGGTCACGCTGGCGACCGGCTCGACCTCCATGATCGAGTCGACCCGGAGCACGGTGATGTCGTTGCCCAGCTCCACCCGGCGCCGCGGCCCCGTGGCGGTGGTCACCACCTCGGCCAGTTGCACCGCCCGGGGCGCCAGCGCGAAGTCCACCCGCACCGGCGTGTCCTCGGTCAGCTCCACGGTCCGCGTCAGCGCGGCATAGCCGATCAGCCGGGCCACCACCGCGCGCCGGCCCAGCGGGATCCGGAGCAGGTGATACTCCCCCCGCTCGTTGGTGGTGGCCACCAGGTTGGTGCCCTGGACCAGCACCTGGGCCCCGGCCAGCCCCTGTCCGCCCAGGCTGTCGCTCACCACCCCGTAGATCGCCCCGGTGGGCGGCGGCACCGGTCCTTCGGTGCGCTCCCGACCGTCGCGCACCAACGTGAGCGCCCCGTCCTCTCCCACCTCCACCCGCACCCCGGTCCCCGCCAGCAGCCGCTCGAGCGCCTCCCCCGCTCGCAGACCGCCGGCGACCAGCGACACCCGCTTCCCCGCCGGCAGGACCCGGTCGGTGTAGCCGAGCCGCAGGTCGGCCTGCCGATCCACCGCCCGGATCGCCTCGGCGAGCGGCACGTCCACCAGGTTCACGCTGACCGGGCGATCGAGCGGGGCCGGACGCCGGCTCCCGGTGTCTTGCGCGCGCGACGAGGGCGCGCCACCCCTCGGGGCCTCCGACTGTGCCGATGCCGGGGAGGCGAGGACGCACAGCAGGAGCACGCCAGCCTGGCAGACGCGGTTCCGCATGGTGGTGATTCCGGCTCGCGGGACTGGATCGCTCCGGCGCGGGAGCGGTGACGAAACGGCGACGGGATCGTGATGTGCTGCAGAGGAGACCATCGACGCGGGCGTCACCCCCAAAGGCGCCCGCGCCGACTACCCGCCGATACGGACGTCGCGCCCGTCGCGGGTGTACCGGGCGTCCAGCACCGCCGCGAGCCGGCGGAGCGCCGCGTCGGCCGAGGCGGCGTCGAGCGTGAGCGTGATGCGGACGCCCGCCAGCGAGGAATCGGCGAGCGCGATGCGGAGGTCGAACCAGCGCTCGAGATCCCGGACCACGGCGTCGAGCGGCACCAGGTCGTACGCCAGCCGCCCCTCGATCCAGCCGAGCTCGCGGGCCACGTCCACCGCCGATTCGACCCGGAGGACGCCGTCCTCGCCGAGGAGACCCCGCTGGCCCGGCTCGAGCATGGTGCCGCTCCCCATTCGCCCCCCTTCGGGACGGAGCGCCACCCGCCCCTCGGCCACGACCACCGCGAGCACCGAGTCGTCCGCATAGGCCCGCACGCCGAACACCGTCCCGACCACCTGCACCGCGCCCGCGCCGGCATGCACCACGAACGGGCGCCGGGGATCGGCCGCCACGTGGAAGTGGGCGACGCCGTCGAGATACACCAGGCGCTCCGCCGACCCGTCGTCCATCGCGTACCGGAGCCGGGTCTCGGGGCCGAGCACCACCCGGGTGCCGTCCGGGAGGCCCAGCATCGCGCGCCCTCCCCGGGGGGCCACGACCTCCCGGCGGATCGGCGCCGGTACCGCGCCGTCGGTGCCGAGCATTCGCGCGCCTCCGATCGCGAGGGCCCCGAGCGTCGCCGCCACCAGCGCCCCGCCGAGCAGGCGACGCCACCAGGTCCGCCGGCTCCCGGGCCGAGCAGATCCCGCCCCGGCCGGCCGCTCGAGCCGGAGCACCCGGGGAGCGGTCTCGCCCAGCGAGAGGCGCTCCCGCATCCGGGGCCAGGCCGAGTCCGCCCGCTGCCCGCATCCCCCGCGGCGGCTCGCCTCGCCCAGACGCTC
>DATLZT010000086.1:0-15987 GCA_035573835.1 Gemmatimonadales bacterium
CAGCACCGTCGCCTTGACCCGGGGCGCCCCCCGCGCGAGCGCGCGGTCGACGTGGGCCGCGGCGAGCTCGAGCAACCCCTTGCTGATGTAGTCGCGCGCCAGGGCCAGCGGGTCCTCCCCGCCGGCCGGCGCGGGCGCCTCGGGCTCGGGCGGCGTGAGCTGCTCGAAGATCTGGTCGAGGATGCCGCCGTCGAAAGTGAACTGCTCGCCCACCGCCTCCGCGGCGACGTCGGCCGAGATCTCCGGCACCACGGCGATGGTCGGATCCTCGTACTGGAGATCGATCGTGAGCGAGAACTTCTGCGGCACGTAGTAGGGCTCGAGCTCGAGCGCCCGCTTGGTGGCCCGGAGCGCGGCGTCGAACTCGCCCAGGTGGCTCAGGGTGAAGCTCAGGTTGTAGTGGGCCGAGGCGCTCCCGGGGTCGGCGTCCACCGCGCGCTGGAACGCGTTCTTGGCGTCGGCGTAGCGCTTGAGCTCCATCAACACCAGTCCCACGCCGTTCCAGGCGATGGCGTTGGCCGGCTCGTGGCCCAGCACCTGGCGGTACGTCTCGAGCGCGAGCTGGAAGCGCCGCCGCTGGAAGTAGAGGAGCGCCAGGTTGAGGCGCGCCGTGGCGAGGTCCGGTTTGAGCCGGAGCGCCTCCTGGTAGGCCGCGACGGCGCGCTCCGGCCCCGTCTCCTGGCTCCGCAGCACCCCCAGGTTGTTCCAGGCCAGGGCGTAGCGGGGATCGACCTCCACCGCCCGGGCGTAGGAGGCCTGCGCCTCCTCCCGCCGCCCCGCTTGATGGAGACAGACGCCGCGCTCGTTCCAGAGCTTGGGCGAGTCGGGGAACTCCTCCACCAACCGCCCGTACAGCTCGAGCGCCGCCGCGAGGTCGCGACGGAGCAGGTGCACCTCGGCCATCGCTTGGAGCACGAGCTGGCGGTCCTCGCCGGCGTCGAGGGCGAGGCGGTATTCCCGCAGCGCCTCCGCGTGGTAGCCCTTCTGCCGGAACGCCAGCCCGAGGTTGTAATGCGCGAGCGCCCCGCCTTCGCTCACCGCGGGGCGCCGCGGCCCGTCCTCCGCCGGGGCCCGGCCGTCGCCGTTGGCCGAGCCGCGGGCGAGCGAGAGGTTGGTCTGGGCCCGCGCCAGGCTCGGGTTGAGCGCGATGGCCCGCTTGGTGGCCTGGCGGGCCAGGTCGTGCTGGCCCAGGTCGCCGTAGACGAACGCGAGGAGATAGTGGGCGTCGGCGTGGTCGGGGTTCCGCGCTACCGCCGTCTTGAGCGCCGTGAGCGCCTGCTCCGAGAGGCCGCGGTTGTAGAGCGCCTCGCCGTAGTAGAACAGGGCCACCGAGCTGTCGGGGTCGAGCTCGCAGGCGCGGCGGAACCACTCCGAGGCCACCTCGACCCGCCCCCGGGCCTTCTCCGCCAACCCGAGCTGGATCAGGCAGGGGACGTCGTGCGGGTGGCGGCTGAGCAGCGCCTCGAACTCCTGGATCGCCTCGGCGTGGTGCCCCAGCGAGGCGTAGGCGCGGCCCAGCTCCCAGCGGGCCTCGCGGTCGTCGGGCGCCCGGCGGAGCCGCTCCCGCAGCTCCGCCACCCGGCGGTCGTAGTAGCCGCTCTGGGCGTAGGCGATCTCGAGGTTGGCCTGCGCCACCTGCATCCGGGGGTCGAGCTCGAGGGCGCGGGAGAATTCCGCCACCGCCTCGTCGATCAACCCCTTCTGGTAATACAAAACGCCGAGGTTGTTGTGAGCCCCGGCGTCCGATGGGTCGATGCGGCGGGCGAAGGAGCGCAGGACGGCGAGGTCTCGTTCGGACAGCGCCGGAGCGGGCATGGCTACGTCAGGCGGATGGCGTCGAAGATCGCCCGGAGCGACGCCAGGTCGGGCAGCAGCAGGAAGTGGCCGTGGAGCTGCTTCCCGGTGTCGAGGAAGCGGAACTCCGTCTCGATGCAGAAGACGTAGTCGCGGTCGTGACCGAAATTGAGGTAGGTGGTGGTGAGCACCGCGCCGCAGAGGTCGATCACCAGGCCCGGGACCGAGGGGATCAGCATCATCCCCATGAAGTCGCTCAGGGCGTTCATGTAGGCGCTGCTCAGGATGTTCCCGGCCTCCTTGAGGCCGGACTGCTCCATCGGGCCGAATTCGGTGGTGGTCCCCTCCGGCCGGCGGAGCAGCATGTCGCAGAGCCCCCGCGCCGCGGCCTCCGGGAAGACGACCAGCGTCCGGCCGGTGAGGTCCCCGAGCATGTGCATCAGCACCGCCGCGATCACGTCGTCGGGCTGCCCCAGCAGCTCGCCCACCTCCTCGAGCGGGGTGATGTTCACCTCGGGGATGCTGATCATGATCGTGCGGTTGGTCATCTGCGACAGCGCCGTGGCCGCGTGCCCGGCGCCGATGTTGGCGACCTCGCGGAGCGCGTCGAGCTGGAGATCCTTCAGGTCACGCACGTTGTCCATCGTCTCTCCCTGCCACCCGAGGTCCCGTGGAGGTCGGTCTCAGACCAGCGCCGCGGCGTCGAGGATGAGCGCCGGCGCGCCGTCGCCCAGGATCGTCGCGCCGCTGAAGTACGGCGGGGTGCCGCGCGGCGCCTCGAACGATCCCACGACGATCTCCTGCTGTCCCACCAACGCGTCCACCACCAGCGCGGCCCGTCGCTCGCCCAGCTCCACCACGATGGTGGGCCAGACCGGCGGCGGCTCCCCCGGCACCTGGAAGAGCTGGCGGAGGTGCACGGTGGGCACCAGACGGTCGCGGATCATGACGGCCTGCCGCCCCCCGACCGCCGTCGCCTGCGCCGGCCGGAACTCGCCGGTCTCGGCCACGTGGGTGAGCGGGACGGCATAACGCTCGCCCCCCACCCGGGCGAGCAGCGCCCGGACCACCGCGAGCGTCATCGGGAGCCGGAGGGTGAAGGTGGTCCCCCGCCCCTCCTCGCTCTGGATCTCCACCGCGCCGCCCAAGGCCCGCACCCGGCTCGCCACCACGTCGATGCCCACCCCCCGCCCCGAGACATCGGTCACCCGCTCGGCGGTGCTGAAGCCGGGCCGGCTCAGCAGCTTGAGCAGCAGATCGTCGGTGAGCACCGCGGTGCCCGGGTCGAGGTGCCCCTCGCGGATCCCCTTGGCGAGCAGCCGGCCCCGGTCGATCCCGCGGCCGTCGTCGCTCACGCGGATCATGACCGTCGAGCGGTCCCGGAGCGCCGCCAGCACGATCCGCCCCTCCGGCGGCTTCCCCCGCCGCACCCGCTCCTCCGGGGACTCGATCCCGTGATCCACCGCGTTGCGCAGCAGGTGGAGGATCGGATCGCCGATCTCGTCGAGCACCGACCGGTCCAGCTCGATCTCCTCCCCCTCCACCCGGAAGCTCACCTGCCGGCCGAGCTGCCGCGCCAGGTCCCGCACCAGGCGCGGGAATCGGTCGAAGACCTGCCAGACCGGCGTCATGCGGGCCTGCATGATCTCGGTCTGGAGCTCGTTCACCAACCGGGCGATCCGGATGGTGACCGCCTCGAGTTCGGGGGTGGACTGACGCGCCACCAGCTCCCCGAGCCGTCCCTTCGCCACCGCGAGCTCGCCGATCCGGGTCATCAGCGCGTCGAGCCGGCGCAGGTCCACCCGGATGTGCCGCGCGCGCTCGACCGCGGCGGTCGCCGGCGCCCCCGGCTCGAGCGGCTCGCCCCCCACCGCCACCGACTCGATGTCGCCCGCGCCGCGGATCGCCGCCACCACCTCCGCGTCGGAGGCGGCCGACTCGAGCCGGAAGGAGAATCGGCCGTCGAAATCCTCCTGCTCGAACACCACCACCGCCGGCCGCACGCCGGTCACCCGCCCCAGCGCCTCCGCCCGCCGGAGGGCGAGCGCCGCGCGAGCCCCTTTCATGGCCGCCTGCGGCGAGACGGTCACCCGGACCAGCCGCCCCACGCCCGGCGCGGAAACCGGTCCCTCGTCGGCCCGGCGCGCCGCCTCCTCCCGGCGCGCGGCGAGCCGGTCGAGCGCGGCCACGAGCTCCGAGAAGTCGAGCGCAGCGTCGCCCTGGGCCACCGCGCGCTCGACCCCGGTCTCGAGCGCGTCCACCACCCGGAAGAGCAGGTCGATCGCCTCGGCCGACGGCGCCACCGTCCCGCCCCGGAGCGCGTCGAGCAGGTTCTCCGCCCGGTGCGCCAGCTCGGCCACCCGGGCGTAGCCCATCGTCGCCGCCATGCCCTTGAGGCTGTGCACGGCGCGGAAGATCCCGGTGAGCGGCTCGAGCGAGCGCGGATCCCGCTCCCAGTCGACCAGCAGCTGGTTGCAGGCGCCGAGGTGCTCGCGGCTCTCGGTCAGGAAGAGCGTGACGTACTGCGAGCGATCCATCGCGTCACCCGAGGACGCGCTGCACCGCCTCGAGCACGCGGGAAGGCTGGAACGGCTTGACCACGAAATCCTTCGCCCCGGCCTGGATCGCCTCGACCACCAGCGCCTGCTGCCCCATGGCGCTGCACATCAGGATCTTGGCGTCCGGATCGGCCCGGCAGATCTCCCGAACCGCCTCGATGCCGCCCATGTCCGGCATGACGATGTCCATCGTCACCAGGTCGGGCTTCAGCTGCTTGTACTTCTCGATGGCCTGGAGCCCGGTCTCGGCCTCACCCACCACCTCGAAGCCGGCCTGCGTGAGAATGTCGCTGATCATCGTCCGCATGAAGATCGCGTCATCGCAGACGAGAACGGTGTGGCTCACGAGCCCTCCTCCTTGCCGCGCACGACCGAAAGGACCTCTCCTCGAGACCGCGCCGAAGCCGCCGGACCGCTCCGGCCCCTAGGCCAGCACCGGCGCCAGCAGCGCATCGGTGTCGAGCACGATGAACACCCGGGCGTCATGGCGACCCACCGCCCGGAGCAGCCGCCGGTCGACGCCGGGCAGCGACCCCTGGGGCTCCAGGGCGGCCTCCGGCATCGCCACCAGATCGAGCACCTGGTCGACCTGGAGTCCTACAGCTCGCCCCCCCAACCGGAGCACCAGCAGGGAGCTCTCCTCGCCCCGGGCGCCCGGCCGGTCGAGGAGCCGGGGACCATCGACCACGGTGAGCAGGGTGCCCCGAACGTTCACCAAACCCTCAACCGCCGGGGGAGCCCCCGGGATGCGGGTCGCGGGTTGGACCGGCAGGACCTCCCGCACCATCTCGACAGGGAGGGCGCAGTCCAGGCCACCGATCCGGAAGAGCAAGAGACGGACCGCGCCGGCAGGATCAGCCATGTTCTGGATAGAAAAGAAGATACCCCAGGGGGTCGGGGTCGGCAACGAGATTGTGACTCATGTCGTTGCCCCTCGCCGCCGCCGCCAGCGCCAGCCGCAGGTCGGCGGGCCAGCCGCTCCGGAATTCGAGCAAGCGGCCGCTCGCAGGATGGCGAAATGCCAAATACGCGGCATGTAGCGCCTGTCGTGGGGCCAGCCGTTCGACCTCTTCGGCCCGGGCCCGATGGGGCCCCGAGATCCGCCGACTCCCCCCACCGCCGTAGACCGGATCGCCCACCACCGGATGGCCGATGTGCGCCAGGTGGACCCGGATCTGATGGGTCCGGCCGGTATGCAGCTCGAGCCGCACCAAGTCCGCCACCCCGAACCGGGCCACGACGTACGCGTCGGTTCGGGCGGGCCGGCCGGTCGGCAGGATGGCCATCCGTTTCCGGTCGGTGGGGTGTCGCCCGATCGGCGCCTCGATCACGGTGGGACTCCGGTCGAGGTGGCCCCAGGCCAGCGCGGCGTAGTGGCGCTTCACCCGCCGGGCGGCGAGCTGCGCCCCCAGGCGCCGATGGGCCAGCTCGGTCTTCGCCACGACCATGAGCCCCGACGTATCGCGGTCCAGCCGGTGGACGATGCCGGGACGCCCCTCCGCACCGGCGGCCAGGGTCGTGCCGCGGGCGGCGAGCGCGTTCACCAGGGTATCGTCCCAATGGCCCGGCGCGGGATGGACCACGAGGCCGGCCGGCTTGTCGATCACCGCGACGTGGTCGTCTTCGAAGACGATCGTGAGGGCGATGGCCGCGGGGCGGATCTCCCGGGGCGGTTCAGGCTCGGCCAGGCGGAGCGTGACCCGGTCGCCCCGCACCAGCGGGCGCGACGCCCGGGCGACCTCGTCGTTCACCCGCACCAGCCCCGCCGCCACCAGCCGTGCCGCCTGGGTCCGGGAGAGGTTCAGCTGGTCGGCAAGGAAGCGGTCGAGCCGCTCGGTGGACGGGACCAGCACGCAGAACGAAATCGGCTCGGGGCCGGATGCTCGTTGGGGCAACGCCGCCGTTGCCCCCGGATCCCGAGCCTCGTCCGGCGCCGGGGTGAGCGGCACTCAGTCCTCGGTCGCGATCCCGGCCGGGGTGGGGGTCGCGGCCGCCGCCTGCCGGCGGGCGTCCTCGCGCCAGAGGGAGAGCGCCAGCGCGATGGCGCCGCAGCTGATGGCCATGTCGGCCACGTTGAAGGTCGGCCAGCGGTAGGCGCCGATGCCGACGTCGAGGAAGTCGACCACGCCGAGGGGGCTCCGGATCCGGTCGATCAGGTTGCCCGCCGCCCCGCCCAGGACCAGCCCCAGGACGAACTGCCGGATCCGGTCGCCGGTCGGGGTGTGGCGGGACCACCGCTCCAGCGCGATCACCGCGACCACGGCGACAGCGAAGAAGATCCAGCGGGAATAGGGCCCCAGGTGGAGCCCGAACGCGGCCCCCTGGTTGTAGACCAGCCGGAGCTGGAACCACTCCCCGAGCACCTCGACCGCCCGGGTCTGGAAGAGCCAGCGCTCCGCCGCCAACTTGGTCAGGACGTCCACCACGATCACGCCGATGGCCGCCGCCCAGAACACCCGGCGGTCAGCGGCGCTTGGCATCCTCTTCCTTCTCCTTGCACTTGATGCACAGCCGCGCGTGGGGGAGCGCGTCGAGCCGCTCGAAGTTGATCTCCTCGCCGCAGTTGTGGCAGTGCCCGAACTTCTCGGGGTTGCTGTACAGCCGGCGCAGCGCCTCGTTCACGTGCCAGAGATAGCGCCCCTCCTTCGATGCCATGAGGAACTGCTTCTCCCGCTCCATGGCGTCGGTTCCCTGGTCCGCCATGTGGAAGGAGTAGGAGGACAGGTCGCCGTCCGCCGACTGGAGGGTGGCGTTGAACGACTCGTCATAGTAGCCGAGCTCCTTCATCACCCGAGCGCGCTCCTCCAGGAGCCGCTTCTCGAAGTGGGCCAGCTGCTTCTTGTTCATCGCGATCCGTCCGTTATGCGCCGGCCGGGATCCGGCCGGGATTGTGGCGTCTCACCCCGATGGTCACCCGCTGCCCATCGAGGTCCAGGTCCTGCTCCACGTCGGCCTGGGTCAACCGCCCGCCGGCCGTGAGCCGCCGCGCCAGGGTCTCCCCCTGGATGAACGCGGCATGGGCGTCGACCGCCTCGATGACGTCCGGGTCGCCCTGGATGGCGAGCTCGATCCGGGTCGTGTAGTCGTAGCCGGCCTCCTTGCGGAGCCGCTGGACCCGGTTGACCACCTCCCGGGCGAGACCCTCCCGCCGAAGCTCGGGGGTCAGCCGGGGGTCGAGCGCGGCGACGAACGGGCCATCGCTCTGGACCAGCCAGTCGCTCACGACCTCCCGTTCGACCACCACATCCTCGGAAAGATAAACGACTTGCGTCCCGGAGACATCGAGCGTGGCCGTCCCCCCGCGCTCCAGGACCCGGAGCTGGTCCGGGGTGAGCCGACCCACCGCCTGGGCCACCGCCGGGGTCTCCTTCCCGAACCGCTTGCCCAGCGACCGGAAATTGGGCCGGGCACGGAGCCGCACCAACTCGGCGTCGGAGGCCATGATCTCCACCGAGCGGACGTTGACCTCCTGCCGGAGGATTTCGAGCAGGCTCCGGAACGCGGCCCGGTCGACGGCATCCGGGATGGCCACCTGCATCCGCGCGAGCGGCTGGCGCACGTTGATCCCGGCTTCCTGTCGAGCCGCATGGGCCAGCGAGGCCAGGGTGCGGACGGCATCCATGGCGTTCCCGAGCGCCGGGTCCCCCGCGTGCCGCCGCTCCGGGAAACGGGCCAGATGCACCGACTCGCCCGTCAGCGCCCGGTGGAGCCAGTCGCTCATGAACGGCGCCGCCGGGGCGAGGAGCCGGGCCACGGTGACGAGGACCTCGTGCAGGGTCGCCAGGGCGGCGGGATCCGCCACGCTGTCGGGCGCCCAGAAGCGGGGGCGGTTGATCCGGACGTACCAGCGGGAGACGTCCTCGACCACGAAGTCCATGATGGCGCGGACCCCGGCGGTCACGTCGTACCCGTCCCACGCCGCCCGGACCCGGTCCACCGTGTCGGCCAGGCGGTCGAGGATCCAGCGGTCCGAGAGCTGGCGCTCCCCGCCGTCGCCGCCGGGGGTCCATTCCCCGGCGTAGAGCGCGAGGAAGTTGTACGTGTTCCGGAGCGCGTTGACGAACCCGCCGGCCACTTCCGGGATGGTGCGGGGATCGAAGCGCTTGGGGAGCCAGACCTGGCTCGAGGCCAGGAGATAGAGCCGCACCGTGTCGGCGCCGAAGTCCCGGATCATCGCCCAGGGGTCGACGACGTTCCCCCGGCTCTTCGACATCTTCTGGCCCTCCGCGTCGAGGACCAGCTCGTTCACGATCACGTGCCGGTATGCGGGGCTGTCGAAGGCCGCGGTGGCGATGGCGAGCAGCGAATAGAACCAGCCGCGGGTCTGGTCCACCCCCTCGCAGATGAAGTCGGCCGGGAAGTGGCGCCGGAACTCGTCCTCGTGCTCGAACGGATAGTGCCACTGGGCGTACGGCATCGCCCCGGAGTCGAACCAGGTGTCGATCACCTCCGGAACCCGCCGCATGGTGCCGCCGCAGCCGCACGCCCAGACGTACTCGTCGATGTACGGCTTGTGCGGATCGAACCCCTCGGGGAGCGGCCGGCCCCACCGCTCGGCGAGCTGGGCGTAGCTCCCCACCACTTCGACGTGGGAGGGATCGCGGTCGCAGGTCCAGACCGGGAGCGGGGTGCCCCAGTACCGGTCGCGGGAGAGCGCCCAGTCGACGTTGTTGGCGAGCCACTCGCCGAAGCGCCCGGCGCCCACCTCGGGCGGATGCCAATCCACCCCGGCGTTGAAGGCGAGCATCCGGTCCTTGACCGCCGAGGTGCGGACGAACCAGGAGTCGCGGGCGTAGTAGATGAGCGGGCTGGAGCAGCGCCAGCAGTGGGGGTAGCTGTGGGTGTGCGGCTGGGTGAGGTGCCAGCGCCCCTCCTGCTTGAGCCGCTGGATGATGAGGTCGTTCGTCTCCCTGGCGGTGACCAGCCGTCCCTCGAGCTCCGGCCAGCCGGTCCCCTGGAAGGTCCCGTCGGCCGCCACCGGGCGGACCATGGCGAGGCCGTGCTCCTGCCCCGCTGCGTAGTCGTCGGCCCCGAACGCGGGAGCGAGGTGGACCAGCCCGGAGCCGTCCTCGGCGGTGACGAAGTCGGCGGCGATCACGACCCGCGCCTGCTTGTCCCCGGGCAGCGGGACCAGCTCGAGCGGACGATGGTAGCGAAGTCCCACCAGCTCGCGGCCAGGAACGACCCGGACCCGCTCGACCGGGATCCGGTCCTTCGCGCCCCTGAGCACGAGGCGGGGCTGGGCGGCCGACCCGCGCTCGGCCGCGCCCTCCGCCGGCTCGAGCAGCGCCGATGCGCGCGCGGTCGCGAAGATGAGCGTCCGGTCCCCCACCCGGTACTCGCCGTACTCGAGGTCCGGGTGCACCGCCACCGCCACGTTGGAGAGGAGTGTCCAGGGCGTGGTGGTCCAGACCAGGAGCCGGCGGCTCGGATCGTCCGCCAGCGGGAAGGTCACGTAGATCGAATTGGTGGTGACCTCCTCGTACCCCAGCGCCAGCTCGTGGCTCGAGAGCACGGTGCCGCAGCGGGGGCAATACGGGAGCACCCGGTGCCCCCGGTAGAGCAGTCCCTTCTCGTGCAGCCGGCGGAGCAGCCACCAGACGGTCTCGACGTACTCGTTCGAGTACGTGATGTAGGCGCGCTCGTAGTCCAGCCAGTAGCCGATCCGGTCGGAGAGCTCCTCCCAGTCCCGCTTGTACCGGAAGACGCTCTCGCGACAGAGCCGGTTGAACGCCTCGACGCCGAACTCCTCGATCTGCCGCTTGCCGTTCAGCTTGAGCTGCTTCTCGACCTCGATCTCGACCGGCAGCCCGTGGGTGTCCCATCCGGCGATCCGGGTGACTCGCTTCCCCCGCATCGCGTGGAAGCGGCAGACCAGGTCCTTGATGGTCCGGGCGAAGACGTGATGGATGCCGGGCCGTCCGTTGGCGGTGGGCGGCCCCTCGAAGAAGACGAACGGCTCCCCCTGGGCGGTCGCCTCGAGGGTCCGCTGGAAGAGCCGCTCCTCCCGCCACCGGGCCAGTTGGGCGCGCTCGAGCTCGTCGGCCGCGCCGTTGGGCCACATCGGAAACGCCATCAGGTCACCCGCTCCACCACCCGTGTGATCAGCGCCGCGAGCTTGGGCTCGGCCTTCTGCGCCGTCGCGATGATCCGCGAGATGTCCACCGGCTCGAGCGCGTCGGGCAGGCACTCGTCGGTGACGATCGAGATCCCGAGCACCCGCATCCCCTCGTGCACGGCGACGATCACCTCGGGGACCGTGGACATCCCCACCACGTCCGCCCCGAGCGTCCGGAGCATCCGGTACTCGGCCCGCGTCTCGAGGTTGGGACCGGTGACCGCGACGTAGACCCCTTCCCGCAACACGATGCCGAGCTCGAGGGCCGCCTCCCGGGCCAGCGCCCGCAGGCGGGCGTCGTACGGCTCCGACATGTCCGGGAAGCGGGGGCCGAGGCGCTCGTCGTTGGGCCCGATCAGGGGGTTGTCCCCCAGCAGATTGATGTGATCCGCCAGCAGCACCAGGTCGCCGGCCGACCAGAGCGGGTGCATCCCGCCGCAGGCGTTGGAGACGATCAGGACCGGCGCCCCCAGCGCGTGCAGCACCCGCACCGGGAAAGTCACCTGGCGGAGGGTATACCCCTCGTAGCGGTGGAACCGCCCCTGCATCGCCACCACCGGCCGCCCGCCCAGCCGGCCGAGGATCAACCGGCCGGCGTGGCTCTCGACGGTGGACAGCGGGAAGCCGGGGATGTCCTGGTAGGGCACCACCGCCTCGGGCTCGATCGCCTCGGCCAAACGCCCGAGCCCGGTGCCGAGAATGATGGCGACCTCGGGACGGAGCGCCGTGCGCGCGCGGACCGCGGCCGCGGCCTCCTGTACCTGCTCGTACAGCGAGGGCACGCTCATGCGGCCGGCTCCTCGGGGACGGTTCCGGCGGCCGGATCGGGGCCGCCCGTGGCGTGGAACTCCACCGAGGCCCGGGCGTGCGCCTCGAGCGCGTCGACCTCCGCCAGTTCCCGCTCGAGCAGCGCGCGATAGCTCGCCACGTAGGCGGCGAACTGCCGCGCCACCCGCTCGGTCCGGTCGCGGAACGCGCGCTCCTCGTGCTCGGCCGCCGCCACCACGCGGGCCGCCTCCGCCCGGGCCTCCCGCACGATCAGCTCCGCCTCGCGCGCGGCCTGCTCCCGGCTCTCGGCCCGGAGCTGCTGCGCCGCCACCAGCGCCTCGTTCATGGCCCGCTCCCGCTCGCGGAAGGCGCGGAGCTGCTCCTGGAGCCCCCGCACCCGCTCCTCCAGCTGGCTCCGCTCCCGCATCAGGCGCTCCAACTCGTCGGCCACCCGGCTCTTGAACTCCTCCACCTCGACCGGGTCGCAGCCGCGGAACGCCCGCCCGAACTCCTGGGCCCGGACGTCCCGGGGCGTCAGATGGAACGCGTCCTCGCTCATGGCGCTCGCTCCCCGAACAGCGCGGTTCCCAACCGGACGATCGTCGCCCCTTCCTCCACCGCCACCGGGTAGTCGTTGGACATCCCCATCGAGAGCTCCGGCAGCCGGTGCCCCTCGCGTTCGGCCTCGTCCCGGAGGCGGCGGAGCCGGGCGAAGGCCCGCCGCTGCTCGGTCTGGTCGTCGGTGAGGGCCGCCATCGTCATGAGCCCCCGCGGCTCGAGCCGGTCGAGCCCCCGGAGCGCGTCGAGGAGCGGCAGCAGCTCCGCTGGCGCCACCCCACCCTTCTGCGGCTCGTCGCTGCAGTTCACCTGCACCAGGACCGGCTGCCGCGACCCCGGCGGCACCCGCTTCTGGAGCTCCTGCGCCAGCTCCAGCCGATCGACCGAGTGGATGAGGGCGAAGCGGCCCACGACCTGCCGGACCTTGTTCCGCTGGAGGGTGCCGATCAGGTGCCACGCGATCGGCAGGTCGCTCACCGCCTCCTGCTTGGGGAGCGCCTCCTGCACCCGGTTCTCGCCGAGGGCGGCGAGACCGGCGTGGAAGGCGGCCCGCACCACCTCGGGGCCGTGCGTCTTGGTGACGGCGACGATCGTCACCGGGTGGGACCAGCCGGCGCGCCGCTGGTGGGCGGCGATCCGCTCGCGCACCTGGGCGATCCGTCCGGGCAGGCCGGCCAAATCCATAGCCATGAAATGTACGGCCCGGCGGGACGCATTTGAAGCGGCCCACCGGGTCGGCCGGGCACCCGGGCGCTAGGGCCCACCCCGTGCGGTGTCCCCCCGGACGGCGGTGTCCCCCTGCAGCCGCTCGAGCCGCAGTTGGTCGAGGGCCGAGGCGATGGCGGGGTCGGGCGAGAGCTTGGCCGCCCGCTGGAGGTTCCGGAAGAGCCCCTCCCGATCGCCCCGGGCTTCGTAGGCGTATGCGAGCTGGGTGTGCACCAGCCCGAGGGTGCTGGCCATGCTGCGGCTGGTGGGGTCGAGGCTCGCCACCGGCTCGTCGGACTCGAGCAAGCCGGCGTAGCGGTAGACCTCCCAGGCCAGCCGCTCCGTGGTCGGCACGTCCACCACCGAGCCGAAGAGCGGCACCAGGCGGTCGTTGCCGGTGGTGTCGGGCAGCGCGGTCCGGAGGTCGAACGCGAGCCCCTGCTGCACCGTGTAGGCCTGGAGCCCCTGGAAGTCGCGCCCTGCGGTGATGGCCCACGCGATCGGGCGCCGGCCGATGTTCTGCTGCAGGGTCCGGATCACCATGATGTCGTTGGGGCCCAGCACCGTCCGGGCGGGATAGGTGTGGGTGATCGGCCCGAACCGTACCTCCGTGGGCCGATCGAGCACCACGTAGCCGGTCATGCCGGCGATCTCCCGGTCGGTCATGGTGTGGACCGGCCAGGTGGGCTTCACCGGGTTCCGACCGCGCCAGAAGGCCGGCGCCGAGGCCTCGTCGAAGTCGCGGGTCGGATTGTCCCGCATCTGCCGCATGTACCAATCGGTGAACGCCAACGAGAGGCAGATCACCGTCACGTCGCGCCGGATGCCTTCCACCTCCTGGGCCCACCAGAGCGGGAAGGTGTCGTTGTCGCCGTAGGTGAAGAGGATCCCGTACGGCGGCACCGAGTTGAGGAGGTTGTAGGCGAAGTCGGCGGCGAGCCGGGTGTCGGGACCGTGGGCGCGGGACGCGGCGTCGAAGTTGGCGGCGAACGGCACCAGCGCCCCGACGGCCACGGCGGCGAGCGCGGGCCGCCCCCCGCGGCCCCACCGGACCACCGCCCGCCGGGCGAGCGCTGCGAGCCCCATCCCCGCCCAGAGTCCCCAGACCACGAAGCTCACGACGAAGAAGTAGTCCCGCTCCCGGACCTCATGCTCCTCGGCGGTGGGCCACCGGTCCCAGCCGTAGCTCGGACTGGGCCGGAAATTCATGTACGCCACCAGGCCGAGCCCGGTGACGAGGAAGAGCACGAACAGGAGCCACCACGCCGGCCGGTCGGCCCGCCGCTGCAGCATCGATCCGAAGACGCCCAGGGCGAGGAACGCGACCGTGGCGATGATGCGGACCGGGACCGCGAGGATCGCCGCCTTGACCCCGTTGGCCCACTGCCACCCGAAGTACATCATGTAGTTGTGCAGCTGGGCGAGGATGATCGAGAGACTGCGCCCCGGGTTGTCGGGCCCGTGCGGCACGGTGGGGTCGTCGAGCGGGGTGCGGGGCGGGTACTGCGCCCGGCGGATCACGTCGAGGAGCGCCTTGAAGTTGTCCGGCTGCGCCTCGTTGATCATCGGGCTCTGGCCGGCGCGGATGTAGAGATAGGCGTACGAGGTGACGCCGACCAGCGCCACCGCGAGCGCCAGCAGCGCGAAGCCCAGGGCGCCGGCGGTGGCGGCATACGCGGCGGCGGCGACGAAGCAGAGCCCGCCGATCGCCATCAGCGTGGTGTTGCCGAGCCCCACGCCGATCATGAACGCCCAGACGCCGGCGATTACCGCCACCTTGGCCCATTCGAAGCGGCGGGTGGCCGGATCGGCGGCGGGCTCCGAGCGCACGGTGGCGACCAGGAACGCGACCACCGCCGGCCCGACCAACAGCGCGAGCAGGTGGTTGCCGATCGAGAGCCCCGCCAGGTATATGATGAGCAGGAGGAGCTTGGTCCCCTCCCCTGCGCCCCGCCGCACCCGCCACCGGAGGCAGAGCCAGCAGATCGCGGCGATGGTGAGCACCGCGACCCCGTAGACCTCGGTCTCGTTGGAGTTCTGCCACTGGGTGAAGGTGAACGCCCCGATCAGCGCGGCTGCGGCGGCACCCAGGAGCGGCAGCCAGCGGGCCGTGGCGGGCTCGAGGTCCCGCGCGGCGGCGCGCAGCGACTCGTGGACCACCAGGAAGAAGAACCCGGCCGCGAGCGCGCTCACGAACGCCACCATGAAGTTCAGGCGGTAGGCGTACTCGCCGAACGGGAAGATCGCGCCCCAGGTGTGGGCCAGCAGCACGAAGAGCGGCGTACCCGGCGGGTGCGGGATGCCGAGGATCTTGGCCGCGGCGATGAACTCGCCCGCGTCCCAGAACGTGACCGTTGGGGCGAGGGAGACGACGTAGCCGAGGAGGACGATCGCCGACACCAACAGGGCGGCGAGATAGGGCGGGCGCCGAGCCTTGTCGCTCATGAGGGGATCCGATGACCTCCGATGGCGTGGGCGACGGAGAGCGCCTCGCGGGCCGCCGCGACGTCGTGCACCCGGAACAGCCGGGCGCCGCGCTCGTACGCCACGACGCAGGCCGCGGCGGTGGCGCGGTCACGGTCGCCGACCTCACGACCGGTGATCGCGCCGAGGAACCGCTTGCGGGACGGCCCCACCAGGATCGGCCGCCCGAGCCCGCGGAAGGACGCCAGTCGATCGAGCAGCAAGATATTCTGCTCCGGCGTCTTGGCAAATCCGAGCCCCGGATCGAGCACGATCCGCTCGGCGGGGATCCCCGCCGCGACCGCCGCGTCCAGGGCCCCGCGCAGCTCGGCGAGCACGCCCCGCACGACGTCGGCGCCGTAGTCGGCCAGCTCGAGCGAGGCCATGGTGCTCACCGTCCCACGCGAGTGCATCAGGATGACCCCCGCCCCGGTGCTCGCCACCACTTCGGGCATCCCGGGATCGAGGCGGAAGGCGGAGACGTCGTTCACGATGGCGGCACCGGCCTCCACCGCCGCCCGCGCCACCTCCGCCTTCACCGTGTCGACGGAGATCATCAGCCAGGGATGGCGTCGGACGAGCGCCTCGATCACCGGGACCACCCGGCGGATCTCTTCCTCGGCCGGCACCGGGCGGGCACCGGGACGGGTCGACTCGCCGCCCACGTCGAGGATGTGGGCGCCGTCGTCGAGCAGCCGCTGGGCGTGGGCCAGGGCCGGCTCGAGCGCGCTGAAGCGCCCCCCGTCGCTGAAACTGTCGGGGGTGACGTTCAGGATGCCCACCAGGGCCGGTTTGTCGAGGGGCACCGGTCCCCGCGCCGTGGGCCAGACCGAGGTGGGCTCGGCGGGAAGGGCCAGACCGACCTGATAGGCCACCTCCGCCAGCTCGGGCGGCCCGCCCCACGGGCGGGCGAGCGCGCTGAGCCGCGCCAGGCTCCCGGCCAGGACGGCCCAGTCGGGGCCGGTGAGGACCTCGAGCCCGAGCTGGGCGGCGCGACGCACTAGGGCCTCGACGGCGCTGCCG
>DATLZT010000087.1:0-13903 GCA_035573835.1 Gemmatimonadales bacterium
CCGGCCGCCGCAGGCGGCGGCACCGGCGACCAACAGCGTGAAGACGGCGAACGTCACGGGACTACGCATCATGACTCCAAGTTCAGGGTGTGGTGTCGGCTGCGGCCCGGCCGAGGCGCCGGGACCATGACGGAAGCCGGACCGCCCCCGGCGTGCGGATCTGCCGGATACGACCGGTTTCCATGTCGATGATCCAGATCTGGCGGCGTCCGCTCCGCTCGGAGACGAACGCCAGGTGCCGTCCGTCGGGCGCCCAGGTCGGATCCTCGTTGCGGTCCGAGGAGGTGAGTTGGCGCACCCGCCGGCTGGCGACGTCCATCACGAAGATCTGCGGGGCGCGCGCCACGTCGCGGTGGAAGGCCAGGCTCGCGCCGTCGGGCGACCACTCCGGCGCGTTGGAGCTCCCGGTGACTCCGTAGTCGAACGGCGCGAAGAGCTCCTGGTCGGTCCCGTCGGCGGCCATCACGTAGACCTGGGGAAGCCCAGCCCGCGTCGAGACGAACGCGATCCGCCGCCCGTCTGGCGAGAACGTCGGTGAAAGGTTATCGGCGAACCTCCCGACGGTCAAGCGCCGGAGGCAGCAGTTCTGCGCCAGGTCGACGGCGAAGATGTCGGTGGTGCCGTCCGGCCCCGAGCGGGCGAAGGCGAGGGTCCGCCCGTCGGGCGAGAACGCCGGCGCGTAATTGAGCCCCTCCCCGGTGCCGGCCACGGCGATGCGGGAGCCGCCCGGCCCTTCGATCATGATCGTCCCCCGCCCCTGCCCGAACTGGGTGTAGGCGAACCGGCGGCCGTCGGGCGCCCAGGCGGGCGAGAGCGCTTCCACCCGCTCGCCGGTGAGCGGGGTCAGTCCGTGCCCGTCGCTGTCGACCTGGTAGACCCGCTTCCCCATCACGAAGAGCAGCCGGGTGGCGGCGATCCCCGGCGTCCCGGTGATCCAGCGCACCACCTCGTCCGCCGCCCGATGCAGCTCCATCCGGTACTCCGGCGAGTCGGGCGGCGGCAGGGCCACGGTCTGTTCCCGGCGCACGGTGCCGAGGTTGAGGTCGTGCAACCGGAGCTGGACCCCGCCCGCCGCCGGCGCCACCTCCACCGCGTAGGTCGCACCGAGGGTGCGGTAGAGGGCATAGTTCACGGTGCCGCCGGACGGGTCGGGGAGGTTCGGACGCTGGAGCACCACCGACGCGTCGCTCCCGATCGGGATCAGCTCGAAGCGGTCGCTGTAGTCCAGGTCCCGCTGGATGATCGCCCGGGCCGAGTCGAGCTCGGCCGGCGCGGGGGTGACCACGAGGCGCGGCCGGACGCCGGGCCGGTAGGTGAGCTCGACGGTCACCCCCTCGCGCGGGCGGGTGGTGTCCTGCGCCCCAGCCGTACCGGCGGCCGCCAGCAACGCGAGGGAGCCGAGCGCCAGCGCCCTCATCGTCCGCCTCGCGGATTGAAGATGAACGTCACGGGGAGCACGTCGGCCTCGTAGCCGTCGGGGAGCGGACCGAAGGCGCGGGCGTTCCCCGCCGCCTCGATCGCCCCCTGGGCGCTCAGGTCGAACGCGAAATCCCCCGAGCGCCGGAGGAATCGGATATCTCGCACGCCGCCGTCTTTCAGGATCAGGAAGTTGACCTCGGCCCGGAGCGGCGCGGTGCCGGCCGGCCGCTCCCATCGGCGATACACCTGGGCCACGATATTCTCGAGGTACTCGGGATACGCGAAGACCAGCCCGGGCGTCTGGATGGTGACCGGATCGTCGCCGGTGCCGGGGGTCTCGCCCGGCGCCGGCGCTGCCGGCGAGCTGGCCCGGGGCGCCGGCTCCCGCGCGACGTCGGGCTCGGGCGGCGGGGGCGTGGGCGCCGTGGGGGTCGGCCGAGGCCTGGCCCTGGGCTTGGGTACCGGCGCCGTCTCGGTCGGCTTGGCCGGTTCCGGCTCCGGCCGGGGCGGCGCGGGCTGCGGCCGGGCGGCCTCGCGCTCCACCACCTCGGGGGTCCGTCGGGCGTCGGGTCGGGGTGCCGGCGCCGCCACCAGATTCACCGCATAGACCGGGGGGCCGGGCCGCGGCGGACGGACACCGGTCAGCACCAGCGCCGCCGCGAGCCCATGCACCAACACCGTCCCGACCAGCCCCGCGGTGGCGCCCCGCATCCGCTCGGCACGCGCCCCGTACCGCCTCACGGCGACGTCTCCTCCTCCTCGGCCACGAGCCCCACGTCGTTGACGCCCGCCGCGCGAATCACGGCGAGCACGCGGACCACGTCGCCGTAGGCGACCCGCCGGTCGGCGCGGAGGTAGACCCCGGTGGGCCGCCGGGCCGCCACCAGCGACGCGAAGGTCACCCGGAAGTCGTTGTAGGAGACGGGGGTCTCGTCGATGTAGATGCGCCCCTGCCGGTCCACCGACACCACCATACCCTCCTTGGCGGTGAGGGGCCGGGCCGCGGCCCGGGGGAGCTGGACATCCACGCCACCCTGCATGATGGGCGCGGTGATCATGAAGATGATCAACAGCACGAACGCCACGTCCACCAGCGACGTGACGTTGATGTCGGCGTTGAGCGGGAGCTCGCCGTGGCCCCGGAGGCCGCCGTGCCCGCCGATGATCCCCGCCATCTAGAGCAGCCCCTCCCGGGCCATGCTGCCGATCAGCTCGTTGGCGAAGCCCTCCAACTCCCCGGCGAAGAGCCCGAGCCGGCTGGCGAAGATGTTGTAGGCCATGACCGCGGGGATGGCGGCGGCCAGTCCGGCCACGGTGGCCACCAGCGCCTCGGCGATGCCGGGCGCCACCGCGGCGATGTTGCCCGACCCGCCGTGCCCGATGCCGAGGAAGGCGCGCATCACCCCGAGCACCGTTCCCAGCAGTCCGAGCAGCGGGCCCACCGAGCCGATGGTGGCGAGCCAGGGGATGAAGCGCGCCATGAGGTCCCGCTCGGCCGCCGCATCCTTCCCGAGGACCATCTTCAGCGCCTCGAGCTGCGTGGGGGTCAGCGTCCCCCGCGGGCCCTGCGCCCCGGGAACCTCCTCCCGCGCCGCCTTGAGCACGCCCGGCCGGAGCTCGGCGTAGAAGGTCATCGCCTCGCGGAAGATGCGACTGTACGGCGACTGGGGCAGCTTCATCACCGCGTGATAGGCGTCCTGCAGTCGGGTGGTGCGCTCGAGCTCGGCGAAGAAGCGGTCGCCCTCGCGCCGGGCCCGCCGGAACTGCCACCACTTGAGGCCGATGATGAACCACGACAGCACCGAGAGGACGGCGCAGACCACCAGGACCACCTTGGTCTCGGGGCTCGCGGTCCGCACGAGCTCCCAGGGCGAGGTGGGGATCGCGCCCCCGATCTGGAAGATCACCGCATCTCCTGTTTGAACCAGTCCACGACCGCCCGCAGCCCGTCGTCGAACGCGGTCTGCGGGGTCCAGCCGAGCCGCGCCTTCGCCTTGGTGACGTCGAGCGCGTTGCGGAGCAGCTCGCCCGGGCGGGCGGGCGCGTGCTCGATCCGCGGCGTCCGCCCCACCGCACGGCCCACCGCCTCGGCCAGCTCGAGCACGCTCCGCTGCACCGAGGTCGCCACGTTGAACGCCGTGTCGTCGATGCCCGCACCCCGGTCGATCGGGGCGGTGCTGGCGAGGAGGTTGGCCCGGGCCACGTCGCCCACGAAGACGTAGTCGCGCGTCTGCCGCCCGTCGCCGAAGACCGTGAGCGGCTCGCCGGCGAGGAGCCGGGAGATGAAGATCGAGACCACCCCGGCCTCCGACTTCGGGTCCTGCCGCGGCCCGAAGACGTTGCTGTACCGGAGGGCCACGGTCTCGAAGCCGTGCAGCGTGCCGAGCGCCCGGAGGTAATACTCCCCGGCGAGCTTGCTCACCCCGTAGGGTGAGATCGGCCCCTTCGGCGCCGTCTCGGGCGTGGGGATGGTCTCGGGATCGCCGTAGACGACGCCGCCGCTGCTGGCGAAGACGAACCGGCGCACCCCGCCCTTGCCGGCGGCGTCGAGCAGGTTGACCAGGCCGACCAGGTTGATCTCGGCGTCGTACGCCGGGCGGCTCACCGAGACCCGGACGTCGATCTGGGCCGCCTGGTGGTTGACCACGTCGAATCGACCGGCGGCGATGAGCTGGTGGGCCTCCGGCGAACGGATATCGGCCCGGACCAGGCGGGCGCCGGCGGGAACGTTGGACTCGCGGCCCCGGGAGAGGTCGTCGAGCACGGTGACCTCCCACCCGTTCCGCAGGTACTCGGCGGCCAGATGCGAGCCGATGAAGCCCGCGCCGCCGGTCACCAGGACCCGTCCCGCCATGGCCACTCCTCACGCTCGGGGGTTGCGACGGCCCCGCGCGACCGCGCGGGACCACCAGGCGAGAACGCTAAATGCCCGTAGGAGCGGAAGCAATCGACGAGAGCCCAAACGCGAGCGGCGCGCCGTCGGGGCGCGCCGCTCGGTCGGGGACCGGCACCGGGGCCGGGACCGCTCAGGAGGGAAGCTTCGCGACCTGGCGGACCCGGCTCCCGGGCGGGAGGTCCGGCGCCGTGACGGTGAGCACCCGGGCCGTCGCGGTCCGCTCCCGCACGTGGACCACCTGCACCCGGGCGATCACCTCGGCGATGGTCGAGGCCACCCGCCCCTCGCCCGACTGCGGCGCGCGCCAGATTTCGAAGATGTCGCCCCGGGCCACGCCGTCCCGCCTACCCTTGTCGATGAAGACCACGTCCTGCGGCGACTTGAAGGTCCTCGGCTCGCGCCCCTGGATGAGCCGCCCCTCGACCCCGTCGGCCACCGGGAGCGGACGCACGTGCCCCGGATCGAGGAACTTCTCCGCCGGGAGCACCAGCTGCCCGCCGCGGATCGGGCCGTACTCGGCGATCACCATCACCAGCGTCTCCGGGCCTCCCGCATCGATCACCCGACCCATCCCGGTCGGCACCACGACCTCGCCGTAGCCACGGATCGTCCGGTCGATGCGAACGAAGAGGAGCGTGTCGCCCACCTGGTAGGCGGCATCGGCGGGCGGCACGACGGCCACCTTCCCGAACACCGTGGGCCGGTTGCGAAGCGCGGTCCCGATGTACTGCGGGGTGACCGAGCCGAGGAGCTTGCCGAAGGGGAGCGTGTCCCCCTCGGTGAGGAAGCCGGACGAATAGAACTCGCTCCGACGGAGCAGGCGGTAGCTCTGCTCCCGGTAGGCGCGGAGCTCGGCGGCGCCGCTCCGATCGAGCGGCGGCGGTCCGAAGAGGGGCCCCCCCTGCTCCTCCGGCTCCGGCTCGGGGGCCAGGGCGACGGCGTCCCCGGCGGGCTCCGCCGGCGGCACCACCGCGCTGTCGGCCGGGACACCGTCGGCGGCCGCGCTGTCGACCGGTGTGTCGGTGGACGGAACCGCAGCCACGTCGGGGCCGCCGGCGAGCCGGAGGACCTCACCCGGATAGATCCAGTGCGGATCCTCGACCACCTGGGTGTTGAGCCGGTAGATCTCGGGCCAGAGGAAGGGGTCGCCGAAATACGCCTTCGCCAGGTCCCACAGCGTGTCGCCCTTGCGCACGGTGTGCGTCCGGGGCTCCTGGCCCTGGCCCGGGAGAAGCCCCGGCACCAGCGCGCCGAGGAGCAGGAGCGAGAGCGTCTTGCCGAGGATCGTGCGTCGCATGAGACATCCCCACCGGATCACCGGTGCTTTCCAGGTTCTGGGACCAAAGGGGGGACGACGGACGGACCACCCCCCGGAGGAGCAAGATCGACGCCACCTGGAAACGACTCGAGATCCGTATGCCAGCAGCTTGCAACGCTTACACTTAGCCACGCAATCCGAGGCGCGGAGCGACCCCCTTGCCGGGCGTCGGACCCGCGTTCGGCACCGACTCTGGCAGGAGGCTAGGCCCTGGCGGCCGAGGGCCGGGAATCGGCCGGCGCACCGTGATGGCGTGGCGCCCGGCCCGGATGCGCCGAGGGCGGGTCTGCGGGGCGGATCGATGACCCGCCCCGCGCCCCCGCCCTCATCTACCGTTCCGGAGCGTTCCGATCCCGGTGCCGGCCCGAGTCGCCGGTGGGACCGGCCGTCGGTCAGAAGGGGAGATCGTCCTCTTCGGAGTCGAGCGCCTCGGGGAACTCCTCGAACGACTCGTCCCGCGCCTCGCGCCGCGGTGCCGCCGCCGCGGCCCGGGTCCCGGCGAACGCCTCGGCGCCCTCGGCCTGACCCCGCCCCGAGAGGAGGATGATCTCCCGGGCGTTGATCTCGGTGCTGTAGCGGGTCTGGCCCTCGCGGTCCTGCCAGGTGCGATACTCGATGCTCCCCTCGACGTAGAGCTTGTCGCCCTTCTTGCAGTACTTCTCGATAATGTCGGCCAGGTTCGACGCCTTGTTGTTCCACGCCACCACCCGGTGCCACTCGGTCTTCTCCTGGCGCTCCCCCGCCTGGTTCTTCCACTGACGGCTGGTGGCAAGGGAGAGCGTGGCGACGCGCGAGCCATTCGCCGTGCTCCGGACCTCGGGGTCCGCGCCCAGGTTGCCGATCAGGATGACTTTATTCAGACTCCGGCTCACAGGTACCTCCACTCTCGGATCATCGCGGGACGCTGACAGCGGACACCCAAGACTAGCGCTCCCGGAAGCTACCGCCCCCACCGATTCGATGCCACTCGGTACCGAACGCTGCGGCCGGGTGCCGGCGTCGGACCGCCGCGGTCAGGACGCGGCCGAGAGGGCGCGCCGCAACACGAGCGCGTCCTCGACGGGATTGCGATAGTACGCCGACCGCTGGCCCACGGGGGCGAAGCCGTGCCGGCGGTAGAGCGCGAGTGCCGCGGCGTTCGACTCCCGCACCTCGAGGAACACCTCCGCGGCTCCCCGCCGCTCCAGCCACGCCAGGCCGGCGTCGAGCAGTGCGCTCGCGATGCCGCGGCGCCGGGCCTCCGGCGCCACCGCCAGATTGAGAATCTCGCCCTCGCCCGACACCGCCCGGCCGATCACGTAGCCCAGCGGCCGGGCGCCCTGCTCCGCCACCAGCCCGAAGGCGTGGCGGTCACGGAGGATCTCCCGGAATCCCCCGGGACTCCAGGGATCCGAGAAGCAGCGCCGCTCGATCTCGCAGAGCGCCCGGGCGTCACTCTCGCGCGCCGGACGAATGAGGTAGGGCTCGCCCATGCGCCTGCTCCCAACGCACCTGCGCCTCGGCCGGACGGCCGTAGGCCGGCTCCCAGAGGTCCGGGGACTCCACTCGCGCCGCGCCGCCGCGCTGGCCGGCGAGCCGGAGGAGCGCGCTCGCCCGAGGGCCGTCGGTGGGGGTCGTCCCCTCCACCCGGAGCCCCGCAGCCTCCAGCGCGTCCAGTACGACCGGCGGCACCGGCGCCACCACCCGGGCCCTCGCCGGGATCAGCCCCACCGCCTCGGCCGGCCGCCGCACCGAGGCCGGGACGATGGTCTCGACCGCGCCGTCGGCAAACGCGTACACGCCGAGGTAGACGTCGCCGCGGAGCGCGTCGGTGAGCGCCGCGATGGGTACACCGTCGTCGATCGCCGCCCCGGCGGCGAGGACCATGAGCGAGGGCGCGGCCCACAGCGGCAGGCCGTGCGCGTGCGCCAGGGCCTTGCCCACCGACGCCCCGACCCGGAGCCCGGTGAAGCTGCCCGGCCCGTCGGCCACCGCGACGGCGGCGATCGCATCCAGACCGGCGCCGGCCGCGGCGAGCGCGCGGTGGACCATCGGCAGCAAGGCACCGGCATGCCGGCGGGCGCCCACCAGGCTTTCCTCGGCGAGGACCCGACCCGGCTCCCCCACGGCGACCGAGGCGCGATCGCCCGAGGTCTCAAGCGCGAGCCACATCGCTGTCCCTTCCCCGGGCCGCGGCCCGGATCGGCGCACCGCCATCCGACTCCACGATCTCGAGCCCGCGCCGGGTGTCGTCGTCGAGGTGGTGGAGCCGGAACCGGAGCGTGGGCGCCGGCACCCACTCCGCCGCGCGCTCGGGCCACTCGACCAGCACCGCGTCTCCCTCGGCGAGCAACGACTCCCAGTCGAGGTCCGCCGCCTCGTCGGGGGTACGGAGGCGATAGCAGTCGAGGTGGAACACCGGTCCGCGGCGCCCCTGGTAGCGGTGCACCAGGGCGTAGGTGGGGCTGGTGGCCGGCGCCTCCACGCCGAGCCCGCGGGCGATGGCCTGGATCAGCGTGGTCTTCCCCGCCCCGAGCTCCCCCTCGAAGGTGAGCAGCGCGCCGGGCGGGAGATCGCGGCCGATCCGCTCGCCCTCTTCCACCAGCTCGGTCTCGGTCAGGGGTCGGATCATCTCACCCCCGCCGTCGCGAGGCGCCCCGCCGCTCGGCCACGCCCACCGCCGCGGCGCGCCGCACCTGCGTGGCGCCGTACGCCTTGAGGTCGTTGATCTGGTCCCGCAAGAGGGCCGCCTGCTCGAATTCGAGGTTGGCCGCCGCCTCCCGCATCTGCCGCTCGAGCTGCGCGATGACCCGGGCACGGTCCGCGGGGTCGTGGAGATCGACCTCCGGAGCGGGCGCCGGCTTGGCCGTCGGCTTCTCGGTGCGCGCGTCCGCCACGTAGGTGGCGAGCCGCACTTCCTCCATCGACTTCACGATCGACCGGGGCGTGATCCCGTGCGCCGCGTTGTGGCGCTGCTGGATCTCGCGGCGGCGGCTCATCTCGTCGAGCGCCCGCCGCATGGACCCGGTGATGGTATCGGCGTAGAGGATGGCCCGGCCGTTCACGTTGCGCGCGGCGCGGCCCACCGTCTGGATCAACGAGCGGTCGGATCGGAGGAACCCCTCCTGGTCGGCGTCGAGGATCGCCACCAGCGAGACCTCCGGGAGGTCGAGCCCCTCGCGCAACAGGTTGATGCCCACGAGCACGTCGAAGTCCCCCAACCGGAGCCCCCGGAGGATCTCCATCCGCTCGATGGCGTCGATGTCAGAATGGAGATAGCGCACCCGGACGCCGGCCTGCTGCAGGTAGTCGGTGAGGTCCTCGGCCATCCGCTTGGTGAGGGTGGTGACCAGGGTCCGCTCGCGTCGCGCCACCCGCTGGCGGATCTCGTGGAGGAGGTCGTCCACCTGGCCCTTCACCGGCCGCACCTCGACCTCGGGGTCCACCAGCCCGGTCGGTCGGATGATCTGCTCCACCACCACGCCCCGGGAGAGCGAGAGCTCGAGGTCGCCCGGGGTGGCGGAGACGCAGATCATCTGCGGCACCAGCGCCATGAACTCCTCGAACCGGAGGGGCCGGTTGTCGAGCGCCGAGGGGAGCCGGAAACCGTACTCGACCAGCGTCTCCTTGCGGGCCCGGTCCCCGTTGTACATCCCGCCGAGCTGGGGCAGCGTCACGTGCGATTCGTCGACCACCACCAGGAAGTCGGGCGGGAAGTAGTCCAGCAGGCAGGCGGGGCGCTCACCGGGCCGGCGGCCGCTCAGGTGGCGGGAGTAGTTCTCGATCCCGGCGCAGGTCCCCACCTCGAGCAGCATCTCGATGTCGAAGTTGGTGCGGGACTCGAGCCGCTGGGCCTCGAGGAGTTTCCCCTGCTCGCGCAGCTCGCGCAGCCGCTCGGCCAGCTCGGCGCGGATCGCCGTCACCGCCCGCTCGATGGTGGCCCGCTGGGTGACGAAGTGCTTCGCCGGGTAGATCATGCACCGCTCAACCAGCTGGATCGTCTCGCCGGTGAGGGGGTGGATCTTGCTGATCCGCTCGACCTGGTCGCCCCAGAGCTCGATTCGGTACGCCTGCTCGGCGTAGGCGGGGAAGATCTCGATGGTGTCCCCCCGCACCCGGAAGGTGCCCTGCTCGAAGCTCACGTCGTTCCGGGCGTACTGGATCCGCACCAGCTCCTGCAGGATGGCGTCCCGTCCCTTCTCCTCGCCCGTCGCCACGCCGAACATGAGCTGGCGGTACTCGGCGGGATCGCCCAGGCCGTAGATGGCGCTCACCGTCGCCACGATGACGACGTCCTCCCGCTCCATGAGGCTCGAGGTGGCCCGGAGCCGGAGGCTCTCGATGTCCTGGTTGATGGAGGCGTCCTTCTCGATGTAGAGGTCGGTCTGGGGGACGTACGCCTCCGGCTGGTAGTAGTCGTAGTAGGAGACGAAGTACTCGACCGCGTTCCGCGGGAGGAACTGGCGCAGCTCGCCATAGAGCTGGGCGGCGAGGGTCTTGTTGTGGGAGAGGACCAGCGTCGGCTTGGCGTAATTCGCGATGACGTGGGCCAGCGTCATCGTCTTCCCCGAGCCGGTGACGCCAAGGAGGGTCTGGTAGCGGTCCCCCCGGCGGAGTCCGCCGGTGAGCTCGCGGATCGCCTTGGGCTGATCGCCGGCCGGCTCGAAGGGGGCGACGACTTCGAACTTGGCTGGGCTCATGCCCCCAATATAACCGCAATTCGGCGTCTCTTCGCCCCCCCCCCCGCGCGACCGCCCCCGTCGGCTCAGGCCCCGCCGCCGGGCATCGCGACCACGAATCCCCCGGGCTGTCCGCCATCGGTCCGGGGCGTCGGACTCACCCTACCGCTCCCCCGCCAACGCGAGCAGCCGCTTCCACTGTGGCGCCGGCACCGGGATCACCGACAGTCGGGGCATCCGCACCAAGCCCAGGTCGGCGAAGGCGGGATCCGCCTTGATCTCGGCGAGGGTGACGGGCCGGGCGAGCCCACCCGCGGCCTCGACGTCCACCACGACTCGCTTGGCGTCGCCGGCCTTCGGGTCGGGATATGGATCGGACACGATCCGGGCCCGGCCCACGAGGGCCTTGTCGTCGCCGGAGTGGTAGATCAGCGCCTCGTCCCCCCGGCGCATCGCCCGGAGGTGCTTGAGGGCCAGGTTGTTGGAGACGCCGTCCCACACCGTGCGGCGATCGCGGGCAAGGTCGTCGAAGGCGTAGGTGTCCGGGTCGGACTTGAGGATCCAGTGGCTCGGCATGGGTGGGAGACGATAACCCCGCCGCGACGGCTGTCAACGGAGGGGCGGGGCGGCGGCGTGGCCCGGCTCAGGAGGGCGCGGGCTCCCGCCGCTCGATGTCGGTGACGCCCTTGACCCGCTTGACCGCCTTCATCACCCGGGCGAGGTGGGTGAGGTTGTCGACCTCGACGAAGATGGTGCCGTAGACGGTGCCGTCCCGGCTGTTGAGGTCGGCGCCGCGGATGTTGGTGCCGGTGGAGCTGATCGCCTGCATGATGTCGGCGTAGAGCCCGCGCCGGTCCTCGGCGCTCAGCGCCAGCCGGACGGCGAAGGCTTCGCCCTCGACCTCCTGCCAGTCGATCTCGACCCGGCGCTCGTCGGCGGTGAGGGTGAGGAGATTGGGGCAGTCGGCCCGGTGGATCGAGATGCCCCGCCCCTGGGTGACGTAGCCGACGACGTCGTCGCCCGGGACCGGCTGGCAGCACTGGGCGTAGCGCACCATGAGGCCGTCGACGCCCTGGATCCTGATGCCCCGGCCGAGGCGGATCCGGTCGATCACCCGCCCGAAGACGGTCGGCTTCGGCTCCTGGAGGGCGTCGCCGGGGAGATCGGGATAGAGGGCGCGGATCACCTGCCCGATGGCGAGGTCGCCCCGGCCCACCGCGATCTCGAGCCCCCGGGCGTCGGCCAGGCCGAGGGCCTGGGCCGCCGCGGCCATGCGGGCGTCGTCAGGCGGGTCGAGGCGACGCCGCTTGGTTTCCCGGCCCAGGATCTCGCGGCCCAGCTGGAGGCTCACCTGCTCCTCCTCGTGCCGGATCCACTGCTTGATCTTGTGGCGGGCCCGGGCGGTGCGGACGTGGGCCAGCCAGTCGCGGCTCGGGCGGGCGGTGGGGCCGGTGAGGATCTCGACGGTGTCGCCGTTCTTGAGCTCCCGGTGGAGCGGCGCGATCCGGCCGTTGATCTTCGCCCCCTGGCACTTGAGGCCCACCTCGGTGTGCACGTGGAAGGCGAAGTCGATCGGCGTCGACCCCTTCGGGAGCCGCTTCACGTCCCCGTGGGGCGTGAAGACGAAGATCTCGTCCTGGTAGAGGTCGATCTTGAGGAACTCGAGGAATTCCTCGGGGGTGTGCGCGTCCTGCTGCAGCTCGATGAGCTGGCGGAACCAGTGGAGCTGGCGGTCCAGCTCGGCGGTCCGGCGGTCCTCCTTGTAGAGCCAGTGGGCCGCGATGCCGTACTCGGCGGTGCGGTGCATCTCCTGGGTGCGGATCTGCACCTCGAACAGCTGCCCCCCGGGTCCGAAGATCGTGGTGTGGAGCGACTGGTAGGCGTTGGACTTGGGGCTCGCGATGTAATCCTTGATCCGCTCCTGGATCGGGGTCCAGTTGTGGTGGATGATCCCGAGGACGTGGTAGCACTCCGGCACCGTCCGGACGATGACCCGCACCGCCATGAGGTCATAAATCTCGTCGAACGGCTTGTTCCGCTTCTTCATCTTGCGGTAGATCGACCAGAGGTGCTTGGGGCGTCCGGTCACCTCGAACCACTCGATCCCCGCGCGGCGGAGCTCGTGCTCCAGCGGCGTCTTGAGGCGCTGGATCATCTGCTCCCGCACCGCCCGCTTGGCGGCCACCTGCTCCACCAGCGCCCGGTACTCCTCCGGCTCCAGGAACTTGAACGCCAGGTCCTCCAGCTCGGCCTTCACCCCCGCCATGCCGAAGCGGTGGGCCAACGGGGCGTAGATCTCGCGGGTCTCCGCGGCGATCCGGGCCCGCCGCTCGGGCGGCAGGTGCTCGAGCGTGCGCATGTTGTGGAGCCGGTCGGCCAGCTTGATGATGATGACCCGGGCGTCCTTGGCGATCGAGAGGAGGAGCTTGCGGTAGTTCTCCACCTGCTCCTCGGCCGAGGAGCGGAAGGTGAGGGTGGAGATCTTGGTGAGGCCGTCGACGATCCCGGCCACCTCGGGGCCGAACTCCCGGGCCACGTCCTCGGAGCGGACGTCGGCGTCCTCGACCACGTCGTGGAGCAAGGCGGCGACGATCGAGGTGGTGTCGAGCAGCTGATCCATGAGGATCATCGCGACCGCGACGCTGTGCGAGATGAAGTCGTCGCCCGACATCCGCTTCTGCCCGCGGTGCGCCGACGCGCTGAAGCGGTAGGCCCGCTCGACCGCCTCGACGTCGAGGCGGTCGGCGTGGCGCTTGAGCGCGGCGCGGAACTCGGGGATGATGTCGGGCAGGGTCGAGGTCACAGCAATCCCGCGGTGGCGAAGCTCAGGAACCGGTCCCCGGCGACGATCACGTGATCGTACACCGGCAGGTCGAGCAGGCGGCCGGCCTCCACCAGTTGCCGGGTCACCGCCCGATCCTCGGCCGAGGGGGTCGGATCGCCGCTCGGGTGGTTGTGCACGACGATCACGGCCGCGGCCGCCTCGGCGATCGCGGGCCGGAACACCTCGCGCGGGTGGACCAGGGAGCTGTTGAGCAGGCCGCGCGTGACCAGGATGTCCCGCAGGAGCTGGCTCTGGCTGTCGAGCGCGAGGACATGGAACTCCTCGACCGACAGGTCCCGGAGGCGGGCCGCCATCAGCCGGGCCACGTCCTCCGGCTCCCGGATCCGCGGCGCCGGCGGGCGCGTCTCCTGCGCCATCCGGGCCGCGATCTCGAAGGCTGCCAGCAATCTAGCCCCCTTGGTGGGCCCGACACCACCGACCCGGAGGAGCTCCGCCCCCGGCCGGGCGGCGAGCCGCCGGAGGGAGCCCTCGCCCACCTCGAGCAGCCGGGCGGCGAGGCCGAGGGCGTCGGCGCCCCGCCCGCCCGTTCCCAGCAGGATGGCGAGGAGCTCGGCCGTCGTCAACGCGGACGGGCCCAGGGCCCAGAGCCGCTCGCGGGGGCGGTCGCTGGACGGGAGCGCGGTGAGCGCCGGGGGCATGCTCCCAAGCTAGCCCGGCGTGGGGCGCTAGACGTGTCGAGAACGCGCGGGGACGAGCGAAACGGCGGGCCGGCGGCCGGGCGGGATCCTCACCCGGCCGCGCCGTGGCACTTCTTGTACTTCTTCCCG
>DATLZT010000088.1:0-12606 GCA_035573835.1 Gemmatimonadales bacterium
CCAACCGGCGCTCGAGGGGGACAGCTCCCTCGCCGACCGGGCCCGCACCCTCCGGTGGGTCGATTCGCTGATCGGCGCCGCGCTCGTGAGCCGCGCTCCCGACGTGAAGTGGGTCCTCCCGCCCGAGCTCCGCCGGATCGCCCGGCGAGCCCCGACCCTGGCCGACCCCGACCACCTGGGGCAGTCGGTCATGCGGGCGCCCGGGCTCCGGCAGCTTCCCGAGCCCCTCCACTCCAACCTGCGCGGGCTGGTGGCGCTCGCGGGGGGGCGCTACGCCTTCATCCCGGCGGCGCTGGGCCTGAGCCGCGACGGTGCCGGCATCGTGAAGGCCGAGCTCGCGGTGGTGATGGCCGACGCACGGCGGGGCGACGTCCCCTGGCGGACGGTGGCGAGCGGTACCGGTCCCACTCCGCGCGAGGCGGTGCGGGCCGCGCTCGCGTCCATGCTTCCCCTCGGATCCGGCGCGCCATGAGCTACGACATCACCCTCATCCCCGGCGACGGCATCGGCCCCGAGATCACCGCCGAGACGGTGAAGGTGCTCGAGGCGACGGGGCTCAAGTTCCACTGGGACGAGCAGGTGGCGGGTGTGACCGCGGTACAGGCCACCGGCACCCCCCTCCCCGACGCCACGCTCGAGAGCATCCGGAAGACCTGTGTCGCCCTCAAGGGGCCGCTCACCACCCCGGTGGGCACCGGGTTCCGCTCGGTGAACGTGGGGCTCCGCAAGGAGTTCGAGCTCTACGCCAACGTGCGGCCGGCCAGGACCCTGCTCCCCGGGCGGTACGACAACGTCGACATCGTGCTGGTGCGGGAGAACCTCGAGGGGCTCTACATCGGGGTGGAGCACTTCGTGCAGGTGGGGAACGACCCCCGGGCGGTGGGGGAGTCGATCGCCATCGTGACCCGGGCGGGGTGCGAGCGGATCATCCGCTACGCCTTCGAGTACGCCCTGCGCCACAAGCGGAAGAAGGTCACCATCGTCCACAAGGCGAACATCCTCAAGATGGTGAGCGGCCTCTTCCTCGAGGTGGGGAAGCAGATCGCCAAGGAGTACGAGGGGCGGGTGCAGTCGAACGACATGATCGTCGACAACACCGCCATGCAGCTGGTGCTGCGCCCGGAGCAGTTCGACGTGATGGTCACCACCAACATGTTCGGCGACATCCTGAGCGACGAGGTCTCGGGGCTGGTGGGGGGCCTGGGGCTCGCGCCGGGGGCCAACATCGGGACCAAGGCGGCGATCTTCGAGGCGGTGCACGGGAGCGCCCCGGACATCGCGGGGAAGGGGATCGCGAATCCGGCGGCCCAGATGCTGGCGGCCGCGCTGATGCTCGACCACCTGGGGCTGATCGAATACGGCGACCGGGTGCGCGAGGCGGTGCGGCGGACCATCGCGGAGGACCACGTCCGGACCCGGGACCTGGGCGGCACCGCCACCACCAGGGAGTTCGGCGATGCGGTGGCCCGGCGGGTGGCCTAGCGGGCTGCCCAGCGCGCTCCCGCCGGCTCCCTGCCCCCGCTGCGGCCGCCGGACGCCCGGGCTCGCCTGGGGCGAGCTCTGCCCCGAGTGCGCCGCCGTCCGGGTCCGGCGTGCAAGGAAGATCGCCGGCCGCATCTCCCTCGTCGCCACCGCGCTCATGGGCCTGTACCTGGCCCTGCGCCTCCCCGTGGAGCCGATCGCCCGCACCTACGCGGCGATCGCGGTGGTGGCCACGTATCTCATCGTCCGGCGGATCGTCCTCAGGATCGCGCTGGAGCTCTTACCGAAATGAGTGTGGAGGGAGCGATGATCGACCGGAGTGTCGGCGGGGCGGCGCGGCGGATCGGGACGGCCGCGGCGCTGGCGCTGGGCGCGGCCGCGGCGCTCGCCGCGGGGGCCCAGGCCCAGACCAGCGTCACCATCTACAACGACGGCCGGGTGCTGGTGCGCCGGACGGTGGCGGCGGACATCCCCCGCGGCGTCTCGACCCAGCGCCTGCCGCTGGGCCGGCTGGACCCGGCCACGCTGTTCTCGCTCGACCCCGAGGTGACCCTCGCCGGGGTGAGCTACGACGCCGCGGTGGACGAGGCGAGCGTGCTCCGCCGCGCGATCGGCCGCCGGATCCGCTTCCGCCAGACCGGCACCGCGCTCGACTCCCTCGGCGCCACGCTGGTGGGGGTGGATCCCGAGCGCTGGCGGATGCCCGACGGCGGGATCTTCATCGGCCGGCCGGGGGCGCCGGTCTTTCCCGAGGAGCTGGTGGTGGTCGAGCCGGTGGCGGCGGTGACGCTCCGGAGCGATGCGCCCAGGAAGCAGCTCCGGCTGGGCTACTTCACCGGCGGCGCCTCCTGGCAGGCGAGCTACCAGGCCGTGCTCGGCAACGGCGAGGCGCGGCTCACGGGCGCCGCGGTGGTCTACTCCGAGAGCCTCCGGGCCGATGACGCCGAGGTGCAGCTCCTGGCCGGGTCGGTGGGGCGGGCGGCGCCGCCGCCGGAGATCCCGCGGCCGATGATGGCCAAGGGCCGGGCGGAGGAGTTCGCCGACGCGCAGTCGGCCGCCGTCGGCATGGCCAACCAGCGGGTGGGGGAGTTCCACCTCTACACCCTGCCGGGCCGGAGCACCATCGCGCCGGGCGCCACGACGAGCATCGCCCTCTTCGAGCCGGCGCGGCTCGAGTACGAGCGGTCGTACGTGGTGCGGGGCGGGATCCCGTACTGGGGGATCCTGCCCCCCCAGGGGGAGGAGGTCGAGCTCCCGGTCGAGATCAGCTATCTCGTCAAGCGGCCCCGCGGCACCGAGGCCGGCGACCGTCCGCTCCCCGGCGGCGTGGTGCGGCTCTTCCAGGCCGACGGCGCCGGGCGGCAGCAGTTGATCGGCGAGGCGCACCTCGACCACTCCCCGGCCGGGAAGGACCTCCGGCTCGCGGCCGGCATCGCGTTCGACCTCACCGCGCGGCGGGTGCAGACCTCCTACACCACCCGGCGCGACAGCGTGCGGGCCGGCTCCTGGCGCACCACCGCGCTCGCCGACTACGGTGTCACCCTGCGCAACGCCACCGACAGCACCGTGACGATCGACGTGCTGGAAGAGCGGGGGGGCGAGTGGTCGGTGATCTCGAGCTCGGTGCCGGCGGAGAAGCTCTCGTCCACCGTGACCCGCTTCCGGGTGGCGGTGCCGCCCCGGGGCGAGACGGTCCTCAAGTACCGGGTGCGGGTGATCTGGTGACGACCCGATGAGGGAGGGGAGCGAGTGAAGCCGGTCACCATCCTGCACGTCTCCGACCTGCACTTCGGCTGGCCGGCGGACCTGGAGCAGGCGGAGGTGCTGGAGGAGGTCGCCGGGATCTACCGGCCGGACGCGATCGCGATCTCCGGCGACCTCACCCAGCGGGCCCGCCACGGCGAGTTCCAGCGGGCCCACGTCTTCGTCCGGCGGATGCGCCAGACGGCGCCCACGCTGGTGATCCCCGGCAACCACGACGTGCAGTGGTGGCGGAGCCCGCTCGGCCTCTTCGGCTTCCGGCGGCGCTACGAGAAGTACCTCCACTATTTCGGTCCCGACCTCACCCCGACCCTGGAACTCCCCGGGCTGGTGATGGCGAGCGCCCTCACCGCCCACGGGTTCTCCTGGGGCTCGCTCACCCTGAATCCCAACGACGTCTCGGTGAAGGGGCACCTCCCCCGGGCCGAGACCGACCGGGTGGCGAAGATCTTCGCCGCGGCACCGCCCGACGCGGCCAAGGTGCTGGTGATCCATCACAACGTGCTGGCGGGGGAGCTCTCGCGCCGGATGGGGCTCGCCCGCTGGCGCTCGGCCCACCGACGGCTCCTCGCCACCGGGGCCGACGTGGTGCTCTGCGGCCACGACCACCAGGAGGCGGCGGGCCAGATCGAGCAGCGGCTCGCGGTGAGCATCTCGGGCACCCACAGCTCCCGCTCGCGAGGCGGGCGGCCCTCCGCGTTCAACCTCGTCCGGATCGACCGGGACGCGGTGTGGGTGGAGCACCACCGCTGGGACCGGGAGCGGCGCCGGTTCGCCCGCTCCGACACCTTCGCCTTCGCCCGCGGGCGCGCCGAGGTGGGCGTCTCCCAGACCGCGGTCGAGCCGCGGCCCTGAGCGCGTCCCATAACCAGCTCGACGTGACCGCGGCACCGCTCCAGCTCTCCCTCCTCGACCCGCCGCTCCCCGACCCGGCGCGCGCGGACCACCGGCTCGGCGTCGAGTCGCTCGGCGCCGAACCGCTCGAGGCGCGGCTCCGGCGCCTCGGGCTCGATCCCCGGGTGCCCGTGCACGTCCACCGGAACCGCACCGTGATGGTGAGCTTGAGTCCGCGCACCGGGCTCCGGGTGCACGAAGGGTATTCGCGCGCGCCGGACGGGGTGCTCCGGGCCATCGTGAGGTTCGTCATGCCGCGGGTGCCGCGGCGGGAGCGGGAGGCGGCGCGGCGGGAGATCCTCGCCTTCCCGGCGGCGAGCCACGCGCCGCCCCCGCCGCGCCCGCCCCGATCGAGGGGCGCGCCCCGGCCCGGCGACCTGCGCTTCATCCGGCGGCTGGAGGAGGCGCACCGCCGGCTCAACCGGGAGCACTTCGGCGGGAGCCTGGGGGAGATCCCGATCCGGGTGAGCGGGCGGATGCGGACCCGGCTGGGGGAGCTCACGGTGGAGCTCGCCACCGGGCGGGCGCTCGAGATCGCGATCAGCCGCCGGCACCTCCGGCGCGACCCCTGGGTGGAGGTGGAGGCGACGCTGCTGCACGAGATGGTGCACCAGTGGCAGGCGGAGCGCGGCATGCCGGTGGATCACGGGCCGCGGTTCCGGCGGAAGGCGCGGGAGGTGGGGATCGAGCCCCGGGCGGTGCGGGACCTCGGCCGGCCGCCCGTACCGCCCTCCCCGCCGGGCGGCTATCTTCCCGTCCGTCACACCGAACCCTGACCCGAGGCAGACGATGGCGACGGCAACGGCCGCTTCCCGATTCACCGGCGTGGACTTCCTGGAGTTCGACTCGCTCCTCTCGGACGACGAGCGCGCGGTGCGCGACACCGTGCGCGCCTGGGTGGACGAGCACCTGATCCCGGTGATCGGCGAGGCCTACATCGAGGGGAAGTTCCCCAAGCAGCTCATCCCGGGCATGGCGGAGCTGGGGCTCTTCGGCGCCAACCTGCCGGAGGAGTACGGCTGCGCCGGGCTCAACAACGTGGCCTACGGGCTCATCATGCAGGAGCTGGAGCGGGGGGACAGCGGGATCCGCTCCTTCGCCTCGGTGCAGGGCGGGCTGGTGATGTACCCGATCCACGCCTTCGGGAGCGAGGAGCAGAAGCGGCACTGGCTGCCGCGGCTGGCGGCGGGGCAGGAGATCGGCTGCTTCGGGCTCACCGAGCCCGACTACGGCTCGAACCCGGGCGGGATGATCACGACGGCGCGGGAGACGAAGGACGGCTGGGTGCTGAACGGGGTGAAGATGTGGATCACCAACGGCTCCCAGGCCACCGTGGCGATCATCTGGGCCAAGACCGGGGCGATCGACGATCCCAAGTCGATCCGCGGGTTCATCGTCCCCACCGACACCAAGGGCTACACGGCGAGGGACCAGAAGGGGAAGCTCTCGCTCCGGGCCTCGGACACGAGCGAGATCCACCTGGAGGACGTGCACCTGCCGAAGGACGCGATCCTGCCCAAGTCGGCGGGGCTCAAGAGCCCGCTCATGTGCCTCACCCAGGCGCGGTACGGGATCGCCTGGGGGGCGATCGGGGCGGCGATGGCGTGCTACGACGAGGCGGTGCGCTACGCCGGCACCCGGGTGATGTTCGGCAAGCCGATCGGGGCGACCCAGCTGCAGCAGGCGCGGCTCGCGGACATGTTGACCGAGATCACCAAGGCGCAGTTCATGACGCTGCAGCTCGGCCGGCTCAAGGACGCGGGGAGGATGACCCCGTACCAGGTGTCGCTCTGCAAGCGGAACAACGTGGACATGGCCTGCGACATCGCACGGGAGGCGCGGCGGCTCCTGGGGGCGAACGGGATCCTGGTGGAGTACCACTCGATGCGCCACATGGCGAACCTCGAGTCGGTGTACACCTACGAGGGGACGCACGACATGCACACCCTGATCCTGGGGGAGCAGATCACGGGGCACAGCGCGTTCTAGGGGGCGTCGTCCCGAGGCCCCGCAGGGGCCGGGGCGATCCCCACGAGGCATGGCACGGGGCGGGGAGTCGAGGGCTCTCCGCCCCGCCGTCATTGCGAGGGCGCGGAGGCCACGAGCCCGCGTCCCTCCTCGTCATTGCGAGGGCGCGCAGCGCCCCAAGCAATCCCGCCGCCCACGCGATCGAGCCATTGGCTCCTTGGCATGCGCGACCGGATTGCTTCGCCGCCGTCGGCGGCTCGCAATGACGCACGGGCGCACGGGCGGACCGGCCGTCGGGCGTGCCTCGCCACGCGAGTCCTCAGGGACTCCGGCCCCGTGCCCGAAGTCGTTGAGCCACCGTGACCTGGCATCGCGGCCCGGGCGGCACGCGGCGTGCCTCGGGAGGGGGCGGGTTCCCGTCCCGTTGCCGAGGAGCACGCCATGCCGCCCGCCCCATTCATCGTCCGGACTCCCGCGCGCCGCGACGCGCGCGTCGTCGCGCGCACCGCCATCGCCGTCCTCGCCCTCACCTTCCTCCTGCTGGCGGCCACGGCCCGTTCGCTCCTGGGCCAGGCCGGCGGGCGCGGCGTCCAGCCGATGGCGGGGCAGTGCGGCACCGAGGACAACCCGTGCCTCCCGGCGGTCTATGTCTCGAACGTCACCCCGATCTCGGCGACCCAGCCCACCGAGGCGGGGCCGTTCACCGTGACATTCACCGTGACGAACAACGGTCAGGCCAGCGGCACCTTCGAAGTCTACCGCGCCGCGCCCGATCCGCAGCTCCGCTGCGGGTCGGTCACGCCGAGCCTCATCTCGCTGGCCCAGGGTCGGACCAGGTCGGTGACCGCGACATACTCGACGCTGGCCATCGGGACGTACACCGTGGTATACCACGTCGTGGCCGAGCCGGGGGGCAAGCGCGACTCCGCCGTCGTCACCGTCACGGTCCAGGGCACGCCGCTCGTGAGCCACGCGATCCCGGGCGACGGGATGCGGCGCTTCGTCGGCGGTACGGTGCGCGCCACGTTCGACAGTCCCACGAGCCCGATGGACACGACGAGCATCTGGATCTACATCGACAACGTCGACCGGACCGCGACGCTCCAGCCGCAGAAGACGGCGGCCGGCTACGTCTTCCCGGCATCCCGGTTCAATCTGACCGGCGGCGTGCATACCTGGCGGACCTATGCGTGCAACGTGAACGGCCGCTGTGAGAGCGCCGCGACGACGTTCGAGGCGGTCCGTCCGCTGACGGCATGGGCCTTGGACGATTCGCTGCCGCCGGGAGACGGCGCGGTCAGCGGCCTCCTTGGCGGGCTCCCCTTGCCGCCGGAGCATCTGCGGGGGTGCCCGGTGAATGTGAATGACCCCGAGATCCGGTTGGTCGAACCGGTGAGCTTTCTCTCGCAACCGGGCAGCGCGTACGCCCCTGGTGGGCTGGTCTTCGCGGCCTCGCTGGGTTTCTATGACGACTCGATCGACATCGCCACCAACACGGTGGACTACGAGCCGCCGGACGAGACGACCTGCGCCGACTTCGGCTACGTCAGCCCGTTCGACTGGGGCTACTGGCTCGGGACCGACCCGGCTGACATGCTCTGGAACTACTACCCGTACAGCGACCGGGGCGAGCTTGGCAGCGCCGGGTCGCGGGGCGGCTCACCCGATCCGCTCCAGGCGCTGGAGGCGGACGGGCTCCTGCTCGTAGCGACGGGGAAGACGGCCCGCCGTGGGCCCAACCCCACCGACCTCGCCGGGCGGTGGGCGCTTCGCGGCTCCGCGCTCCGGCGCGGGGCGAAGCCGCTCACCGGGTGGCGGCGCGCCCGGCAGACCCCCGCGCCGCTGCTGCCGGATCCGCGGGGCATCGATACGGCCAGCGTCAGGATCGTGCTCAACGGGACGACGTTGGTGAGCGGCGGCCGGGCCGTGAGCCCGGGGGTCCGGATCGTGTCCCTCGCCCGCGCCGGCCAGCGGATCCGCATTCCCATCAACCATCCCGCGGTCAACATCCACAGTCCGCCGGCCGACAGCGGGTGGAACGAAGTCGTCGCCACCATCGCGGACACGGGGGGCCGCTCGAGCTCGGTACGGGCCCGGTTCGTCCAGCTCCCGCCGGGCACGCCGGCTCCGATCGCCCTCAAGCCGGTGCGGAACTTCAGCAAGGTCGATCAGGGGGAGTGCGCCGCCTTCGGGGTGTTCCAGTGCGGCGGGGCGATGCTCACCCACAGCATCCCCGGGTTCGTGACCCGGGACCGGGACCGGAGCCTCCATCTGGTCTACCGCTCCGCCTCGCAGCGGGCTCCCATCCCGGTACCGGTCGAGCTCGACATCCGCCGGGAGCAGAAGGCTCCCCGTCATTTCATGGTGGAGCTCCGCGATGCCAACAACGCCACGCTCGACAGCAGTCAGTTCTGGTTCGCCGGCCTCGACGGCGCGCCGAGCGAGCCGGGGGCCGTTGCCCTGTGGGAAGACGCGCACGAGCGGCGGGTGGTGGGCAGCATGCTGCCCGCCGCTCCACCGGGTGCCGGTCCGGTCCGGCGGATCCGATTCGCGCTGCGTGCCTTCTATGCCCTGCCTGGGGCCCCGCCGTTCCTGGATGACACCGTGTCACAGGAGGTGGTGCGGCTCCATCTCACCGACACGCTCGACACCCGGTTCGGCCCCGGCTGGCAGCTCGCCGAGCTGGGGCGGCTGGTCACGCCGGTGACGTACCAGGGGACGACCGCCGCCATCTGGCTCACGGGCGACGGGTCGTATGCGATCTTCAAGAAGGTGAACGGCCTGTGGATCTCCCCGCCGGGGGAGAGCGCCACCATGGGGGAGACCGCCGCCACGGCCCCCGACAGCGCCCGGTACGTCATCGCGCTGGACAACGGGGCCCGGATCGGGTTCCGGCCCGACGGCTGGCAGGCGTGGACTGCGGACCTGATCGGGAATCGCACCCGGTTCGGCTACGCCGCGGGCGGGAAGGGGCGGCTCCGCACCATCACCGATCCGAGCGGGGTGCAGTACCGCTTCGACTACGAGACCGGCCACCAGGTGGTGGCGATCAGCCAGATCCGGGGCACGACCATCCGGAAGATCGCCGCTCTCTCCTACGACGGGAACGGGCGCCTGGCTCGGATCATCAACTACACGAGCGCCGGCGGCGGCGACACTACGCGCTTCGGCTATCATCCCGCCACCACCTACGGCGCGTACCTCACGTCCGTTACCGACCCCCGGTCCACCACGGCGGCGCCGGTGGTGACGACGTTCGCTGACGACGATCGGCTCTTCACCCCGATCTCCTCCACCCGTCCGCCGGGTCGCCTGGGCCCGGCCACCGCGCTCTTCCGCGATCCCTGGCTGCGGGCCGTGCCTCGCCCCAACTACGGCGTCCCCACGAGGTTCGAGCGACTGCCGAGCCTGGGGCAGCTCCGCGGCACGTCGGTGAGCTTCGCCAACCAGGTCACGGACTTCCGGGTGGACCGGTTCGGCTTTCCCACCTGGATGCGGGACGTCTCCGACGGCACCACCGCCGGGGGCTTCCACGTTCCCGGCGAGGTGGGGGACCACGAACGCCACGTGGAACGCGATTCCGTGGGCCGGGTCACCAAGATCGTGCAAGGGCGGAACACGACGAACGAGGCCGACTCGGTGATGTACCGCTACGACGCCTTCGGCCGGGTGGACCGGGTCATCCGCACCACGCTCGAGGAACCGGCGGTCCACGCGCTCGACACCCTCGCCTTCACCTACGACTCGGTGGCGCTCACCACCGGCGGGAAGTGCGCCCGGCTCCGGAGCTCGCGCGATCCGCTGGGCGGGGTGGACTCGGTCCACTACGTGATCGCGAGCACCACCGGCCCGCAGGGGCCCGGCGCCTGCCTCCCGGCCAAGATCGTGGGCTTCGCCAGGGACTCGACCAAGTTCACCTACGGCCCGCTCACGCTGGGGCACGCGGCGGGGGTGCGGCCGGTCTCGATCCGCGATCCGTTCGGGATCGTCACCGCGATGACCTACGACGCGGCCACCTGGAACAGTGCGGTCGCCACCCGCTCGGCCGACGGGGCGAGCTCCCGGATGTACTACGACGCGTTCGGGCGGCCCGACTCGGTGGTGGACGCCGAGGGGCACCGCACCGCGTTCCTGCGGGACTGGCTGGGGCGGGTCACCCACCAGAAGACCGGCACCGGGCCGCTGGCACCGGTGACCCGGACGATCTACGCCCCGGGCGGGCTGGTGAGCCGGGTGGACGTCTACGCCTCCGAGGTCGAGGGAATCGATGTGCCCAAGGTCGGGGGTGCGGTCCAGAGCACCCATTATTACCACAACCGGCTGGGCGAGGTGGACTCGGTGGTGGGGCCGGGCCAACGCTCGCCCACCAAGACCGCCCGGAAGCAGACGTTCTACCGGGACCAGTTCGGCACGCCCTACTACGCGTTCACCGGCAACGGGAGCTTCGTCGGGCGGATTCCCAATTGGCGGGGGCAGGCGCGCTATGTCTATCATCACTTGGTCATGCCCGGCAGCTCCGTGGATGGCGAGCCGTTTGCGGATGCGGCCACGGTAAGTCGGTACCAGTCGCTCGGCCTCACGATGGGCCAGCATTTCAGCGCCGGCCAGCGGTACGAGCTGTGGTACAACAACGAGGGGCAGGTCGAGAGCGAGACGGGGTGGGACGGGACGATCGGGGCGCTCTACACCCGGTTCCGCTCCTACACCGCGGCGGGGGCGTTGCGGGACGAGACCCTCACCTTCCAGGACGCGGTCCGCGTCAGCCGCACGTTCCGGTACAACCGGCGGGGGCAGCGGACGCTGGTGACCGACGCGGCGGTGGACCTCCGGACCGGCCAGCCGCTCGGGGAGGGCGCCGGGAAGCTCGAGTACGCCTACAACGCCGCCACCGGCCGGCTCGACTCCCTGGTGGCGTACGCCGGGCCGAGCGCCGCGAGCCTCACGCCCTATGCCGTGGTCAAGTGGATCCGCGGGGTGGCCGGGCGGGACGCGCTCCGGATCATCCGGCTCGAGCCGGGCACGGGGGGGACCGACCAGGTGACCACCGAGACCCGGTATGACGCCGCCGGGCGGCGGAGCTTCCTCCAGACCCGGTCGAGCGTGGGGGCCAAGGTCTGGTACCAGTTCGGGGGCGCGAGCTGCAACAAGGTGGACGACCTCCTGGGCTACACCGCCACCGAGCCGGGGGCGGGGACGGGGAAGACCTACGGCTTCACCTACGCGAGCGACGGCACCCGGCGGCTGGTCCAGTCGGTGGCGACCCTCACCGGGAGCCGGACCTCGAGCTGGCGCTACGACGTCTTCGGGAACCGGGTGTACGCGACCGGGACCCAGTGCCCCGACGGCTCGAGCGCCAGCGACACGCTGCTGTACGGGGCGGACAACCGGCTGGTGCGGCGCACCCAGCTCGGCTGCGCCCAGACCTGGACCGACTACGCCACCGACCAGGCGGGGAACCGGCTGCTCCAGGCGCCCACGGTGGGCGGGGTGGCCGAGGTGCCGCTCCAGCTCACCTACACCGCGGCGAACCAGTTGTACTTCTCCCGCAGCCCCACCGCGTCGCCGGTCCTGTACGACGCCAACTGGCACTGGTACGACGCCCAGGGGCTGCGGCTCATCACCCATGGGCAGACGACCAACGCCTGGTTCCCGCGGCTGGACAGCGTGCAGCCGCGGACCTATTACGTCTATGACGGGAGCGACGTGGCGCTCACCCTGGGCCGGGAGTGGCAGGCCACGGCGAGGCAGTATACCTACTTCGTGCGGCAGCGGTTCGTGAGCGTGGGGGTGGACGCGCCGGTGGTGGTGCGGACCCGGGGGAGCCCCCTGGGGGCGGTGCGCACGCTGGCGCTGGTGGCCGACCGGGCCGGCTCCACCGTCGTGGCGGTGCGGCCCGACGGGCTGGCGGAGGGGGGCGCGGTTTACTTCAGCCGCACCGCGTTCGGGGCGCTGGAGAGCCCGAGCGGCAGCGGGGGGAGCATCAACCCCGAGACCGGATTCACCGGGGCGAGCACCCCGAACCCGACCGGCGGGTTTACGTACCTGCGGCACCGGTGGTATGATCCCGAGACCGGGCGGTTCCTCACCCAGGATCCGATCGGGCTGGCGGGGGGCAAGAATCTCTGTGCCTATGCGAGGGACTAATCTCTGTTGGTGTTCGGGCGCGAATGAGAACTGCGCCGTGACGTACGGGAATGACGTGCGAAGCGAGCTTGGGCTGCCATTCCGCGACTTCATCACTCCCCTTCGCCCGCCGCAAGCCGGAGGATGCTGATGTCAGGGAGAACCTTCGGTAGTGCGATGCTCCTCGCTGCCCTCGTCGCCGCCGGCGCCCTCCGCCCGCTGGGCGCGCTACCGGATCGCTTTGGGCGTCGACTCCAGCGGCCCGGCGGGGGCGCGGATCCGGTAGGGGAGGCCGGTTAACATCTCGCACTGCCACGGCTACCCGGTGGCGGTCGCCGACGGGCGCATCCTGCGGCTGGGCGGCTTCGCGGATCCCGA
>DATLZT010000089.1:0-5130 GCA_035573835.1 Gemmatimonadales bacterium
GCCGCGGGGGGCGTCGGCCGGCCCGGACCTGGCCGCGGCCCGCGGCGAGCTGACGACGCTGCTCCGGCGGATGGTCGAGAGCGGTGCGTCGGATCTCCACCTCCGGGTCGGTATGCCGCCGGTGTTCCGCCTCGACGGCGCGCTGGCGCGCCGGTCGGGGGAGCCGCTCGCGTCCGAGTGGCTGGAGGCGATGATCCTGAGCACCATGCCGCCGCGCGACCGGGACCGGTTCCGGGACACCGGCGACGTCGACTGGGCCTTCGAGCTCCCGGGCGTCGCCCGCTTCCGTTGCAACGCCGCGCGCGACCGCCGGGGCCCCTTCGCCGTCTTCCGGATGATCCCCTCCACGATCCCCTCGGTCGAGCAACTCGGCCTGAGCCCCGAGGTGCAGCGGCTCTGCACGCTCACCAAGGGCCTGGTGGTGGTCACCGGGCCGACCGGGTCGGGCAAGTCCACCACCCTGGCGGCGATGGTGGACCTGATGAATCGCGCCCGCAGCGACCACATCCTCACGATCGAGGACCCGATCGAGTTCGTCCACGAGAGCAAGAGCTGCCTCGTCACCCAGCGCCAGGTGGGCCAGCATACCCGCTCGTTCAAGCACGCGCTGCGCGCCGCGCTGCGTGAGGATCCCGACGTGATCCTGGTAGGGGAGATGCGGGATCTCGAGACCGTGTCCATCGCCATCGAGACCGCCGAGACCGGGCACCTCGTCTTCGGCACGCTGCACACCACCACGGCCGCGTCGACCATCGACCGGATCATCGACCAGTTCCCGGTGGACCGGCAGTCGCAGGTGCGGGTGATGCTGGCCGAGTCGCTCCGGGGCGTGATCGCCCAGACGCTCTGCCGGAAGATCGGCGGTGGGCGGGTGGCCGCGCGGGAGATCCTCCTCTCGACGCCCGCGATCTCGAACCTGATCCGGGAAGGGAAGACCTTCCAGATCCCGTCGATCATGCAGACCAGCCGCAAGGCCGGCATGGTCACGCTGAACGACGCGCTCCTGGAGCTGGTGGAGCAGCAGTTGGTCGAGCCGAAGGAGGCCTACCTGAAGGCGGTCGACAAGACGGCCTTCGCGGCGGCGCTCAAGGCCAAGCGGTTCGACACCTCGTTCCTGGGGGACGCCGCCTAGGAACCCCGGTCCGGGGGTGGGCGGCCATGGGAGCCTCGTCGCCCGCCACCTGGCCCCCGCCACCCGGCGCCGCCATTTTTCCCGCATGTCGGCCCCGATCGTCGTCCTGGTCGAGCCCCAGGACATCGTCAACATCGCGAGCGTGGTCCGCGTCGCGAAGAACTTCGGCGTCGACCGGCTCCGCCTGGTCCGGCCGGCCGTGTTCGATCCCTACCGGATCGAGGGGATCGCCCACAACACCGCCGACGTCGTCGAGCGGATCCGGATCGACGACTCGCTGGAAGCGGCGCTGGCGGACTGCGTCTGGAGCGTCGCGCTCACGGCCAGGGAGCGGACCCAGAAGCGCCTCACCCTCCGCCCCAACGCGGCCGCGGCCGAGCTGGTGGCAGAGGCCCAGCACGGGCCGGTGGCCATCGTCGCGGGGCGCGAAGACACGGGGCTCACCAACGCCGAACTGGACCGGTGCCAGGCGCTGGTCACCATCCCGACCAACCCCGGCCACCGCTCGCTCAACCTCGCGCAGGCGGTGGCGATCATGTGCTACGAGACATGGATCGCCCGGGGGGGCGGCCACCTGCCGCTCAAGCCGCCGCGCCGCGAGGCCGAGCCGTCCACCGCCGAGCAGCTCGAGCGCCTGTTCGCCGACTGGCACCGCGCGCTCTGGGCCATCGACTTCTTCAAGACCCGCCAGTCGGCGCGGGTGATGCGCTCGTTCCGGGAGATCGTCTTCCGGGCCCGGCTCGACGCCCGCGAGGCGGCCCTGCTGCGCGCCATGGGACTCGAGGTGCTCCGGTTCCTCGAGCGGCAGGGGGTCCCGATCACCGAGCCCCCGCCCGATCCCGCAGCGGCGAAATCCTACTCCGATACTCCCGAATGACCGGCGATCGGGTTCCGCTCCGCTGGAATCGACCGACCCCGCGAATTAGCTTTGGCGCCGTCCGATCCACCGCATCGGAGTCCGCGTGCGACGCTCCGCCGCCTACTGGGCGGGCAACCGGTACCGCGATCCCGACCGCCTCCCGCCGGCCGCGGCGCCGTACCGCGACCTGCCGGCCCCCTTGGCCACGCGCTTCCGGGCGCTCCGGGAAGGGCTGCGGGCCATCGACGGGGTCGAGGAGACGGTGCGCTACATGGGAGCGCGCTGGGGCTGGGCCTGGGAGTATGCGCGGGACGGTCGGAAGCTCTGCTGGGTCCATGTGCTCGAGCGCCAAGTGAGCGCCACCTTCGCGCTGGCCGAGGTCGAGGAGCGCGCGCTGGTCCAGCGGAGCCGGGTGCCGGCCGCAGTGCGCGAGGCGGTGCGGGACGGGCAGCGGACCGGGCCGGTGCGCTGGTGCGCCATCGAGCTTTCGGATCGGCGGACCATCGACGGGTTCGTGGGCTTCATGCGCCGCAAGGCGGTTAGGCTCGGCCTCGGCGCCCCATCGGCTCGACGGCGGTCCGCGGCCGGGTGAGCGGACCGCATCCCGACCGACGTCGCAGTGCAGGAACGACGCCCTGCGGGCATGGGTACAGGTCAGGGATTCACCCCGACAGCTGCCCTGGGAGGACGCCGTGCCCGCCACGGCGGATCGCGACTTGCTTTCTAGTGAAAGTTTTCACAAACTTGTCTCCCGCAGCACCGGAGACGCGCGCGCCGTGAGCCCGTTGACCTCTCCTCAGGGGTGGTGAGCACGCATGCACAAGGTGGCAATTCTCGGTGTGGGGGGCCTCGCCGCTGGGTTGGCTGCCGCCCTGATCCTCGCCGATCCGTCCGGGGCCCAGCAGCAGAGCGCCGCCCCCGCCAGTCCGGCGGCCCTCGCGGCGATCTCCGACACCGGTAGCCTCAAGGGGCCCCGCCAGCCCGTCTTCTTCCGCCACGACATCCACGCCGGGCAGTACAAGATCCAGTGCCAGTACTGCCACTACTCCGTCGCGGTCTCGCCCGAGCCGGGGATCCCGACGGTCGAGACCTGCATGGGCTGCCACCTGGTGATCGCCGGGAGCGACAGCGCCTCGCGCACCGAGATCCGCAAGGTGCGGCAGGCCTGGACCGAGAAGAAGCCGATCGAGTGGGTGCGGATCCACTATCTCGCCCGCCACGTGCACTTCCCGCACCAGCGGCACGTGAAGGCGATGGGGCCGCAGGCGTGCATGACCTGCCACGGCGACGTCGCCCGGATGCCGCAGGTCTTCCAGGTGAACAACATCAACAACATGGGTTGGTGCATCACCTGTCATGTCGAGCGGAAGGTGTCCCGCGACTGTTCGGTGTGTCACTACTGACGCGGCGCCGGGAGCGGGGGCCTGGGGCCGGCGCGCCGAGGTCTGCCCGGCGCAGCGTGGCCCGGGGCGCGCCCCAGGCACCCGCAACCTGGCACCTGCCACCTAGTTCGGAGCCCTGATGGCCGACGAGAGTCAGAACCGAGGCATGGATCGCCGCCGCTTCCTCACCGTCCTGGGGGTCACCGGGGGCGGCGCGGCGGTGCTCTCCGGCTGCTCGACCGAGAAGATCGAGCGGTTGGTCCCGTACCTGGTGCAGTCCGAGGACCAGGTGCCCGGCGTGCCCACCGTCTACGCCAGCACCTGCACCGAGTGCCCGGCGGGCTGCGGGCTGCACGTGAAGACCCGCGAGGGGCGTGCGATCAAGCTCGAGGGGAACCCCGACCACCCGGTCAACCGCGGCAAGCTCTGCGCCCTCGGCCAGTCGTCGCTCCAGGGGCTCTACAACCCCGACCGACTCCGCGGCCCGATGCTGCGCCAGCCGGGCGGCGGATTCAAGGAGATCTCCTGGGACGAGGCGATCGCCCGCCTGGCGGCCGAGCTCCAGAAGGCCGGCTCGCGGGTGGCGGTGCTCTCGGGGGCGGGGCGGGGGACCTTCAGCGACCTCCTCGCCGAGTGGACCGCGGCCCTGGGCGGCCGGCTGGTGCGCTACGAGCCGTTCGATCACGAGCCGCTCCGGGCCGCCAACCGCCAGGTCTTCGGGCGGGACGAGCTCCCCGTCCACGACTTCGCCCGGGCGCGCTACATCGTGTCCTTCGGCGCCGACTTCCTCGAGCACTGGCTCTCCCCGATGGAGAACCAGCGCGGCTTCGCCGAGTCCCACGGGTTCAACGGCGGCGCGATGGCGAAGCACGTCTACTTCGCGCCGCGGATGTCGCTCACCGGCATGAACGCCGACGAGTGGCATCCGATCACCCCCGGCTCCGAGGCGGTGCTGGCGCTGGCGATGGCCAACGTGCTCCTCGCCGAGCGGGCGGTGGGCGGGGACCTGGGCCCGGTCCGCGAGCTCGTCGCGCGCTACACCCCGGAGCAGGCGGCGGGCGAGACCGGGCTCAGCCCGGAGACGATCCGCCGCATCGCCCGCGAGTTCGCCTCGGCCCGGCCGAGCCTGGCGGTGGCCGGCGGGGTGGGGAGCCAGCACCGGGGCGCCGCGGAAGTCTGCGCCGCGGTCAACATCCTGAACTACGTGGCCGGCAACGTCGGCGAGACCGTCCGCTTCGGGGCCGGGCTCGACATGGGCGACGGCTACGGCGCGGTGCAGCAGCTCGCCCAGGCGATGGACCGGGGCGAGGTGGCGCTGCTCCTGGTGCACGAGGCCAATCCGGTCTACACCCTGCCCAAGGCGTCGCGCTTCGCCGAGCGGATGGCCAAGGTCCCGTTCAAGGTCTCGACCTCGCTCTACCTCGACGAGACCGCCGCGGCGTGCGACCTCCTCCTCCCCGACCACCATCCGCTCGAGCGGTGGGACGATCGACGCCCGCGGGCCGGGGTCAACGGCCTGCTCCAGCCGGTGATGCAGCCGGTCTTCAACACCCGCGCCACCGGCGACGTCCTCCTCGCGGTCTCGCAGAGGCTGGGCGGCCCGGTGGCGCGGTTCAACGCGCCCACCTTCGAGGCGCATCTCCGCGCCGCGTGGGGTCGGCTGGCCCAGGAGGCGGGGGCGGCCGACGCCGAGGCGTTCTGGCGCGAGGCGCTGGCGCGGGGCGGCGTGTTCCGCGATCGGCCCGCCGCGCCGGCGG
>DATLZT010000090.1:0-20262 GCA_035573835.1 Gemmatimonadales bacterium
CACCACCCCGGCGACCCCCGCCGCCACCACCCGTTCGAGGGACCCCCACTCCGGCCCCAGCGTGAGCGGATCGAGATCGTAGAGCACGACCCGCACGTCCGCCGCGTCCGCCGCCGTCGCCAGGTCGTAACACCCGTAGGCGGGCAGCGCCACCGGCGCCCCGCCCGCGGCCCGGCTCACCGCGCCGAGCGCGAGGGCGAGCGCGGTGGTCCCGCTGTCGGTGAGCAGCACCCGCCTGCCGCAGGCGAGCCGCTCGAGCGCCCCCTGCACCGCCCGGCGCGCGGCCCGGCCTCCCGTGAGGGCGCTCCACGCCCCGGCCGCGAGCCAGCCCGGCGAGACCGGTGAATAGACCGGCAACTGCCGCCGCCACCTCACGGGATCCCCCGCACGATCCGGGGCCCGAGCCAGGTGGCGAGCCCCACCGGCAGCCGCCGCCAGAGCCGGGGCCCCCAGGCATAGGCGCCGCCGTCAGGCGACGGCGTGCCGGCCCCGGCCCCCGCGCCCTCGCCCCACTGATACCACCAGAGCTGCTCGTCCCGACTCCCCCACTGCCGCTTGAACCGGTGCGTGCCGCCGCCCGGCGTGCAGCGCCCGAAGTTGAACCGGGCGAGCCCTGCGGCCGCCGCGCGCTCGATGAACGACCAGTAGAGCAGCATGTTGGGCGCGATCCGCGAAAACGCCTCCAGCGCCGACGCCCAGGTCATCTCGAATTCGCCGTCCCAGCGAAACCCCGCGCCGCAGGCGATCGGCCTGGCGCCCAGATAGGCGCAGCCGAACCACACCTCCTCGCCGAACGACTCGGCGAGGCGCTCGAACAGCCGCCGCGGCAACACCGGGGTGCCCAGATCCCGCATGTGATGCGCGAAGACCCGGTAGAACGGCCCCACCTGGTCCGGACCGAACCGGACCTCGACCCCCTCCTTCTGGGGCCGCCGCACCTGGCTCCGGAGCTTGGAAGGGAATCGCCTCCACACCGCCTCCGGATCGCCCGGCGCGAGATCGAGGACCACGGTGATCTTCCGGTGCGAGACCGGAAGCGCGAGCGGCTGGGGCCCGCGGCTCCGGAGCTCGAGGAGCTTCACCCCGCCCGCTTGCGCCAGGTCCGCCGCCCGGCCGGCGAGGGCGCGCACGGCCTCCTCGCCCCCGAGCGGCCCCCCGTAGTTCACGAAGGGCAGCGAGACCAGGTAGTGCCCGAAGACGAGGCTCCGCACCCGCACCAGGGGCAGCACGCCGGCCAGCGCCCCGCTCGCGTCCGTCGCGGCGAGGTACGGACACTCGTGGCCGAAGACACCCTCGTAGATCGCCCGCCAGCCGTGGAGGTGAAACGGAGTCCAGCCCTCGCAGCGCCGCACGAAGGCGTCCCAGGCCTCCGGCGCTCCCGCGTAGGGTTCGACCGTGAGACTCATGCCGCAGGCCGTGGCGCGGGCGCGGGATGGCCGAGCAGCGGGCCGAACCGCCGGCGGACGGAGGCGAACCGGAACTCGCCCAGCACCCGCTCCAGCCGGGGCCAGGTCTTCTCGAGACCCCGATAGTGCCGGAACTGCGTCACCAGGCCCACCGGAAGCCGGGGCTGCTCCGGGTCGATTTCCCAGGGGTGGGTGTAGAACATCGCCGAGTACCCCGCCGCTTCCCACCGGCGGAAGGCGCGCGCCGTGAGCCCGTAGGGGAGCTGGCGGAGGTAGCCTCCCCCGGCCGCGGGTATCGCCAGGCGGCCCCACCGGAGCACCGCCATGGGAAGCTCGAGGAGCTCGCCCGCCCCGAGCCGGATCCGGTGCGGCACCGGCGGGACGCCCGGGTAGCCGTACCCGGGCCGGCGGATCGGGAAGAGGCTCGAATCGTACCGGTAGCCCTCCTCGACCAGGATCTCCAGGGCCCATTCGGTGCCGGGACGGATCGAGAAGCTGGGCGCCCGGAACCCCAGGCAGGGTTCGCCGGAGACGTCCTCCAGGACCGCCTTCGATTCCCGGACCTCGCGCCGGAACTCGTCAGGGGTCAGCGTGAACGCCCGGCGATGCCAGTAGCTGTGCGAGGCGATCTCGTGCCCCGCCGCGGCGATCCGGCGCACCAGCCCCGGGTACCGCGCCGCCACCCAGCCCACGGCGAAGAAGGTCCCTTCCACGCCGTGCCTGGCGAGAAGCTCCAGCAGCCGGCCGGTGTTCCGCTCCACCCGGCTCGGCAGGGTGTCCCACGACGAGCGGTCCACCCAGGGGTCCAGCGCATTGGCCTGGAAGTAGTCCTCCACGTCCACGCTGAAAAGGTGGGGAGCACCGGGTTCGGGCGGGAGGGGAGAACAGCGAAGCATTGCGGAGGAAGCTGGGCGGCTCGCCGGGCCGGTGGCAAGAGTGGGTACCCCCTCCCCCCAAACAAGAGCCCCGGGCTCGTCGAACCCGGGGCTCCGGCCGGCGAGAGGCGGACTCAGGCCGCCTTGTGCTTCCGCCGGCGATAGAGTCCCACGCCGCCCATGCCCGCGAGCCCGGTGGCGAGCAGCGTCATGCTGACCGGCTCGGGCGTGACCGTGGTGCAGTTGGCCGCGAGGTTGCCGTACTGCTGGGTCCAGCACTCGGTGACCTGGCCGCCCGGGCCGTTGGCCCCGCGGAGCACGAGCCCCGAGGTCGAGGGATCCCAGTTGCCGGTGATCTGCCAGGTGAAGACCACCGGCGCGCCGAGCGCGGCACCGCAGCCCGGCCCGGTCTGATACAGGTCCGCGTGGCCGCCCACGTTGGCCGGAAGCTGTCCCGGGAGCGCGCAGCCGCTCGCGATGGCGTTGTCGTACTTGAAGCTGGTGTTCGGGACGATGGTGTTGAAGTCCACCGCGAAGCCCACCGTCCCGGTGTTCCGGAGCCGCCAGTTCCCCGGGTGATCGCCCGGACGGGCGGGCCCGCTCACGCTGAGCGTCCCCAGCACCGCCTGCGAGCCGCCGGTGTTGTAGAACCCGATCCCGTTGAACACCGTGCCGGCGTAGGTATTGGTGCCGTACGTGGCCGCCGCGTTGCCCGAGAGGTTCCACACCTGCATGGTGACGTTGCTGCCCACCACCTGGATGGTGATCGCGGCGCAGGTCGCGAAGCGGTCGCCGCCGCAGATGCGATAGGAGTGGAACCCGCTGGCCGCAGCGGCGGCCGGGATCCCGAGGGCCATCAGTCCGGTCAGCGCGAGAACCTTGCCTGACGATTTCATACCGAGTTCCTCTCCCATGTTTTCGACGACTGCTACGCTGCCGACTTGAGACCCCGCACCGCCATCCAGACGAACCCCACGGGGTAGAGCACGCCCTGCAGCGCGGTCCGGACGATCCCCTTCACCAGCCCGCCCTTGAGGTTCGGGTCCACGGTGGAGAGGGCGGTGGAGAGCGTGGTGGCGTACAGCACCAGGGCCGCCAGGATCGCCAGGGCCAGCGCCAACAGCAGCCCCGAGGCGACCCGCACCAGCCACACCCGCCCCCGCGCCACTCCACCGGCGAACAGGAGCCCCAACCCCACCGCCAGGAGGGGGAGCCCGTTGAAGACCGTCGTGACGGTCCCGAACTCCCACTCCGCGTCGCCGAAGGCCAGGGGATACCACGCCAGGGCCAGATCGGCGCCCGCGACCACCGCGAAGACAAACCCGATGCCACCGAGCAGGTACCACGCAGCCAGCGGATCCGGGTTCGGAAGAGGCCGTACCGGCTCCTCCGGCTTCACCACAATCCGGGGGGCGGTCACGGGCACCACCCCCGGCCACACTGCCAGCCGCCTGGACTCGGCGCACGGATCGGGCCAGGCGGCAGAGGGCGGTCGAGCCGGCACAACCCATTATGGCACAGCAATTTGTGGGTCATCGTCTGGTGCTCGGTTGAGTCCTCGTTGGGGGCTGTCGTGGGGCTGCCACAACAGCCCCGGACCTAGACGGCCGCCCGGCGGGAGGCCCGCCACGATGCCGCCGCAAGCCAGAGAAGCGCAAACGGATAGAGCGTGACCTGCACCCCGGTCTTGACCAGCGACTTCTTGAGCATGGTGAGCCCCACCGGATCCCGCATGCCGCGGAGCGCGAGGGGGACCACGGTGCCGAAGAGCACCGCGGCGAGCCACATGAGGACCGCGAGCAGGATGCAGAGAATCGCGAGCGACCGCACCTGCCAGCGGCGGCCCAGCGCGACGCCCGAGCTCACCAGCAGGGCGAGCCCGATCAGCAACAGCGGGACGGTGTCGAAGAAGTAGGTGACGGTGCCGAGTTCCCACTCCGGGGTGCCCACCCGGAGGGGAATCCACTGCCCTGCCGCGTCCGCGGCACCGGCCAGCGCGAGCACCAGCCCGAGGGCGAAGGCGGCCCGCCAGATGAGCCGTTGTTCGGGAGCGAGGGTGCGTTGGGGCATGGGCAGGTCGCGTGTAATCTGCGAAGCGCGCGTCTAGAACACCACCACGTCTCCGCCGGGTCCCAGCGCGCGCGGCTTGAGTTGCCAGAACCCGGTCCCCGTGGGCACCAGCACGCCCTGTGCCCGGACCGACATGCCAACCGGGAACTGCCCGGGCACGGCCCCCAGGTTCTCGTCCAGGAGGAGGTCCACGGGACCCGAGGCATCGTCCACGGTCACCTGCAGCGCCGCGCCCACCGCCACGGTGCTCAAGATGGCGGCGTTGTTGATGAAAACCAGGTCCGCGTCCCGGCTGCCGCCGAGCGCGGTCCGGGCGTTCGCCGTGGAGAGGGTGTCCACCCGGGGGCCGGCCCCCCCGGTGAAGGCGAAGTAGGTGAAGAGCCGCGCCTGGGCGATCGCCTTCTGGCCGTTCCGGGTCGCCACGGTGCCGAGCACGCGCACCGAGTCGCCCTCGATGTTGAACGGCGGGGCGCCCAGGTTCCGGGCGTCGAGGAGCCGGAGCGCGCCGGTTGCGTCGCGCAGATGGGCGGTGGTGTCGGCGAAGCGCTGCAGCCCGGAGAGCACGACCCCGCTCACCATCACCCGCTCGCCGTCGGCCGATGCCCGGACCTGGGCCGCGGTCCGGGCCGGCAGCGTGAGCGCTCCCGCGAGCGCCTGCGCCGGGGTGGAGGCGGTGACCACCAGGGTGTCGGGAATGGCGGCGAAGAGCCGGAGCGTATCGCCGAGGCCCGCGGTATCCACCCCCAGGCGGTAGCGCCCGAGCGGCACGCTCGCGATCTGGATCCGGCCCTGGGCGTCGGTGGTGCCGGAGGCGACGGTGTCGTGGGTGCCGAGCGTGACGAGCCCGGCCCGGATGCCGGCAAAGGTGGTGTCGAAGGCCGTGAAGCTGCCCGAGGCATCGCGATCGTAGAAGACCACGAGCGTCACCGCCCGGCCTGGCCCTGGGCCGAAGCTCAGGTCCTCGCCCGCGTTGGAACAGGCCGCAAGGAGGAGCAGGCCGGCCAAGAGCGGGGTGGAGCGGGAGGCGCGGGACGGCATGGCGAAGACCTCCTCAATACCCCAGCCGCAGGCCCACCCGGAGGAGGCGAGGCTCGTTCCGGCGGCTCAGCAGCTTTCCGAAGTTCGGGTTGCCGATCAAGGGAAGCGTGAGGTTCCCCTGCCCGTCGTCGCTGACGGTGCCCTGCGGGTCCACCAGGACCAGGGCCCGGTCCACCACCCCGGAGGGCGTGCCCACCACGTTGAACGCCTCCAGGGTGAACTCGACCCTCCCGCCCAGCGACCGGACGGGGAGGCCGATCACGAGGTTGAGGTCGAGGGCGTGGACCCCGTCGCTCCGGCAACTGTTCCGTTCGGCCAGCTCGCCCACCTGCTCCTTGAGGCAGCCGTGGCGGGCGACCAGCGCCGGCACCCCCGGAACCGACGGATCCACGAAGGCCGGGTCGTTGTTGCCGGAGCCGTCCGCGTTGGCGTCCACGCCGGGCCGGAAGCCTGGGGTGTAGGGCAGCCCGGAGCGATAGCGGTACCGCGCCCCGACGGTGATCGGCACCCGGGCGCCGAGCCGGACCTCGGCCCATCCCTGGATCCGGTGGGGAACGTCGAAGTCGGAGCGTCCTTCCGCCCACTCCTTGCCGGGGCGGTCGGCGGGGAACGGGCTCAGCTCGTCGGCCGGGTCTCCGGTCCGGCTGCGGAGCCAGTTGTCGCGAGCGCGGGAGAAGGTGTAGCCTGCGCCGAACGAGAGCCCCCGCGCGCGCCGCCGCTCCAGGGAGAGCCCCGCCTCGTAGTAGTCCGCGAACCCGGTGCTGGCGAGCGCGGAGACGAGATCGAAGCCGGGCAGCCGGCGATTGCTCCCCGGTGCCGCGACCAGGAGTCCCCCCTGCTGCACCAGGGTGCCGAACACCGGCCGCCCTCCCGGCGCGGTGCCGGCCGGGCTCGCGGGGAGGTTGAGGTCGCTCCGGCGGAGCAGGTAATCCGTATGATGATAGGCGGCATTGACCGCCAGGGTGAGCGAGGACGGGAGCGTCTTCCTGACCTCGAGATCCACCTTCGCCGTCTTCGGGTCGCGGTAGTTCCCGGCGGGATCGAACAGCGCGAACCGGGCGCCGGCCCCGGGGGCGGCGGCCGAATCGGCGGCCGGCCAGGCGGCGAAGCTCCCCACGCCCCGGCGAACCGTCTGGCGCCCGTCGCTCAGCAGCACCTCGCTGAAGACGGCGGGATCCAGATTGCCGTAGACCAGCGCGGCACCCAGGCCGACCACCCAGCTCCGGTCCGCGCCGCCTTCCCAGAGGAGGCCCGCCCGGGGCCCGATGTTGTTCCGGTCGCGGGGCACCCGGCTGTTGGCGAAACCGAACGTGACGGCGAACGCGGTGTCGGTGCGGATCGCGGTCGTGGGGAGATCCTGCCGGTCGAACCGGAGCCCGCCCAGGAGCCGGAGGCCGGGCCGGGGCTGCCAGACGAGCTGCCCGAAGAGCCCGAGTTCGGTGTACCGGAACGCGGCCTCGCCGCTCGGCTCGCTCGCCTCCCAGAAGGTGCCGGAGCCGGCGGCGAAGCGCTCGAGGTCGCCGAAGGCGAAGATCCCGCCGCGCCCGTAGAGGTAGTCCTGGCTCCACGAGGTCCGCGACCACGAGGCGCCGATCTTGAACAGGTGCTGGCGGGCGCGGCCGAACTGGTAGCTGAACGACTCCACGACGTCCCAGGCGTTGCGTTCGAAGCGAGCGGGGGCGAGCGGCGACCGGCCCACCGCGATCCCGTCTCCCACGATCAGGGTCGCCGGCAGGTTGGGGCCCGACCAGTCGCGCCGGGCGCGGCGGTATCCCAGCCGGAGTTCGTTGGAGGTGCCGTTGCGCCAGCTCGAGGCCAGCACCGCGCCGCCCGAGAACTCGCGCCCTTCGAGGTCGGTTTCGGCGCCGTTCCCCGGGTCCTCTCCCACCAGCGTCGAGCGCTCGTTCCAGCGGGCGAGATTGGCGCGGGTGAGCAGGGCGACGGCCGGGGACAGTTGCCAGTCCACGCGCACCCCTCCCGCCCCCCCCCGCCAGCGCCGGACCGGCGGCCGGGTGAAGCGCGCGAGCCCGCTCGCGCCGAAGCTGTCCGCCGCCACCTGTTCGAGCGTGGCCGCCAGGGGCACCGGGGCACCGCCCAGGAGCCCGCTGTCGCGCTCCCAGGGCCGCGCCGCCGGGGTCTCGAGGTCCTGGTAGTGAAAGCCCGCGAGGAACCGGGCCTTGTCGGGGATCAGGGCTCCGCCCAGCGTGGCACCGGCCCAGAGCGAGGTCGCCGAGGAGTCCGCCGGGTTCTGGACCGCGGGGATCCCGGGCTTCCCGCTCACGGCCACGAACGGTTCGAAGCGAAACCGCTCGGTGCCGCGGCGGCCGAACGCGTTGAGGACGAGCCCGCCGGCGCTCGGGCCCTCGACGTCCGCCACCTGGCTCAGGAGCTGGACCTGCTCGAGCAGCGAGGTGGGAAACACCGGCGCGCCCGCCGGATCGGGCCCCACCCCCGGGTGCCGCATCCAGGTGGCCGGGAGCCCGTCCACCAGGAGCCGGCTTCCCCCCTGCGGCAGGCCCGCGCTCGCCAGGGTGAAGCCGGGGCGGCCGTCGCGCGGGGGTGTGGCGAGGACGCTGTTGCGCCCGAGTTCGGCCAGGTCGAACGTGGGGTTGGGCCACTCGAGCTCGCGGCCGACCAGCACCTGGCCGGCCCGCGGGGTGGCCGGCACCAGCCGCTGGTCCGCGGCCTCGCGCTCGTCCACCTGGGTGATGGGCGGGGGCCGGCGGGTGATCTCGACCCGGAGCACGGTGCGCTCCCCCCCCACCACCCGGACCCCGCGGTAGCGCACCGGCTGGTACCCGGCCCGTTCGGCCAGAAGGATGTAGCTTCCCGGCGCCACCGGCTGGAGGCCGAACCGGCCCCGCAGGTCGCTCCGGAACCCCAGGCTCGCGCCGCTGGCGGCCTCGGTCAGGGTGAGGGAGACCTGCGGCACCGGCGTCCCGTCCGGCAGCACCACTTCGCCCTCGACCGCCCCCGCTGTCAGGCTCTGGGCGCGCGCGGGGGCGGCGGCCAGGACGAGCAGGCAGGCGAGGAACGGCCCGCGCCGCCGCACCGGCCCTCGATCGGCGGTCGTCATGCAGGGTCCGTGAGAGGAAGAGGGATGCGCACGATGAAGCGATGCATAGTGCAGATATGATGCCACTTTCGCAAGCCGGCCCGCAGGCCGCCCGATGACCCGCCCCTTCCGCTGGGGAATCCTCCACAGCACGCTGCTGCTCGCCGCGATTCTCCGGCTCACGATCTGGCCTGACCCGCAGGCGGCGGAGACGGCCTCCCGGGTGCGGTCGTTCTGCCTGTTCGGCTGCGGAGGCGAGGGGGTGCGGGACGTGATCCAGAACGTCCTGCTCTTCCTGCCGTTAGGCTGGTCGCTCCGGCAGTGGACCTCCGCGCGGAACGCCCTCGCCGCGGCGCTGGTTCTCACGGTGGCGATCGAGCTCTCCCAGCTCGCCTGGCTGCCGGGCCGGGACGCCAGCGTGAGCGATATCCTGTCCAATCTGGCCGGTGCCTGGCTCGGGGTCCGGCTGGCCCGGGGCTGGCGGAGCCTGGTCCTCCCCGGCAGCCGCCGGAGCCGGGCGCTCGCCCTGGGTACGCTCGCGGCCTGGCTCGCCGTCCTCGGGGCCACCGGGCTCGCGCTCCGCCCGCGCCTGGTGACCGACGTCTACCATGCGCTCTGGGCCCACGACCTGGGGGGCATGGACCTGTTCCGCGGGACCGTGCTCGCCGCCCGGGTGAACGACCGCGAGGTGCTGGACGGCCCGCTCCCCTTCACCGAGGTTTTGCGGGATGCCCTCACCTCCGACAGTTTTCTGGTGACGGTGCGCGGAACCGCCGGCCCGCCGGTCACCCGGCCCGCGCCGATCCTCTCGCTCTACAGCGAGCACCAGGACCTGATCCTGGCGATCACGCAATCGCCTCGTGGCTTTCAGTTCCGCGCCACCAACGGGATGGCGGTGGCCCGGCTGAAAGGCCAGGTGGTGGAGCTGCCACCGCCGCCCGGCCTGCACCCGGGGAGTCCCCTCACGCTGCGCGCGGGCATCGTCCACCGCCGGTATGTCCTCCGCGCGGAGTCCGGATCGGGCGTGGTGGAGCGGACCATCCCCTTCAGCGTGGGGTGGGGATGGACCTCCCTGCTGCCGTTCGAGTATGCCCTGGGTCCCGGCACCCCGTGGCTCTCGGCGCTCTGGCTGGGCGGGCTGCTCTTCCCGGTCGGCTACTGGTCCGCTCGCGGCTTCCGGCCGGGGTTGTGGTCCGGCCTCGTGGCCCTCGCCGCGCTGGGCGGTCTCGCCGCTGTCCCGGCCCTCCTCGGGTTGCCCCAGGTGACGCCGGTGGAGTGGGCCGGGACCGGGGTGGGCCTGCTCGCGGGATGGAGCGCGGGGACGATCGGGGCCAGGGCGGAGCACCTCGGGCCCCGTCCCGGGCGGGCCGTCACCCGCCAGCCGTCAGCCGTCGCTCGCCGCTAGCCCGTGTCGCTCTCGTTCCGGAACCGCATCCTCCTCGCGCTGATCGCGCTCGGCGCCGTGCCGACGGCGGCCGCGCTGGTGGGCCTCGCGCTGGTGGTGCGCAACGCCAACCCCGGCACCGCCGCCCGGGTGGCGATCGAGGACGTGGCGCGCACCGGGCGCATGCTGGTCGAGACGGTGGATTCCACCCGGCTGAGCCAGGCGGAGCGGCGGGCTCTGGCGGCGCACGCCCAGGCACTCAACGACGCGCTCCGCCGGGTGCAGCGGGCGGAGACCTACGCCCGGTACTACTCGGCTGGCCTGGCGGCGCTCATTCTGGGGCTCGCGGCCATCGTGCTGTTCGGCTCGGTCCGCCTGGGCGACTACCTGTCCCGGCAGTTGAGCCGGCCGATCGAGGAGCTGATCCGCTGGACCGGCCACATTCGCCGGGAGGAGCCGCTGCCGCCTGACGAGCCGGAACGCGGCGCGCCGGAGTTCGCCGCGCTGCGGCAGGCGCTGCGCGAGATGGCCGCGGGGCTCGCCGAGGCGCGCGACCGCCGGCTGGAGGCGGAACGGCTCGCGGCGTTCCGAGAGATGGCGCGGCGGGTGGCGCACGAGATGAAGAACCCGCTCACCCCGATCCGGTTCGCGGTCTCGCAGCTCGCCCGGACGGCGACCCCGGCCGAGCGCGAGCCGCTGGAGGTGCTCCAGGCGGAGGCCGGGCGTCTGGAACAGCTCGCGCGGGAGTTCACCGAGCTGGGGCGTCTCCCCGAGGGTCCCGCGGCGGAGGTGGACCTGGGCGAACTGCTGGCCGAGCTGGCCCGGACCACCCTGCCGCCGGGCATGACGGCGCGGCTCGAGCTCGATCCCCGCGCGCCCCGCGTCGTGGGGCATTACGAGCCGCTCCGCCGGGCGTTCAGCAATCTGCTGCGGAACGCCGTCGAGGCCTGCGAGGGCCGGGGCGAGATCGAGGTGCGCCTGACAGCGGCCGGGCCGGGCGTCGAGGTCCGCCTCACCGACCACGGCCCCGGCGTGCCGCCCGCCATCGCGGGCCGGCTCTTCGAACCCTACGTCACCGGCAAGCCGGGCGGGACTGGGCTGGGCCTGGCGCTGGTCAAGCAAACGGTCGAGGCGCACGGCGGCGCGATCCGCTACGAGCCGGGACCGGCCGGCGGCGCCACCTTCGTGGTGACGCTCCCCGCGCCGTCGCTATCTTCTTCCTGATGCCGCCCCGCGTCCTCGTCGTCGACGACGAAGCCAACATCCGGCGCATGCTCGCCGCGCTGCTCAAGAGCGAGGGGTTCGCCGTGGAGGAGGCGGGGAGCGGCGAGGCCGCCCTGCTCGCGCTGGACCGGTCCGAACCCGACGCGATTCTCCTCGACTTCCTGATGCCGCCCGGACCGGACGGCCTCGAGACCCTGCGCCGGATCCGGGACCGCGGCCTCCCGACGCCGGTCGTGATGATGAGCGGCAAGGCGCAGCTCGCCGACGCGGTGCGCGCGGCCCGGCTCGGCGCCTTCCAGTTCCTGGAGAAACCCCTCGCCCCCGAGACCGTCATCGTCACCCTCCGGTCCGCGATCGAGCTGGGGCGGACCCGGTCGGAAAACCGCGCCCTGCGCGAGCAGCTCGCCGAGCGCGACGAGATGGTGGGCCAGAGCGCCGCGCTGGCGCAGGTGCGCCAGCTCATCGCCCAGGTGGCGCCCACCGAGGCCCGGGTGCTCGTCACCGGCGAGTCGGGCACCGGCAAGGAGCTGGTCGCGGCGGCGATCCACCGCGCCAGCCGGCGGGCCCGGGGGCCGTTCGTCACGGTGAACTGCGCCGCCATCCCGCGGGAACTGGTCGAATCCGAGATGTTCGGCCACGAACGCGGCGCCTTCACCGGCGCCGCCGAGCGGCGGCTGGGCCGCTTCGAACTGGCGGACGGCGGGACCCTCTTCCTCGACGAGGTGGGCGACCTCAACCACGAGGCGCAGGCGAAGCTGCTCCGCACCCTGGAGACGGGGGTGCTCCAGCGCCTCGGCGCGGAACAACCCACCCAGGTGGACGTGCGGGTGATCGCCGCCACCAACCGGCGGCTGGACCACGCGGTGAGCACCGGCGCCTTCCGGGAGGACCTCTTTTTCCGGCTCAATATCTTCCCGATCCACCTCCCGCCCCTCCGGCAGCGCCTGGAGGACCTCCCGCTCCTGGTGAGCCATCTCGCCGCCCGGGTCCGCCCCGGTCACCCGCAGCGCTACACCCCCGAAGCCCTGGCGCTGCTCCGCAGCTACCACTGGCCGGGCAACATTCGCGAACTCGCCAACGTCGTCGAGCGGCTCGGCATTCTCTGCGGCGACGTGGTGGACGAGGAGGGGGTCAAGCTGGTGCTACCCCGCCGCCAGGCAGGCACGGAGGCGCGGGCCGGCGACCTTCCGCTCGCCGAGGCGCTGGACCAGTACGAGCGGAGCCTGATCGCCGACGCGCTGGGGCGAGCCGGCGGGAACGTGACCGAGGCCGCCCGCCTGCTCCGGACCGACCGGGCCAATCTCTATCGCCGGATGAAACGGCTCGGGTTGGTGCCGCGGGGGGTGGGGCGTGAGTAGACCCTGGAGGCCCGCGAGACGCGAGGCGCGGGAGAGCGCGAGGCCGCAGCCGGGCGCCCTGGCGACCCCGGTCCCCGGCCTGGCTGGCCCGCTCCTGCTCCTTCTGGCGCTCGCGCTCTCGCCCGGGCCGCTCCGCGCCCAGGATTCCGTCATCGTCATTGACCCCAACGCGCCGGCCGGCGATTCGGCGGCGCTCGGGCTCCCGGCGGAGGTGCTGGGCGAGTTGCTGCAGGTGTACAACGACTCGCTCACGCTGCGCCTCCCCGGCGGCATCGCGCTCCCCCGCGGCGCCCGCCTGGGCGGCACGATCGCCGCCTTCCGCGGCATCACCCATGTCGCCGGCGAAGTGGACGGCCGGCTCGTCATCGTGAACGGCGACCTCGTCATCGAACCCGGCGGCGTGGTGCGCGGGGACATCCTCGTGGCGGGCGGGCGGCTCCGGGTAGAGCCCGGCGGCAGGCACGATGGCGAGGCCAGGGTGTACTGGGACGCCGCCCCGGTGGCGCGCCAGCCGGACGGCACGCTGGCCATCCGGGAGCGGCGGCGGCCGATCGGCGAGCTCGCGACCGCCGAGAAAACGTTCCAGTCCGGGAACCTGGGCGCCACGCTGCTCCTCAGCACCGGCCAGACGTACAACCGGGTGGAGGGGCTGCCGATCGTCTTCGGGGCCGCGGTGGACTGGCGCCCCGCCGCCGATCTCACCGGGCGGCTCGACGCGCGGGGGATCCTCCGGACGGCGGGCGACCCGTCGCCCTTCCGGCGGGATCTCGGCTGGCTCGTGCGCACCGACTGGCGCATCGCCCCGCCCCGGGGGTTCGGCCTCGGCGTGCGGGTCTACAGCGTCATCGCGGGGATCGAGGAGCACCCCCTCCCCCGGGACGAGATCGGCTGGAACGCCTTCTTTTTCCACCGGGACAACCGCGACTACTTCAGCAGCGAGGGCGTGGCCGGCACGCTCTCGGCCTACGCCACCCGGCGGCTCCGGCTGGACGGGACGCTGCGGTACGAGAAGCAGGGTTCGGTGCGGGCCAACGATCCCTGGAGCCTGTTCCGGAACGGCGAGGCCTGGCGGCCCAATCCGCTCATTGACGACGGGCACTACACGATCGCCGGCGTGGCGGCGGAGTACGACGGGCGCAACTCCCGGGACGAGCCCACCTCGGGCTGGTGGCTCCGCGGCGGGGTCGAGCACGCGAGCAGCGACGACGTGGCCCCCGTGGCGCTCCCCACCGCGGTGCGCCGGCCGATCCCGGCCGGCGACTACGGGTACAGCCGCTTCACCCTGGACCTCAGGCGCTACAACCGGCTCTCGGCGGACGCGCGGCTCAACCTCCGGCTCTGGGCCGGCGGCTGGCTGGCGGGCGACCCGCTACCGGTCCAGCGGCGGCTTTCGCTGGGCGGGGTGGATCTCCTCCCCGGCTATCCCTTCCGCGCCCTCGCCTGCGCGCCGGCCCGATTCCGCGACCCGGCCGAGCCCGCCCTCTGCGACCGCTCGCTCGTGGTTCAGGCGGAGTTCCGGCACCGGCTAGGGCTCCGCCTCGGGACCACGGTCCGGGACCGGAACCACCCCGAGTACAGCCGGTTCGTCGGTATTCACGACGCGGAACTCGTGATCCTGGGCAACAGCGGGACCGCGTGGCTCGCGGGCCAGGGGCCCGGGCGGGTGCCGAGCGATCGGATCCCCACCATCGGGGAGTGGAAAGCGGACGTGGGCCTCGGGATCGATGCGGGCTGGATCGCGGGCTATCTGGCCAAGGCCGTCACCGACGGCGAGGCCCTGCGTTTCTATCTGCGGCTGGGACGGCGGTTCTGAGGCTGACCGGTACGAGGTGGGCGGTGAGCGGCCCGGTATGCGGCGCGGTGCTCGGCCTTCTCTGCGCGGCGGCCTGGGCCCCGGCGCTGGCCGCCCAGGATGCCGGAGCCGCCCGCCTCGAACTCGCCATCACCCCCGACACCGCCCCCACCGGGCGCCGCTTCCCGATGGTTCGCGCCGTCAATCTGCTCGGCGAGACGCCCTGGCTCGGCGCCCTCCGGCAGGGACTCCCGGTCCGGCTGCGCTACCGGCTCGAGCTGTGGCGCTCGCGCGATGCCTGGCTGGACGCGCTGGACCAGCAGTACGAGTGGAACGTGCTGGTCCGGCACGAGCCGCTGCTGGACCAGTTCACGGTGATCCAGCTCCATCGCCGGGGCCGGGTGGCGCGCCGGCTCGGCACGGCCGGCGCGCTGGCCGAGGCGCTCGGCGTGTGGTACGACATCCGCCTCGCCCCCACGGCCCCCGGCCAGTACTACTACGTGGCGAGCCTGGAGGTGAGCGCGCTCGCGGAGTCCGATCTGGAAGAGATCGAGCGGGTGTTCCGGGGCGAGCTCCAGGCGGTGGGCGAGGGCGGCGGCAGCCTGGGGCAGAGCGCCCGCCGCCTGGTGCTCCGGCTGGCGGGCCTGCCCACGCTCAAGCTCTCGGCGAGGTCGGAGCCGTTTACCGTGCGGTAGCCGCGGCCGCGCCCTCGACCACCCCACCCAGGGCCCGGAGCGCCTCCTCGCCGTAGAAGAGGCGGATGTACTTGGCCTGGGTGGTCGTGAGGCGGCGCACCGCCCACGCCAGGTGCACGAAGTGCGGCTCGCGCGGGTGCGAGTAGGGATACATCCCGCACTCCGAGGGAAGCTGGTTGCCCTTGCGGGTGTTGCAGGTGCTGCACGCCGTGACCACGTTGGTCCAGTCGTTGGTCCCGCCCCGGGAGAGCGGCACCAGGTGGTCGCGCGTGAGGCACTCGCGCGGCTTCAGCTCCACCTGCGACCGGTGGCAGTACTGGCAGCGGTAGTGATCGCGGGCGAACAGGAAGGTGTTGGTAACCTGGCGGCGGAACCGGCGCGGCACGTGCACGAACTTCATCAGGCGGATGATCGCCGGTCTGGGCAGGACGAGGCGCGCGCTTCGCACCACGTCCGCTCCCTCCGCTTCCACGATTTCCGCCTTCCCCTCGATGACCAGCCGGAGCGCCCGGCGCACCGGGACCATGGTGAGGGGCTCGAACGAGGCATTCAGAGCCAGGCACCGCATCCTTCAATCGTAACGGCGCCCCGCAACGGGGGCAAGCAAACCGGCTACCGGGCGAGGGCGGCGAGCCGCGCCTCCACCACCTGGCGCTGCCGGGGGTTCCGGGCCACGACCAGCAGGGTGTCGTCGCCCGCGAGCGTGCCGATGATCTCCCGCCACCCCGCCTGATCCAGGGCCGCCGCCACCGCCGGAGCCCCCCCCGTGGCGGTCTTGATGACGATGAGCGGCCCGGTGCCTTCGATGCTCACCATGAGCGTGGGCAGCACCTGGCCCAGGTCCGGCCTGAGAGAGCCTTCGTGCGGATTGGCGTAGTAGGACCCCCCCTCGGGGTCCACCAGCTTGGCGAGACCCAGTTCCCGGATGTCGCGCGAGAGCGTGGCCTGCGTCACGACGATGTTCTCCGCCGCCAGGGCCTCGCGCAGCTCATCCTGGCTCTGGATCTTGCGGTCCCGGACGATACGGAGAATGGCGGCGTGGCGTTGGAGTTTCATGTCGGTGTCGGGTATGGGGCGGCGGGTGGCGGCATCGGGCGCTGGCCCGGGAGGGACGCGCGGCTTCGCCTTCCGCGCCCTCACTCCGGCCTCGCGCTCCCGTCTCCGGCGCGCCACACTTCCCGCCCGCCCAGTACCGTGAGCACTACATCGGCCCGCGTGCGCGACACAAGGGTATCCGCCAGGCGTGCCGAGTCAACCGGGCCGGGGAGGCGGAACGCCGCGAGGTCGCCCCATTTGCCGGGGCGGAGCGACCCGATCTCGGTCCCGAGGCCCAGGGCCTCCGCGGCCTCGAGCGTCACCAGCCGGAGCGCGCGCTCGGCCCCCAGGTTGGCCAGCCGCCGGGCCGCGGCCAGGTCCGCCATGAGATCGAGCGGAGCGACGCTCGCCACCGAGTCGGTCCCGACCCCGACCCGGAGGCCCCGCTCGAGCATGGCGCCGAGCGGGGCCGTCCCGTGGCCGTGGCGGCGGTTGGAACGGGGGCAGTGCGCGATCGCCGCTCCCCGCGCCGCCACCAGGTCGAGATCGGCGGGCCCGGCCTGCACCAGGTGGATACAGAGCGTCCGGGGACCCAGGACCCCGTGGCGGTCGAGCCAGACCACGGGCGAACAGGCCGCGTCCGGGAGCGGGATCCCCCGGGCCTGCCAGGCCTGCGCGAAGCCGCCGGTGCCGCGCTCCAGGAGCCGGGACTCCTCCACCGACTCGGCGAGGTGCACCGCCACCGGGAGCCCCTGCTCCCGGGCCCACGCCCCGACCCGGCGATAGAGCGGCCCGCTCACGCTGTAGGGCGCGTGGGGGGACACGCCGAGGCGGACTCGCGGCCCCTCGAACCGCCGCAGCTCCTCCACCTGGCGCACCAGGGCCGCGAAGCGCGCCTCCGCCGCGGCCGGCTCGGGCCCGAAGACCTCGTGATAGGCAATCCCGCTCCCGCCCAGCTCGGCGAGCGCGGCGATCACGGCCCCCGAGTCGCCGGTGTCGGCCACCGTGGTGACCCCGCCCGCCCAGCAGTCCCGGAGCCCCTGCCGGGCTGCGGCGCGATACTCCCCGGGGCTGCGCCCGGCCTTGAGCGCGACGATCCGCCGGATCCAGGCGGGAAAGTCGGGTTCGTCGTTCCGGCCCTCGAACCCGGTGAGCTCGAGGTGGGTGTGCGCGTTCACCAGGCCGGGGAGGAGTGCGGCCTCCTCGAGATCCACCGCCGCCACCCCGGGCGGACTCGGAACTCGCGAGGCGTCGCCCGCGGCCGCGATCCGGCCGTCGCTCCCGATCAGCACCGCGCCTCGCTCGACGGGCGGCCCCTCGATCGGGACGAGCCAGCGCGCCTGGTAGCGCCGCATGGCCAGGTCAGGGATGCGGCGGGTTTCCCTGGAGCGGGCTTCCGGTGCCGCAGAGCTGGCAGTGCACCGGGCAGAGATCCCGGGGCTCGGTCCCCGGCAGAAACGACTCGACGAAGAGCGAGTCTCGGGGACAGAACGGCGTGAACCGGTAGCCCGTCCCCCGGTCAATCTCGACGAACGTGAGCCCCTCGGGGCGAGGCCAGGGGGCGGGCGCCGGCCGCCGCTGGTAGATCTCGGTCATCATCGCGGTCCAGACCGGCGCCGCCAGGCGGCCTCCCTGCGCGTTGTCCATGATCCGCTCGGGTTTGTCCATCCCGATCCAGATGCCGCCGACGAGGTCGGGCGTGAAGCCCACGTACCACACGTCGGTGTAATCGTTGGTCGTACCGGTCTTGCCGCCCGCCGGCAAGGGGAACTTCGACCCCACCGCGCCGGCCGCCGTCCCGCGCCGCACCACGTCCCGCAGCCCGTCCAGGATCAGCCAGGCGAGCGCGGAATCCATGACCGCCTCGGTCCGGGGCTTCGGGGCCCAGAGCACCCGCCCGTTGCGGTCCTCGACCCGTTCGATCGCGTAGGGCGTGGTCCGGATCCCCATGGTGGCGAAGGCGCTGAAGGCGGAGACGATCTCCAGCGGATAGACCGCCGCGGACCCGATGTAGAGCGAGGGATAGGGCGGCAGGTCGGTCGTGAGGCCGAACCGCCGGGCCTCCCCGATCACCGCCTGGGGGCCGATCTCCATGCCGAGCTTGATGGCGGGGATGTTGCGCGACTCGAACAGCGCCCGCCGGAGCGTCATCGGGCCTTCGAAGCGGTTGTCGTAGTTCTGCGGCTCCCAGGGGGGATCGCCCGGGATCTGTTCCACGCTGATCGGGTCGTCCACCAGGACCGTGGACCAGGGATAGCCGGCGCGGAGCGCCGCCGTGTACACGAAGGGCTTGAAGACGGAGCCGGGCTGGCGGGTGGCCTGGACGGCGCGGTTGTACTTGCTCTCGTTGAAGTCGCGGCCGCCCACCATCGCGAGGACCTTCCCGGTCCGGGCCTCGATGATGACCACCGCCCCCTGGAGATAGGGCGAGTTCACCGGCGGCGGCGCCTCGTCCGACCGCTTCTCCAGATAGTCGGCGTAGCTCGGACGGGGGTACTTGCCGTAGGCGCCGCGCTCGATCTCCTCGAGCTGCCGGAGCAGGGCCCGCTCCGCCGCCTGCTGCGCCTCGAGGTCGATCGTCGTGTAGACCCGGAGCCCGCCGGTGTAGAGGTCGGACCCGAACCGGGTGGCGAGCTGCTGCCGCACATACTCCACGAAGTACGGGGCCACCTCGCTCAGGTCCGACCGCGACGAGAGCAGCAGCGGGTACGCCTTCCACCGCTCGGCCTCGACCTGGGTGAGGAGGCCCTCGTCGGCCATGAGCTGGAGGATCAGGTTGCGGCGCTGCACCGAGTAGTGGGGGTTGCGCCGGGGGTTGAACTTGGTCGGCGCCTTGGGGATCGCGGCGAGGGTCGCCGCCTCGGCCACGTTGAGCTCGCGCGCGGTCTTCCCGAAATAGCGCTGGGCCGCGGCCTCGATGCCGTAGGCTCCGTTCCCCATGTTGATCTGGTTCAGGTAGAGCTCGAGGATCCGCCCCTTGTCGAAGCTCCCCTCCAGCTCGAAGGCCACGTGCATCTCGCGGAGCTTCCGCTTGATGGTGCGGTCCTGGCCCGAGATGTCCTCGGGGAAGAGGTTCCGGGCGAGCTGCATGGTGATGGTGGAGAAGCCCTGCGAAATCCCCCCGCTCAGGACGTTGGCCTTGAGCGCGCCCAGCACCCGGAGCCAGTCCACCCCCCGGTGCCGGAAGAAGCGCTTGTCCTCGGTGACGACGAACGCGGCGATCGCGGCGGGCGAGATCTGATCGAGCGAGACGACGGTGCGCCGTTCGAGTCCCAGGTCGGTGATGAGGCGGCCGTCGGCTGCGAAGACCTTCGAGGCCTGGTCCGGATCGTACCCCTGCCCCAGCTTGGCGATCGAAGGGCAGGCATTGGCCGCGCAGGCCCGGGTCCAGGCGCCCACCCCGACTCCCGCACCCAGCATCGCGACCGCGAGCCCGGCGGTGATGGCGTTGCTGCGGATCCGAGGGGTGTACCACCAGCGCAGGACCGTGCTCACGAGCGGGGCCATGCCCGCAATCTAGGCGGGTGGCGCCCGATGTCGAAGCGGGGCGGCCCGCGACGGAGGCGGCCGGCGTTGTCTTGCCCGCCCTTCGGTCCTTCCCTAAGCTTCCGCGCCATGGCGCAGCCGACCCTGCTCGACGAATTGACCGCCCGCGGCCTGGTGCATGACGCGACCCCGGGACTCGCCGAACGGCTCCGGCAGGGACCCATCACCGCCTACGTGGGCTTCGACCCCACGGCCGACTCCCTGCACGTCGGAAACCTGGTGCCCGTCATGGGACTCGCCTGGCTCCAGCGCCTGGGCGGGACGCCGATCGTGCTGGTGGGCGGGGGGACCGCGATGGTCGGCGACCCGAGCGGGAAACGCACCGAGCGCCCGGTCCTCCCCGTGGAGGCGATCGACCGGAACGCCGACCGCATCCGGGCCCAGCTCGAACGGTTTCTGAGCTTCGAGGGGAAGACCGCGGCCCGGATGCGGAACAACGCGGAATGGCTGCGCCCGCTCCGGCTGATGGACTTCCTCCGCGACGTGGGCAAGCACTTCACGCTGAGCTACATGCTGCAAAAGGAAGCGGTGAAGAGCCGGCTGGACTCGGGCATCTCCTACACCGAGTTCAGCTACATGCTGGTGCAGGCCTACGATTTCTGGCACCTCTGGAAGACCGAGCGGTGCGAACTCCAGATGGGCGGCAGCGACCAGTGGGGAAACATCACGGCCGGCGCCGAGCTCATCGCCCGCCGGGAAGGCGCGCAGGTGCACGGCCTGGTCTTTCCGCTGCTCACCACGGCGGGAGGCGCCAAGTTCGGCAAGAGCGAGGCCGGGAACGTCT
>DATLZT010000091.1:0-2487 GCA_035573835.1 Gemmatimonadales bacterium
CGGCGCGGGCGGTCGAAGCAACGGGCGTGGTCATGGACTCTCCCTGTGGGTGAGGGGAATCTCGTCGGCGCCCCCGGAGGCCCCGTTGAATCCACCGTGAAGGTTCGTTCACGTTCGTCCATGACCCGAGCCGCGATCGCCGGGGCGGTGCTGGTTGCCGCCCTCTACCTGGCCGCGCGCCCCCTCGGCCCGCTCCCCCCGCTAGGCCCCTTCCTCGACCCCGCGCACGGCGTCTGGACCGCCGCGGCGCACGCCGCGGCGAGCCGCCCGGGCGTGGTACGCGGCCTCCGGGCGCCGGTCGGGATCGTCTACGACGACCGCGGGGTGCCCCACATCTTCGCCCGGAGCGCGGCGGACGCCTACCGAGCCCTCGGCTACGTCGTCGCCCGCGACCGGCTCTTCCAGCTCGAGCTGCAGACCCGCGCCACCGCGGGGCGCCTCACCGAGCTGGTGGGCCCGGCCGCGCTCGAGGCGGACCGCGAGCAGCGCGCCTACGCCCTGGCCTGGGCCGCGGAGCGGACGGTGGCGCGCGCCGGGGCGCGGTCGCGGGCGGTCCAGGCGGCCGAGGCGTATGCCGACGGCGTGAACGCCTGGATCGCGACGCTCCGCGCCGCCGGCCTCCCGCTCGAGTACCGGCTCCTCGACGCCCGGCCGATGCGCTGGGAGCCAGTGCACACCTTCTACGTGCTCAAGCGGATGGGGTGGACCCTGGCGCGAAGCGATCTGGAGCTCACGCGGGCCGCCGTGGCCCGGCGGCTGGGGCCGGCCGCGGCGGAGCGACTCTTCCCGGTGAACAGCCCGATCCAGGAGCCGATCGTCCCGGTGGAGGACGACACGACGCCCGACCACCAACGGGCCCGGGGCGGGGGCCGACGTCGAGGCGCCCACCCGGCGTCGCTCGCGGCCGGCTGGAGCGGGCCCATGCCGCCGGAGCGGATCGACCCGGTCGAGCTGGGGAGCAACAACTGGGCGGTGGCGCCCGAGCGCACCGCCCGGGGCCACGCGCTCCTCGCCGGCGACCCGCACCTCGAGCTCACCTTGCCCTCGGTCTGGTACGAGGTCCACCTGGTGGTGCCGGGCGAGCTCGACGTCTACGGCGCCACCATCCCGGGGCTCCCCGGGGTGGTGATCGGCTTCAACCGCGAGGTGGCGTGGAGCTTCACCAACGCCGAGACCGACGCCCTCGACTACTACGTGGAGACGGTGGACGACCCCGAGCGCCCCGGCCGCTACTTGCTGGACGGCTCGTGGCGCCCGCTCCGCCGCCGGATCGAGGAGTACCGCGGCCGCCGGGGGGAGCTGCTCGCGACCGACACGGTGTACTTCACGCACCGCGGCCCGATGCGGCGCCACGGATCCGGCTGGCTCTCGATCCGCTGGACCGTGCTCGACTCCATCCCGTCGGAGGAGGCGCTCCTCGAGGCCAACCGGGCCGGCGGGGTCGACGAATGGCTCGAGGCGACCGCCCGGCTCCACGCCCCGGCCCAGAACGGGCTGGTGGCCGATCGCGAGGGGAACATCGCGATCCGGAGTACCGGCCTCGTCCCCATCCGGCCCGACAGCGGCCCGGGCCTGGTGGTGTGGGACGGCAGCACCGGCGCCAGCGACTGGATCGGCTATCTGCCGGTCGAGCGTTACCCCCGGAGCCGCAACCCGGCGCAGGGTTATCTCGCCTCCGCCAACCAGCAGCCGGTCGATCCCCGGGTCGACGCGACCTACCTCGGCGCCGATTGGCCCTCGCCCTGGCGTGCGCTCCGCATCAACGCCCTGCTCCGGGCCGACAGCGCGGTGACGGTCGCCGCGATGCGGCGCTACCAGACCGATCCCGGCAGCGCCCGCGCCGACCGGTTCGTGCCCGCCTTCCTCGCCGCCTCGACCGGCGAGGCGGCGCGGCTCCTCGCCCAATGGGACCGGCGTTACACCCCCGCCGACCGCCGCGCGATCCTCTTCGAGCTCGCGATGGAGGAGCTGGCGCGGCGGACCTGGGACGAGCTCGACCTCGGCGGCCGGGGCCGCGCCGCCCGACTCGCCACCCCCCGTGACGCGCTGCTGGCGGCGCTGCTCGACGAGCCCGCCAGCGAATGGTGGGACGTGCGGGCCACCCCGAGCCGGCGGGAGACGCGGGACGACATCCTGCGGGCGAGCCTCGAGGCGGCCTACCGCACCGCCCGCGCGCGGTACGGCCCGCCCGGCTCCGGGCGGTGGGCCTGGGGCCGGATCCGCACCCAGCGCCTCACCCACCTGCTCCGGCTCCCGGAGTTCTCGATTCCCTCGATCCCGATCCCCGGGGGGCCCGGCACGCTCAACCCGCTGGTCGGCGCCGGCGGCCACGGGGCGAGCTGGCGGATGGTGGTCGAACTGGGCCCCGAGGTCCGGGGATGGACCATCTATCCCGGGGGCCAGTCGGGGAACCCGGCGAGTCCTCGTTATGCGGATCGGGTGGAGCGCTGGGCCCGCGGCGAGCTCGAGCCGGCGCTCTTCCCCCGT